>JBBPZA010000010.1:0-36929 GCA_038199375.1 Solirubrobacterales bacterium | reverse complement strand
GCCCAGATCCGCCGGCCGCGCTCGCTCAACTCTGGTGCCAACGCCCGGAACCGCTCACCGATGAGCCGCTCATCGACCACCACCCAGCGATTCCACGACAGGACGACAAATCCTCCAACTTATTTATCTACGCGTCCTAAGCCTCCATCCACAGGGCGTTCTGGATCTCGGAGGGGGCGGTGAACCTGTCCTTGTCGGTGTCGCGCAGCGTCTGCAGCACGTCGTCCGGCGCGCCGTTGGCCTCCATTCTCTCGATGAGGGTCTCCTTGTCGACGGGCCAGGTGACTCCCTCCACGTACTTCCGGGTCGCTTCGAGAGGCGTCTCTTCCATGGTGTTCTCCTTCTGTGGATTGCGAACCGCGCATACCCGAGACCCAGCCGCCCTAACCGGCGCCGCCGCGCGGGTTAGGTGGAGTCGCTCGACCGGACGCCCCGATCCAACGCGTGAGCGCAGATTCATCGGGTAGAGGATCAGGACCGCGACATCCGTACCGTCCCGCATCGCCGATGCCGGGCGCAGGCCGCGGTCGAGCTCCCCGGCACCACCCCCCAGGACCCAAGGAGACAAGGCGACGTGACCAACCCAGACAGACGCGACGAGACCGCCGGGGGCATACTCGGCAAGATCGCCGGAAAGGCCAAGGAAGCCGCCGGGTCGGCGCTCGGAAAGGACGAGCTGGCCCGCGAGGGCCGGCTCCAGCAGGTGGCCGTCGACGCCGACCGCGACGCCCGGCGCGAGGGCGCGGAGGCGCGCCGGCACGAGGAGGAGGCACAGGTCGAGGGGGCCAAGGCCGAGGTCGAGCGCGAGCGCGCCCACCTACAGGCGCAGGTGGCCGAGGAGGAGCGCGAGGCCGCCATCGAGCGCGATCGCATCGAGGCCGAGCACAGGGCCGAGGCCGATGCCCAGAGCGAGCAGGCCGCCGCCGCCCGCGAGCGGGCAGCGAAGGAGTCGCTGGCCACGAGCGTCGAGCAGAGCGCCGAGGCGCAGAAGCGCCGGGAGGAGCAGGCGGCTGCCAGACTCGAGGAACAAGCTCGTAAGGCGCAGGCCCGTGCCGACGCCGTGGACCCGGAGAACGACTAGATGAACCTGAGAACGATTCCCCGCGCCGCCCTGGGCGGCTCGATCAAGGCGCTGCGCATGCCCGTGGACGCCGCGCTGAAGGTCGCCGGGCGCGGCAATGGCCCCGGCGGTGCCGGTGGCGGCAAGGTCGCAGTGGATCGCGTCGATGCGGCCGTTCGCGAAGTGGTCGGACAGGTCACCGCCGACGATCAGCTCAAGCGCGACGCCGGGCTGCGGCGCAAGGCCGCCGACGAGCGCGAGCAGGCCAACGAGCTGCAGACCGCGGCTCGGGAGCTCGACCAAGAAGCCGAGAGGCGCGCCGCCGAGCGCAAGCGAAAGGCGCAGGCCCAGCGCGGGAGCGCCGCCAAGACCGCGGAGCAGAAGCGCGCCCGGGCGCAGGAGCAGCGCGAGAAGCGCCGGCGCAAGGCAGCCGAGGCGCAGGAGAGCCGCAAGGAGGCGAGCGAGAAGGTTGCCGCCCGGGCCGAGGAAGCCGCCGAGTCACGCGCCCGCCGCGACCGCCTTGACCAGCTCGAAGAAGAAGAGAAGGCCATCGCCAAGCGCGAGGAAGCCCTCACCGCCAAGGACGAGGCCGCCCGCCTCAGCGACGCCGCCGACCGCGCCAAGGCGTCTCGCAAGACCGAGGACTAGCGATCATTGGCTCACGCGCCCTGATGAGCCGCGCCCCGCGAACGGGCGAGCCTGGGGCCTGCCCGCAGCTTTCGCTCCTCGAAGCTGCGCATTGCCCGCGTCGCACTGGAGCTTGGGTGACGGAGGTCGACGCTGGCTGGGATGCCTCGCTCACTGCTCGTGCACGGATGCGCGATCGCGATACTCCTCGGCGTCCCGGCGACGGCGATCGCCGGCGGTACCGGCGGCACGGCGCCTCCGGCCGTCGCGGGCAAGGACGGCGGCGGCACCTCCTACGGCATCGGCACGAAGGCCGAGCGAGCGGCTGAGCGACGAGCCGCCCGCGAGCGCGCCAGCCGTGCCAGGGCGCGGCGCCGGCGCGCGGCGCAGCGTCGCGCGCGCATCAGGCGCGAGCGGCGGTCGGCCGCCGCAGGCGCCGGAGCGGCGTTTCCGATCCAGGGCTCCTTCACCTACGGCGACGGCTTCGGCGCGCCCCGGCCCGGAGGGCGCAAGCATCAGGGCCAGGACATGGCGGCCGATCAGGGAACACCCGTCGTCTCACCCCGCGCGGGGAAGGTGACCACGCGCGGCTACCAGGGCGGCGGCGCCGGCTACTACCTCGTCATCGCCGACGCGGGCAACGACCTCTCCTATGTCTTCATGCACCTCGAGCAGGGTTCGCTGCGCGTGCAGGAGGGCGAGGGCGTGGGGCGCGGGGAGCGGATCGCCAACGTCGGGAGCACGGGCAGCTCGACCGGCCCGCACCTGCACTTCGAGATCTGGCGAGGAGGCTGGTACAGCGGCGGAGAGGCGATCGACCCACTCCCCTACTTGAGGCGCTGGGAGCGCTGAGCGCCGAAATCGCGCCGGACGAAAGGACGCCGACGACTAGCCTTTCCCGCGTGACCGGGACGGCCGCCGCACCAGCCGCATCGGGCGAGCGCCTCGCCAGGATCGGCGAGGTCGAGCTCTGCTACGAGACCTTCGGCGACTCAGGCGATCCGACGGTCCTGCTCGTGATGGGACTGGGCACTCAGATGATCGCGTGGTCGGAGGGCTTCTGCGCGCTGCTGGTGGATCGAGGCTTCCACGTCGTCCGCTTCGACAACCGCGACGTCGGTCGCTCCACCCATCTGACCTGCGCTCCTGCGCCCACCCTGCTCGAGCTCCTCACCCGCCGCCCGCGCCGCCCGGCCTACACGCTCGCCGAGATGGCACGCGACGCGGTCGGGCTCCTCGACCACCTCGGCGTGCGGGCTGCCCACGCCGTCGGGGCGTCGATGGGCGGCATGATCGCCCAGCTCATGGCCGCCGACCACGGTGACCGGGTGCTCTCGCTGGCCTCGATCATGTCGAGCACCGGCGCCCTCTTCTCCGGCCAGCCCGCGCTGCGCGTCTACCCCTTCTTCATGCGCCCGCCGCCCCGAACCAGGGAGGCCTACGTCGATCGGATGGTCGCGCTGTTCGGCGTCGTCGGCTCGCCGGGCTTCCCCTCCGACGAGGCGCAGCTTCGCGACGTCGCCGGACGGAGCTTCGATCGGGGCCTCGATGAAGCGGGAACGGCGCGCCAGCTCGCCGCCATCTTCGACTCGGGCAGCCGGGTGGCCGATCTGCGGCGGATCAGCGCGCCCACCGTGGTCATCCACGGCTCGGTGGACCGGCTCGTCGCGACGTCGGGCGGGCGGGCGACCGCACGAGCGATCCGCGGCGCCCGCCTCGTGCTCGTCGAGGGCATGGGTCACGACCTCCCGCGGGGTGCGTGGCCGCAGATCGTCGAGGCGATCCACCGGAACGCCACGTCTGCCGTCGGCGAGGGCTGACACTGAGCCGGGCATTCTTCATCCCCGATGGTCTCGCCTTTGCGGCGACCGAGCTGACGCGCGGCCCGTGGGACCCCGGCAGCCAGCACGCCGGACCGCCGGCGGCGCTGCTCGCCCGGGCCATCGAGCGCTGCGAACCGCGCGGCGCCGCGCAGGTGGCGCGAGTGACGGTCGAGATCCTCCGACCCGTCCCGATCGCACCGCTGAAGGCCACCGCATCGGTGCTGCGCCCGGGGCGAAGCGTCGAGCTGCTGGAGGGATCGCTGACCCTCGCGAGCGACGGCTCAGAGCTCATGCGGGCGACCGCATGGCGGCTGCGAACGACCGAGCTCGACCTTCCGGCACCGCCCGCGGAGCCCTCCGATCCTCCGCCGCCCGGCCCCGAGCGCGGCGAGAGCCCCCCGTTCTTTCCGACGGGCGCCGACGTCGGATACCACACCGCGATGGACTACCGCTTCGTCCGTGGAGCCTTCCTGGAGCCCGGCCCGGCGACTGCATGGCTGCGCATGCGCCAGCCACTGGTGGCGGGCGAGGAGCCCACCCCGCTCCAGCGCGTGATGGTCGCGGCCGACTCGGGGAACGGGGTGAGCGCGGCCCTGGACTGGCGGCGCTTCGCGTTCATCAACACCGATCTCACCGTGCACCTCGCCCGGCCCGCCGCCGGGGAGTGGGTCGGGCTCGACGCGGTCACCACTCCGCTGCCCTCGGGAGTCGGCCTCACCGACACGGCGCTGTGGGACGAGGGCGGGCGCATCGGGCGCGCCGCGCAGACGCTCCTCGTCGCGCCGCGCTGAGCACGGGCGTTCACGCGACCGCAGCAGCCTGCCGCGCGGCGGCTACCCTGGTGACCCGGAAAGCGGGAAAACGGTCGAGTCGGCGCCCCGAGACGCGCGGCTGTGCTGGTGTCGAGTGCCCGTTCTGGACTCGATCACGCTCGAGGGCCCCGACCAGGTGGTCGAGCGCCGCGAGCGCGTCGTCTGTTCCGCGACGGAAAAGCAGCCGGCACCGTGACCTCGGGCCTGACCAGCGCGGAGAAGACGACGACGGTCACCGGCGGCGGGCGATCGACCAGTACACGTAACGTACACGCCTTGCGTACTCTCGGTGTATCGGCAGGGTCAGAACAAACATCGAGCTCGATGAGGAGTGCGTGGAGGCGATCATGGACCGCTACGGCGTGCGGACCAAGACGGGCGCCGTCGACCTCGCCCTGCGACACCTGGCAGGGCAGCCCATGACCCGCGACGAGGCATGCGCGGTGCCCACGCCATCGCCGAGCCTCCCGGTGACCTGCCCGCGCACGACGCAGTCGATTGATCCTCGTCGACACCTCTGCCTGGGTCGAGTATGACCGGGCCACCGGCGGGCATCACCCGCGCGGAATGATCGACTGCATGATCGCGTCCGTCGCCTGGCGTCGAGGGGCGGCCCTGCTCGCTCACGACTCGGACCTGGATCAGGTCGCACGCGTCGTCGGGCTCGAGACGGACGACGGGTCGCCGCGTTCGTAGCTCGTCGCCGCGGGTCGACCCCACGTGGACCGGGATTCCGACGCGCGGCCCACGCGGTGTGGCGGCCCCTACGCAGGCGCGGCGGCGGCCGCCGGCCCGCGCGCGGCGACGAAGTCGCGGCGGCGGACGAGCGCGAAGGACAGGATCGCGCCCGCGAAGGCGACCGCCGCCGCGATCAGCAGGATCTCGTTGAGCCCGGAGACGAAGGCCGCTCGCGCCGCCTCCTCCAGGACGGCGCGCGATCCCGCGGGGGCCCCGCGCGCCGCCGCCTGCGAGCCGCCCCCGACGACCGCCTCGGCAAGCCGGTCCGCGCTACCGGCGGCCGGCGTCCCCGCCAGGCGCTCGGTCAGGTCGGAGGCCACCCGATGCTGGAAGACCGCGCCCAGCGCGGCGATGCCCGTCGCTATGCCCACCTGACGAAAGGTCGTGTTGATCCCCGAGGCCATCCCGCCGCGCCGGGCCTCGACGACGCCGATCGCCGTCGAGGCCAGCGGCGGGTTGACCATGCCGATCCCGGCGCCGGCGAGGACGAAGCCGGCGAGCAGCGCGGTCCACTCCGAATCGGCCCCCAAACCGGCCATGAGGAGGAGGCCCACGCCAACGAGCGCGAGCCCGCCGCCCAGGAATCCACGCACCGGCAGGCGCTCCGAGAGCTTGCCGGCGACGGGCGCCACCGCGAAGGAGAGCAGCGTGATCGGCAGGAACCGCAGGCCCGCCTCGAGCGGCGAGTAGCCGAGCACGCTCTGGATGTAGAGGGTGAGGTAGAGGAACATCGCGAACATCGACGCCGACAGCGAGAAGGCAGCGATGGAGGCGCCGACGAAAGTCGGCACCCGAAACAGGGTGAGGTCGAACATCGGTCGCTCCCGAGCGCGCTCGACCGCGACGAAGAGGGCGAGCAGGCCCGCCGCCGCCGCGATGAGGCCGAGGATAGTCGGGCTCCCCCAGCCCTCGTCGTTGCCGCGAATCAGCGCGAAGACGAGCGCGAACAGCGCCCCGCTGAAGCTGAGCAGGCCGGGCACGTCCACGCCGCCGGTGTCGGGCACTCGCTCGTCGACGAGGCGGGCGAGCGAGAGCCAGATCGCGGCGGCGCCGACGGGCAGGTTGATCAGGAAGATCCACTCCCAGCTCAGCGACTCGGTCAGCACTCCGCCGAGCAGCGGGCCGACGGCGACCGCTCCGCCCGTCGTCGCGCCCCACGCCCCGAAGGCGGTCGCTCGCTCGGGCCCGCTGAACTCCTGGCCGATGAGCGCCAGCGAGGTGGCGAACATCCCGGCGCCGCCGACGCCCTGAAGGCCGCGCGCGAGGTCGAGCGCCGCGGCGCTGGGGGCCAGAGCGCACAACAGCGAGGCGATGGTGAACAGCGCCAACCCGCCGACGAAAATCCGGCGCCGGCCGAGCAGGTCGCCCAGGGAGCCCGCGGTGAGCAGCAGGCCGGCCAGCATGAGCGCGTAGGCGTCTACGACCCACTGGAGCTCGGTGAAGCTCGCCCCGAGCTCGCGCTCGATGTCGGGCAGCGCCACGTTGACCACCGTGATGTCGAGCAGCAGCATGAACGTCGCGGTGCAGACCGCGACGAGCGTCCACCACTTGCGCTCCATGGCCCCACGGTAGCGGGGGTGCGGTCGTGATCGATCGCATCGCCGCGCGGCGGCGAGCTCGGCGCAGGTCGAACGTGCTCTCGCACCTCGTCGGGCATCATCCTGGCCGTGGAAGGCCCACTCCCCGAAGATCCGTCGTTCGAGCCGCAGTCCGAGGACGAGCGCGTCGATCCGCCCCGAGCCCTTCCGGGCGGCCTGTGGAAGCAGCTGCGCGCCGACCCGGTGCGCGCGCCCGAGCATCTCGCCCTGGCGGCCTCGAAGGCCCACGGCCCGGCGGCGGGAGCGTGGGCGCAGGAGATGCGCGCTCGCTACGCCTACCCGCCGGCCGAGCTTGCCCTCATCACCAGGCGGCGGCACGCGTCGCTGTCGCGGTGGGCCGGGGCGGCCGGGGGGATCGGCGGCGTGTGGACGATGCTGCCCGACATCGCCGCGCTCGCCTGGCTTCAGTCGCGGATGGTCTTCTTCATCGCCGCCGCCTACGGGTATGACCCGTGCGACCCGATGCGACCGGCCGAGTTCCTCGTCCTGCGCGAGTTCTACCCCGACCCGATCAGCGCCCGCGAAGCCCTCGACGGCCTCGGCGCGACAGTCGCCGAGCAGTACGTCGGCACCAAGCTCGCCGGCGACGAGGCGCTGCTCTCGCGCCTCACCAGGCTCGCCATGCGCAAGGGAGCCGCCAAGCTGGCGGGCAAGGCGATCCCCGGCTTCGCCATCGCTTTCAACGCGGTCACCAACGAGCGCGAGACCCGTGCCCTGGCCAAGGACGCGATCCGCTTCTACGGCGGTTAGGGCTCAGCGTCATGTGCAGCAGGGACCGCTCCCGGACGGAAACCAAGACGAAGCCGAAACGGTGCTGTGAGTAGACTGCTCAATCAGAAGGGCGCGATCAAGCTGCTGGAGGACCACGGTTGGACGCGCACGATCGGTGGGAAGCACGCGGTGAAGATGACCAAGCCGGACGAGATGAAGGTCTGTCTGGCCTGAGTGCCCCCGGGGCGCATAGCAGCGCCCACGCTTCCTCGGCGATACGACGAGAGTCAAAGGACTCCGCGGATTACGGGCTGTTCGTCGCGTCGAGACCGAACTGGGCATCCCCTGCTATGCGCGCCCGTAGACCGGGATCTCGGCCCCGCTCGTGGCGCCCGACTCCTCGGAGCACAGGAAGCGGATGACGTGGGCGATCTCCTCGGGCGCGACCCACTTCTCGTGGTCGGCGCCGGGCATCGCGCTGCGGTTGGCCGGGGTGTCGATGACGCTCGGGAGCACCGCGTTGCAGCGCACGCCGTCGTCGCGGTAGTCGGCGGCGACGGCGCGGGCGAAGGCGATCACCGCGGCCTTGGCGGTCGCGTAGGCGGCCGCACCGCGGTAGGGGCGCAGCGCCGCTCGGCTGCCCACGCACACGATGGCGCCACCGCCCGCTGCGATGAGGTGCGGGAGAGCCGCCCGGGTGACCAGGAAGGTCGGTCGGAGGTTGAGCGCGAGCTGGCGCTCGAGATCCTCGACCGGGAGCTCGTGAACGCGCGGGCCGTCGAAGAACCCGCCCACGAGGTTGACCACCGCACGCAGCGGCGCCGCCTCGACCGCGACCGCCACGTCAACCACCGCGCCCACCTGCTCGGGGTCGAGAAGGTCAGCCGGGACGTGCTCCATCCCCGGCCGCTCGCCACCATCCTCATGCCGCACGGGCGCGACGACGCGCCAGCCGTCCGCGAGGAAGGCATCGATTACCGCTGGGCCCAGCCCTCCGGTGCCGCCGGTGATGAGCGCCGTCCGCTCCACGACGCCAGCCTAGGGCAACGACCTCGAGGAGCGCCGGCGCACGCCGACAGGCGCCGCGTGGGCGAATCCGTCCGCGGCCGACTTTACCTTCGAGCCCATGTTCGTGCGGGAGTTGCAGGAAGGTTGCGACGTCGAGCAGGTGCTGCTGGTCCGCGAGGTCGAGCTGCGCAGCCGGCGCGGCGGAGGCGACTACCTGAAGCTCACGCTCGCCGACCGGACGGGGACGCTCGCCGCGGTCGTCTGGGAAGGCATCGCCGAGCTGTCGCCGATGGCCCGTCCGGGCACCGCGGTGCGCGTGTGCGGGCGCTACGCCGTCCACGCGCGCCACGGTCCCCAGCTGGTGGTCACCTCGCTGCGGCCCGCGAGCGAGGGCGAGTACGAGCCCGCCGACCTCTTCGACGGCCCTCCGCGCGCGGTTGGGCAGATGGAGGGTGACCTGCGCGAGCTCGTCGCCACGGTGCGCAACCCGCACCTCCATCGCCTGCTCGACAGGGTCTTCGGCGAGAGCTCGGAGCTGTGGGCGGCCTACCGCGTCGCGCCCGCGGCCAAGTACTACCACCAGGCCTACCGGCACGGTCTGCTCGAGCACTCGCTGTCGGTCGCGCAGTCGGTCAGCGCCATCTCGGCGACCTTCCCGGGCATCGACCGCGACGTGGCGATCACCGGGGCCCTACTGCACGACATCGGAAAGCTCGAGGCCTACGCCGCGCAAGGCCACGCCTTCGACCTCACGGACACCGGGCGCCTCCAAGGGGAGATCGCGCTCGGCTACTACCGGATCCGCCGGGCGATCGAGGACATCGCGGACTTCCCGCCGGAGCTCGCCCAGGCCGTGCTGCACATAATCCTCTCCCACCACGGCTCGCTCGAGCACGGCAGCCCCGTCGTTCCCTGCACCCGCGAGGCGACGCTCGTCCACATGGTCGACAACCTCGGCGGCCGCCTGGGCAGCTTCGACCGCCTCGAGAAGGAGCTGACCGACGGTCAGCGCTGGTCGAGCTTCGACCGGGCGATCGGGGCCGGCGCCTACTTCGCCCAACCCGCGCAGGACCGCGCGGCGGCCGCGTAGCCGACCAAGGCCCGCGTAGCCAACCAGGCGCCGCAGGCGCTCGCCCCGCCCGACCCACGACGCGGCGAAAGTCCGCAAAGAGCGGCGGAATGCGCGCTCGTCCGAGCGAGCGCGCCGGCGCGCCGGACTATCCTCGACTCCCGATGGCCAAGGACACAGAGAAGCTCGTCCGCCAGCTCTCGCTCATCTCCTACCTGATGGCGGAGCGCCGGCCGGTCACCGCCCTGGAGATCCGGCAGTTGGTCGAGGGCTACAGCGGAATGAACGAGGACGCCTTCGCGAGGCGCTTCTACGCCGACCGCGCCGAACTGGAGGGGCTCGGGATCCTCCTGCGCGTCGACCGCCCGGCGGACGGCGCCGCCGAGCAGGAGACCTACTCGCTGCCGCCCGAGAACTACTACCTGCCGCCGGTCGAATTCACCGACGAGGAGCTCGCCGCCTTGCAGACCGCGCTCTCGCTGCTCGACGGCGAGTTCGCCTATGCCGAGCCGCTGCGACTCGCGCTCCAACAGCTCTCGTGGGGCCGGCCCAGCCCGCTGCGGGCACCCGACCAGCGCGGGGTCGCGCTCGGCCTAGCCGGGTCCGCCGGCGGCCATGACCTCTCACAGCGCCTCTCGAAGATCGAGACCGCCATCCACCGCCGCAAGACGATCACCTTCGATTACTACACCATGGAGCGCGACGATCTCGGGCAGCGCAAGGTCGACCCCTACCAGCTCGTCTACCAGGGCGGGCAGTTCTATCTCGTCGCCCATAGCCACGAGCGCTCGGCGATCCGGGTGTTCAGGTTGTCGCGGATCAGGGGAAAGGTCGCCTACGCCTCCAAGGCCGAGCACGACTTCCAGCGGCCGCCGGCCGAGGTGTTCGACCCGCGCGTCTACTCCAACCGCATCGAGTGGCAGCTCGGCGATCCCGTCGGGGCCGCCGAGGTCTGGGTCTCCGAGCGCATCGCCTGGCAGATCGAGCGTCATTTCGGCCGCTACGGCGAATTCGACGGCGACGTGTTTCGCACGGAGTACGCCAGCCCGCGCCTCCTCATCTCCTGGGTGCTCTCCTTAGGCGAGAACGCGCGCCTGCTCGGCCCGCCCGAGCTCGCCGACGAGCTCTCCGAGCGCGTCGAGCGGCTGGCCGAACGCCACGCGGGCGAGGCGCCCGAGCTCCATGGAGTCCTCCGAACGGCCGCGCCCGTCGAAGCCCCCGCGGAGGCCAACGGCCGCGGGGAGGCCGCCGCGATCCGGCCCGAGCGCTTCGCGCGTCTGGTCACCCTCGCCTCGATCCTGATCGAGGCCGGCCGCGAGGGCCGCACGGTTCCGGCCGGAGAGGTGGGCGAGCGCCTCCAGATGTCCGAATCCGAGCTGCGCGAGGACATCCAGGTGCTCAACATCGTCAATTTCGGTGCCGGCAGCTACGTGCTCTATGCCGAGCTCACCGAAGCAGGGGACATCGAGGTGGACCCCGACGCCTACTCGGACAACTTCGCCCGGCCCGCACGGCTGCTGCCGATCGAGGCCAAGGCGCTCGTCGCCGCCATCGACCTCATCGGCGAGCACATCCCGGCCGGCTCGCTCGCGTCGGCGCGCGAGAAGATCGTCGCGGCGCTGGGCGAGGATCCCTCCCGCGAGGGGCTCCAGGTGGCCAGGACCGGCGCCGACGACTCGGCCGTGACCAAGCTTGTCTCGGGCGCGATCCTCGACCGGCGGCTCATCGAGCTTGACTACTTCAAGGAGGCGCAGGACACCTTCACCCAGCGACGGGTCGAGCCCTACGCGCTGATGAACGGCCGCGAGGGCTGGTACGTCGTCGCCTTCGACCCCGCCCGCGACAGCGTGCGCCACTTCCGCCTCGACCGGGTCCGGGGCGTCGAGATCACCGACGAGCGCTTCGAGCCGCGCCCCGAGGTCGACCCGGTGGCCGACATCGACGGCTGGCCGCGAACCGGCGAGGTGCCCGCTTCGCGCAGGGCGCGCGTCTGGGTCTCCCCCGAGCGCGCACGCTGGGCCGCCGAGGAGCGCGGCGCCGCGGAGGTCCTCGACGCCGGCGCCGTCGTCGTCGAGCTCTCCTTTGCCGGCACGGATTGGCTGGTGCGCGAGGTCCTCAAGGAAGCCGGCGACGCGGTCGTCCTCCAGCCGGCGGACGCCCGCGAGGCGATCCACGCCGCGGCGGAGCGCCTGCGCGCGGTGCGCTCGTAGCCCTCCCCAGACTAGGTGTCAAATGACTAGAGGAACCAAGCCCTTACGCGGTCCGTCCGGACGGAGTAAGCTCGCACTCTTGGAACTTGGAATGGGTTCGCCATTATTGATTGCTTTCTGGGCCGCTGCGCGGCGGTCACGGCGGTTGGCGCTGTAGCAAGCGCCCTGCGGGGAACAGGAGGAAGCCGATGGGCCACGAGCGAGCACTCACACGTCGTAGACTTCTTATCGGCGCTGGAGTAGCCGCTGGCGCAGCAGCCACGGGCAGTGCTGATGCGCACAGAGTAGACCCACCGGACAACATTCCGTTCGAACCAGGCTGGATCGCTGGGATGCTTCGCAGCGTCGATGATCCCCGGACCGCCACCGTTCAACGACGTAACGGTGTACTTGCCACCGTACAGCTACTTCCAGACGCCGAAGTGCTCCGCGAAGGCAAAGCCGCTTTGTCGGACTTTCAGATCGGTGATGAAGTGTCGGCTGAGGGCACTCAGGCAGGCGGGATCTTCATCGCCTCGCGCTTCGAGGCCGTTTATCAGATATTTGAGACAAAGCTACGTGGCCGACAGCGTAACGGGCTGCAGTCGAGCGATGGCGATCTGACTCTCAACGAGGATTCGCGCCCGATGAAGAAGGGAGCGCTTGGGCACCGGGTCTCCGACCGGCCCCTGGATGGCTTGAGCACCGCGCGGGTAATCGTCTCCGGGCGACCGCAGCAGTCGGGGGACTTCTTAGCGCTCCGTGTCGGGGTGATCGAGGACTAGCGGCTCGTGGACGGGTTCTCCGAGCTTCTGCAAAGGGCGGGCGACTTCTTCGCCGCCTTTCGAGAGCCCGAGGTTCATTCGACCACTGTGTGGATCCTCGCGATCATCCTCGCGGGAAGTGCGTTGGTAAAGCTTCGCCACCCCGGACGTGCTGCCCTGGCCATGGCCGACTTTGGACTTGTTCGCGAGCCGCGGCGAGGCTTTGGCGTCGGTGCCGGCGTGGTTGAGGCCAGCATCAGTGCGAGCGTCGGTGTGGTTGCGCTGGCGGATAGCGGCGACAGCGGCGACGTCGTCCTTATCCTCACCGCCGCTCTGCTCTGGCTCTTTGTCACCTTACTGGTACGTGCGTTGCGGTCTGGCCAGCCGATGGCTTGTATGTGCTTCGACGACTCAGACGAGATCCGTCCAGCGACCGCGTGGCGTACGGGAGCGATCGCCGCGCTTGCAACCGTGTTGGCGCTAGCGCCCCGAGGTACGGGAACGGCGGAATCGTGGAATCTCGCGCTCGCCGAGTTAGTCCTCGCCGTCGTACTCGTCGCGACCGTCGTTCTGTTGCTCCGGGTTCCCAGGCTGCTACGCCTCAACCGGGAGCCCTTTGCTGCGGGGCCACGAGCTAGGCGGGCCCAATGACTGCGTTCGAAACGGTGCTGCTAGGTGCGGTGGCGAGTTGGTTGCTCGTCCTGACCGTCGTGTCCGTTCTGATTGTTCGCCAGATCGCGTTACTGACTGTGCGCTTGGACCGCCTGTTCGATCGCAATGCCCCCGCCGACGACGGCCTGGGTATCGGTGCCCAGATACCAGACGAGATCAGTGGGATACTCGATGCAGCTCCCGACCAACCCACCTATCTCCTGGTGCTCGGCGCCTCCTGCGTCCCCTGTCGCCAGCTCAGCCTACAACTTGGGTACGCGGACCTACTGCCCGACAACATCATCGCGTTGATCAGCGGGCATGCGGAGCACCGGGCGGCGATCGTCGAGCTGTTGCCGGCCAGCATTCGCACCATCACGGATCCGAAAGCACGGGAACTCATCGACGCCCTCGAGGTGTCGACCACACCCTTCTGCTTCGAGATCCAGCGTGAGCGCATACGGGGTAAGACCGTGCTCGATGACGTGGACGAGTTCAAACGCTTCACGAGTGAAGCAGTCGCCCTTAGCCTAACGGAGGTGGCGCCAAATGGCCGTTGAGGTCGCGGAGGTAGCTAGAGACGAAGGAGTTGAGCCCGAGCGGCAAAGGTTTCCACGGCGGCCTGACAAGTACGTCGCCCAGGAGGCGGCCCTTGCTCGCGATGTGCGGTTCGGGCGAAGCCGAGCACTCCGTGTGCTAGCAGGCGGGTTGTTTGGTCTTGCCACAGGCTTGGTGCTGCGGGCGCGCCCTGCATCGGCCCATCATCTCGCGGAGCCATGGCCGTGCTATGGCGGGCCCCGCTGCCACTGCTGTAACGGCAGGTACTGCTGCTCCGATTGCCACGCGCACTCCTTCCTTGGCTGCCAGAGCGGCGGGCAGTGCTGGAACTACTACCCGGTGCCATACCAGGGTTACTACTACCGCTGCTGCGACTGGCACGAACTCTATGCTGGACAGCACTACTTATGTATCTGCCGCGGAACGTTCTACACGTAAACGCTTCTGTCGCTACGCTCACAGCCGTCGCCCACGTTGTAGTCGTGGCGATGGTGGCCGTTTCCGCTGGCTCTCAGTCGGCGCTGGGCTTCACTGTGCTCTTGAGCGCCCTAGTTGTAGCCGTCGTGCAGCAGGCTCTGCCCTGAGGTCCTAACGCGGTCTATGCGATCGCGAGTTCCGACGTGCATCGGAACCAGCACACATCAACATGGCGTCGCAAGCTCGCCCTATATGTACTCACCTCGACCGTCGCGGGCGCGCTTGCGGGCGCTGCCACAGGATACGTCGGATCTCTGTTGTCACATGGGTCACGGGTCTCGGTCGCCAGCGCCCTCGCCCTAGCGGCCGTCGGCATGGGGCTGCTCGAGGTCGCTGGTCGACAAATCACGCCAGTACAATGTGATCGACAAACGCCTCAGCGCTGGATGGACCAGGGTCCCCTCCTCTGGGCCGCGCGCAACGGTACCTCACTGGGCTTTGGAGGACTGTCGAGGCTGGGGTTCGTGCTCTGGTACGTCGTACCGGTCGCCTCGCTTCTGAGCGGCGCGCCGCTGCTCGGCGCTGGGATCTGGGCAATGTATGGGTTTGCCAGGGCCGCGGCCGCGGGACTGATGATCGCCATCGGGTATCGGCTGAACAATCTTGACCGGGCACTTGTCTTCGCCCTGGAGAACAGTCGTCTCGCGCGTCGGATCGCCGCCGCGCAGCTAGTCGTCATTGGTGTGGTGACAGTCGTGATCGTCGGTCTATGACCAGCCGGTGCCTTCGTCAGGCGGCCCTGGCGGCGTCAGCCTTAGCGGCGATGGTCGCGCTCGAGGCGTGCGGCGAAACAGCCCCATCGACGGCACAGCGTGCCAGCAGTGCCAGCAGCACGAATCCTCCGGTTGTGGTTACCGAGAACGTGAGCGACACTCGGGGCAACTGCAGTCCGGAGGGCGTCGCCGGGATCCTCTCGTCGTTCGCCGCTGCTTACTCTCAGGGCTCGGCGACCAAGGCCGCGCTCGTGTTCGACAGTCCTGACTTCCTCTGGTATACGGTGAACACCGGTCGCGACGGCTTCGAGCGGTTTACCGACGCGAAGAGCCTGCCGAGCTTTTTTACGCGTCGGCACCGGCAGCGTGAACTCCTTCGGCTAGAAGAAGTCTCGGTCACTGCACCGCGGACGACTAAAGAGCGCGGCCTGCTCTTCCGGTTCTATCGCCGAGCGCGGGATCTAAAGCGGTACGGCGTCTCCAACCGCCTGGCCACCGGGAAGGCGCAGATGACCTGCTCGACCGGAAAACTCATCGTATGGAGCATGGCCACGCTCCCGGGGCCTTCCCGACAGGGCCCACAGTTGTGCCCGGCGCCAGAACGCCCGACTCCCCCCCGATCGGTCATCGCATGTGGGCGCTAGGCGACGGTGACTGACGGGCTTGGCGGGGCAAGGCGGAAGTGGCCGCGCGCGGAAAGGGTCGTGCGACCCACATTTCCACAGCCCGAAGACGGTAACCGCGACCAGGTCGAGCCGCCGAGTACCCCCCACCTAGTCTGGCGTGGGCCGCGACCCTTCTTCGCCCCTCGCCCGTCAGCCGCCGCCCCTCCCCCTGCCCCGTGAGCCACCCAACACCCTTCCGCCCCCGTGAGCCGCCGCGACGAAATCAAGATGACCGACGAGGAGGTGATCGCCTTCCTCGAGGAGGAGAGGATCGTCATCGTCGCGACCAACGGCCACGACGGCTTCCCCCACCTCATGCCGCTCTGGTACGTCCTGCGCGACGGAAGGGCGTGGGGCTGGACCTACGCCGAGTCGCAGAAGGCGCGCAACCTGGAGCGCGATCCGCGCGCGAGCCTCGAGGTCGAGGCCGGCGTCGAGTACTCCGAGCTGCGCGGGGTGATGCTGCGCACCGAGGTCCGCCTGCACCGCGACCTCGAGACGGTCACCGCGCTCGGCCTCGAGATCTTCGCCCGCTACACAGGCGCCGAGGGCGAGGAGGTCGCCGAGATGGTCCGCTCCCAGGCGCCCAAGCGCGTCGGGCTCGAGTTCGTCGAGACCGGCGCCCGGGCCACCTGGGATCACCGCAAGCTCGCAAGCGGCGTGTACTGAGGAGCCGGATCAGGTGATGCCGGTTGGCCTGCTTGCGCATCCGGCGCGCTTCTGTGGCGCGGAGTGTGCCTGCTTGTGAATCCGGCGCGCTTCTGTGGCGCGGAGTGGCCTGCTTTCGAATCCGGCGTGCGCCCATCTGTATCGCGGAGCGGCCTGCCGGCGCGGACCCTGCCGGCGACCGTCGGGCGTACCGACCGCGGCGGTGCGGGCAAGTGATCCGCAGGGCCGCGTGCCACGCAGAGCCTCCTACCGGGCGCCGGAGGTGGGCGCCCCTCCTGTCATCGAACGCTGGAAGGCGGAGGCCGTGAATTTGCGCTACGTGATGCTCGGATTGGGGGCGGCGGTTGCCGTCGGGATAGCGACGGTGGCCGCGCTGGTGCTCGGAGGCTCGGATCCGGCGGGCGCGCGAGGCGGCGATAAGCGGATGGTCAAGCCGACCATTCCGGTGACGCCGAGCGTCCAGACCCTCAGCGGCGAGATGGCGGGCGGCGGCACGCGCACGTTCAAGCTCACCGCGTCGGAGTTCGAGCAGAAGCTCGCCAACTTCCCGCTCGAGAAGGCAAGGGTCTGGGGCTACAACAAGTCCACGCCCGGGCCTACCCTGATCGCCTACGAGGGCGAGCGCCTGCGCGTCGAGCTCGACAACCAGCTGCCCGAGCCCACGACCATCCACTTCCACGGAGCCGGGGCCCCGAACAAGTTCGACGGGGTCGCGGGTATCAGCCAGCCCGAGCCGATCGGCGTCGGCAAGCGTTTTGCCTACGAGTTCAGGCTGCGCCGCGCCGGCACCTTCGCCTACCACTCCCACACACGCTCGGCGGTGCAGGAGCTCCGCGGGCTGGACGGCTTCCTCCTCGTGCTTCCCCGCCGCGAGCCCGCCTCGCAGAGGGTCGACAAGGACTTCGCCATGACCTTGCAGCAATTCGCGCCTCCCAAGGAGGGAGGCCTCGTCGACCCCTTTCCCCCGGGCACCGGTGACTTCCCGATCTCGACAATCAACGGCAAGACGGGCGAGGCCTCCGGTGGGGCGCTGACCATCCGCAGGGGCGACCGGGTGCGGATCCGGCTGTACAACGCCTCGAACCTCTCACACTCAATGCACCTCCACGGGATGGCCTTCGAAGAGACGGCCAAGAACGGCTATGCGATCCCGCGCTCTGCCCGCTCGAAGGAGACGACCGTCAACGTCGCCCCCGGCGAGTTCGTCGACATCGAGTTCCTGGCCAGCAATCCCGGCAACTGGATCTTCCACTGCCACGTGCCCCACCACACCTCCAACAAGATGATGGACGGCTTCAAAGGCGCGCCGGTCGGCATGACCCGGGTCTTCCACTACGAGGGCTTCCGGCCCGTGCCCAAGGGCTACTTCGACTTCGCGGGGTAGACGGCCGTGCAGAGGGGTTTGATCGTCCGATCGTCGTGGCTGTCCGGCCTCGGCGGCGGCGACTTCGTCGAGGCCATGCTGCGCGGGGGCGCCGACCGGGTTAGGTAGTAACACATGAGCCGCCACGTCTCCGCCCGTCACCGCGCTGGGCTTCGAGATCTTCGCCCGCTACACAGGCGCCGAGGGCGAGGAGGTCGCGGAGATGGTCCGCTCCCAGGCGCCCAAGCGCGTCGGGCTCGAGTTCGTCGAGACCGGCGCCCGGGCCACCTGGGACCATCTCAAGCTGGGTGGCGGCGTCTACTGACCACCCGCGGGAAGGTGTTACGCTGTAACACATGAGCCGCCACGTCTCCGTCCGACTCGAGAAGGAGGGGTTCGAGCGTCTGGAGCGCCAGCGCCTGCGGTCGGGTGAGGGCCGCTCGGAGCTGATAAAGCGGCTGCTCGAGGAAGGGCTGCGCATGGAGGAGCACCCCGGCATCGTGTTCCGAGACGGTCCGGCGGGTCGCCGGGCGGGCCTTTCTCGCGGGCCGGACGTCTGGGAGGTCATCAGCGTGCACCGGGACGTCGGTGCGCGGGGTGACGATGCCGTTCTCGCGACCGCCCAGCTCACGGACCTCTCCGAGCACCTCGTCCGCGCGGCGATCGGCTATTACGCGGGGCACCGGTCAGAGATCGACGACTGGATCGAGCGTAACCGCGGCGAGGCCGAGCTGGCCGAGGCCGCATGGCGTCGCGAGCGTCAGCTCCTCGCTTGAAGCTGCTTCTCGACGAGATGTGGCCGCGATGGGTGGCCACGGCCCTGTGCGAGCGCGGGCATGACGCGGCGTCCGTGCTGGATCGGCCCGATCTCGTGGGTCGACCGGACGCGGTGATTCTCGACGCGGGGCGAGTGGAGGGCCGCGCCGTCGTCACGGAGAACGTGGTCGATTTCCGTCCACTGGCTCGCTTCGCCCTTGACAGAGGCGAATCGCACGCGGGGCTGGTCTTCACCTCCAACCGGCGCTGGCCGCGCCACCGGCGCGCGACCTTCGGGCGGCTTATCGACGCCCTCGATGCGCTCGTTCTCGAGCTGCCGCATGAACGAGCCCTCGCCGACCGCGAGCACTGGTTATGAGGAACGATGACCGGGCGCCACATGTGCGAGAGGGCCCGACTGATTACCCTCCTCGCGCCATGCAGACTCTCAAGGGACTCATCCTGTCGGGCGGCCGGGGCACCCGGCTGCGCCCCATCACCTACACGAGCGCCAAGCAGCTCGTGCCGGTGGCCAACAAGCCCGTCCTCTTCTACGGCATCGAGGCGATGGCCCAGGCGGGGATCGAGGAGGTCGGGATCATCATCGCGCCCGAGACCGGAAACGAGATCCGCGCGGCCGTGGGGGACGGATCGGCCCTCGGGACACGCGTAACCTACATCGTCCAGGACAAGCCGGCGGGCCTCGCCCACGCGATGCTCACGGCCGAGGCGTTCCTGGGCGACTCGCCGTTCGTCATGTACCTGGGCGACAACCTCCTCCAAGGCGGGATCGCCGAGCTGGTCGACGCCTTCCGATCGGGCGAGCCCGACGCGCTCATCCTCCTCACCCCGGTGCCCGATCCTCAGAACTACGGAGTCGCCGAGCTCGACGGCGACCGGGTCGTCCGACTGCGCGAGAAGCCGCCCGACCCGGCGACGGACCTCGCGCTGGTCGGGGTCTACATGTTCAACCCCGTCGTCCACAGCGCGGCGAAGGCGATCGAGCCCTCGGCGCGCGGGGAGCTCGAGATAACCGACGCGATCCAGCGACTGGTGGACACGGGCGCCCGTGTCGAGCCCCACGTCGTGCGCGGGTGGTGGAAGGACACCGGCCGCTTGGAGGACATGCTCGAGGCAAACCGGCTGATCCTCGACACGATCGAGACCCGGGTCGACGGCGAGTTGCGCGAGTCGCAGATCGGCGGGCGGGTGATCGTGGAGGAGGGTGCGGTGCTCGAGCGCTCCACGGTGCGAGGTCCGGCGATCATCGGCGCGCGCGCACGACTCACCGACGCCTACGTCGGGCCCTACACGGCGGTGGGAGAGGACTGCGAGATCTCCGGCGCCGAAGTCGAGCATTCGATCCTCCTCGCCGGCTCGCGGGTTGCCGGCCTGGACGGAAGGATGGAGTCCTCGCTGCTGGGCAAGAACGTCACCATCACGCGCGACGACCGCCAGCCGCGCGCCTACCGGTTCATGGTCGGCGACAACAGCGAGATCGGGATCCTCTGATCATGCGCGTGCTCGTCACCGGCGCCGGCGGGATGCTCGGCCAGGACGTCGTCGGCGCCGCGCGTGGGGGCGGCCACGAAGTCACGGCGCTGACGCGCTCGGACCTCGACGTCACCAACGGGGCGGCCGCCGCGCGTACGATCCGCGACGTCTGCCCTGAGGTCGTGGTCAACTGCGCCGCGTGGACCGACGTCGACGGCGCGGAGGCCCAGGAGGAGGAGGCGACGAAGGTCAACGGCGAGGGCGCGGGAAACGTCGCGCGAGCGACCGCCGAGGCCGGCGCGGTCCTCGTCCACGTCTCCTCGGACTACGTCTTCGACGGCAACGGCCGCGCTCCCTACGTCGAGAGCGATCCGGTCAAGCCGCTGTCGGCCTATGGCCGCTCCAAGCTCGCGGGCGAGCGGGAGGTTGCCGATGCCGGCTCGCGCCACGTGATCGTCCGGTCCTCGTGGCTGTTCGGCCTGGGCGGCGGCAACTTCGTCGAGACCATGCTGCGCCGGGGCGCCGAGCAAGATGAGCTGCGCGTCGTCAACGACCAGATCGGCTGTCCCACCTTTACCGTCCACCTCGCCGGCGCCCTACTCGACCTCGCCGGCGGCCAGGCGTTGGGGATCCACCACGTCGCCGGCGCCGGAGCGTGCTCGTGGCACGCGTTCGCCGTCGAGATCTTCCGGCAGGCGGGAATGGAGGTCCGGGTCGACCCGATGGCGACGGCGCAGCTGGAGCGGCCGGCGCCGCGACCGGCCTACAGCGTCCTGGCCACCGCCCGCGACGACGGCGTGGCGCTGCCCGAATGGCGCGAGGGGCTTGCCGACTACCTCTCCGAGCGGGGGAGCGCGAGCCACGGGGGTACGGGACGATGAAGCTGCTGGTCTGCGGGGGCGCCGGGTTCATCGGCTCGCATTTCGTTCGCCAGCGCGTTCGCGAGCACGCCGACGAGGTCGTCGTCCTGGACAAGCTCACCTACGCGGGGCGCGAGGAGAACCTCCGCGACCTCGCCGGCGAGGCGGGCTTTCGCTTCGTGCACGGCGCGATCGAGGATCCCGAGGCGATCGCGTCGGCAGTCGAGGGCTGCGAGGCGATCGTCAACTTCGCCGCCGAGACCCACGTCGACCGCTCGATCTCCGGGCCGCTCGCCTTCCTGGAGACCAACATGCGCGGGACCTACACCCTGCTCGAGGCCGCGCGCGAGCGCGGGCTGCGCTACCTCCAGGTCTCCACCGACGAGGTCTACGGCTCGATCGAGGAGGGCTCTTTCACCGAGGCTTCGCCGCTGGCGCCGTCTTCGCCCTACAGCGCGACCAAGACCGGCGCCGACCTGCTCGTCTCCAGCTACTTCCACACCTACGGCCTGCGGGCCGGGATCTGCCGCGGCTCGAACAACTACGGGCCCTTCCAGTACCCCGAGAAGCTGATCCCGCTGATGATCCTCAACGCGCTGCACGGCGACGCGCTGCCGGTCTACGGCGACGGCATGAACGTGCGCAACTGGATCTACGTCGAGGACTTCGCGCGCGGTATCGGAACGGTGCTCGAGCGAGGCGAGCCGGGCGAGGTCTACAACTGCGGAGGACCCGACGAGGCGCCAAACATCGAGGTCGTCCACGGCATCCTCGCGCTCTGCGGCCGCGACGAAGGGCTGATCGAGTACGTGCCCGACCGGCTGGGGCACGACCGTCGCTACAGCCTGGCCTCCGAGCGCCTGCGCGGCCTCGGCTGGACCCCCGAGGTGCGCTTCGAGGACGGCCTCGAGCGAACGGTTGCCTGGTATCGCGACAATGCCTGGTGGTGGGAGCCCATCCGCTCGGGCGACTACCGCGCCTACTACGAGCGCCAGTACGGCCGCGGGCTCAAGGCGAGCTGAGGGGACGTTGGTTGGTATGGTGGGCTAAAGTGTCTCGTGCCATCGTTTTTTGGGACAGTCGTTGGTTTTGGCGGAAACGACGCCGAACAAAATCTTAGAAGGTGGGAAGTAATGGCCATCGGCCCCACCACAATGCGACGAGTCCTGGCCGTGTCGGCTCTCCTAGCCGGTCTTCTGCTTCTCGGTCTTCCGAGTCTAGGCCACGGCGATCCCTGTATGCCGGGCGCGACCGCGGTCGCGGGTACTTGGACCGCCTCAGCTTGCCCTGAGGAGGAGGAAGAAGAAGCGGGCAGTTGGACCCGGGAGGAAACCTTCACGGATAAATTTGGCCGACAAATTGCGCTCCGGCGAGGCAACGACAACTTCGGACGTATTCACATCCAGAACAGACGTGGATGGCCAGCGGGTCAGGACGGCACCCCAGTACGACAGAACACCATCGATACGCTCGCCAATCCTTCTACGGTCGAAATGCAAGGCACCGCGAACGTCTACAGCACGCCGAGTTGGCGGGTCGTGGTGGAGACAGCAGCGGACAAAGGAACCATCACCAGCTATCCGATTCTTCCTTAGGAGGCGCCCTTACTGTGGAGGTCAAGCCCGGAGACCTCGTCAGGTACTTGGGGAAGCCGTACCACGAAAGCGGCGCTCCAGCGGGCCTGGGCGACCTCCTTGCCGGCGACGAAGGGAGCGTGGTCGATGTGGCCCCTGACGGTTCTGTCGTCGTCGATTGGTTTGAGGGGCCGACCATAGTAAACGAAAGGTCGGAGTTTGAACGACTCTCCCCGGGTCATTCCCGGCCCGACCTCGCCTGACCGCCACACCGCCGACGATGGCTTGCACGCCCAGTGCGGCGCAGCCGCCGGTCGATCAACCCGGCTCGGGCGGCGGCAGTGGCCCGAGCGCGACGACCCGCCACCCCGCGGGCTCGCGGACGAGCTTGAGGTCGCCGCTGCGCGGCGGCTCTCCCGCCCCGGTGAGCACCGTCGCGGAAGCCTCCCCACCTTCGACGCGCACGTTGACGACTTCGAGCGCGGGGTCGTCGATGGAGGCCAGCGCGGCCGAGACGCGCGGGCGACAGTCGCGGCCCAGGCGCTTGGTGACCGAGCTGGCGAGGATCCGCGAGCAGATCGCGGAGGTGTCGCCGTCGCGCACCGCGTCGCCGAGGGCGTCGACTACGTCGGCCACCTGTCGGTCCTCGCCGCTGAAGCGGTCGGGTTCCCCGCCGCAGCCGACCAGCGGGGCGGCGATCGCGGCGAGGACGAGCGCCGCAGGGGCGAAAGACCTGGAGAAGCGCACCGGTG
Source organism: Solirubrobacterales bacterium (assembly GCA_038199375.1). Classification (GTDB taxonomy): domain Bacteria; phylum Actinomycetota; class Thermoleophilia; order Solirubrobacterales; family Solirubrobacteraceae; genus JBBPZA01. Next base: position 13,998 of record JBBPZA010000010.1, on the reverse strand, counting down.
CCGACATTACACTCGCGCACTGACATGGAACGCGGCCCCTCGATCACGGTCCCCCGCGGCCGCCATGCCCCGCCGCTCGAGGTCCGCCTCGGCGTCCAGCGCACCCGCCTTCTGGAGGCGGCCGCGCAGGTGTTCGCGCGGATGGGCTACGCCGACGCGAGCGCCGAAGCGATCAGCCGTGAGGCGGGGATGTCGAAGGCCACCTTCTATGAGCACTTCGCCAACAAGGAGGAGTGCATCCTCGGGTTATTCGACTGGGCGCGCGACGCGATCCTCGCCGCAATGGCCGAGGCGGCGGGCGCGACGGATTTGCCCGCTTCGCGTCCGCCGACGACGCCTTCGCCGTGGTCGGCGCCATCGCGGAGCTCGCCTCGCGTCAGGTCCGCCTCGGGCTTCCCTCCGATATCCGCGAGCTCGAGCCGGTGATCGAGCGCCTCATCTTCGGAGTGCTCTCCCAAGCGCGCCGGTGAGCGGCGCCGACGCGTCCCTCGCGACCCTCGCCGACGTCGAGCGGGCTGTCGTCGGATGCTTCCGCTGCCCGCGACTCGTGGCGTGGCGGGAGGAGGTCGCGCGGGTCAAGCGCGCCGCGTTCGCCGACCAGGAGTACTGGGGCCGGCCGATTCCCGGCTTCGGCGACCCGGCCGCCCGCGTCTACGTGCTCGGCCTGGCACCCGCGGCGCACGGGGGCAACCGGACGGGGCGGATCTTCACCGGCGACCGCTCGGGGGACTGGCTGTTCGCCGCGCTGTACCGGGCCGGCTTCGCCAACCAGCCGACCTCCGTCGCCCGCGACGACGGCCTCGCGCTGCGCGACTGCTTCATCGCCGCGGCGGTTCGGTGCGCGCCGCCGGCCAACCGCCCGAGCCCGACCGAACGCGACGCGTGCCTGCCCTACGCCGTGCGCGAGCTCGAGCTGATGGAATCCGTCAGGGTGATCGTCTGCCTGGGCGGCTTCGCGTGGGACGCCGCGCTGCGCCTTCGCGCAGCCCTTGGAGAGCCCACCCCCCGGCCGCGGCCGCGCTTCGGCCACGGCGCCGAGCTGGCGGGAGAGCGCTTCACGCTCCTCGGCTGCTTTCACGTCTCCCAGCAGAACACCTTCACCGGCAGGCTCACCGAGCCCATGCTCGACGACGTCTTCGCCCGCGCGCGCGACCTCACCGAGGCGCGTCAGCTTGACGGGAACAGGTCGCCCACCCGCACGGCGAAGCCTTCGAGCTGAGGGGAGCAAAGCGTCTCTTCGCCCGTGAGCTCGAGAGCGACGTCGAAGATGGGCGCGCTCGTGGTCGACCGACGGAAGACGAGGAGGGTCTCCGCCAGCGTGTCCACCAGCCAGAGCTCGGGCAGTCCGGCCTGCTCGTAGACGGCGCGCTTTCGGCCGACGTCGTAGCGCCACGTGCTGGGGGAGCGGACCTCGACGCAGAGCTCGGGAACGCGCGGCAGACGCACGTCGAGGTTGGGCCGGTTGCGCTCGACGATCCACATGGCGCCGGGGCCGTAAACGTCGAAGTCAGTGAGCTTGACGTCGGTCGGGGTGAGCACCAAGCCCCGACTTGGGGCGGCTTTGACCCAGGCGTAAAGCTCGCCGATGATGGTCGCGAGGGTGATCGCGTGGCGGGGCAGCGGCTCGTTCACGACGACGACCCCGTCGATGAGCTCGCGCCACCGGTCGTCCTCCCAGGTGAGCGCGAAGAACTCATCAGACGTGATACGTGCGGTCGTCGTGCTCATCGCTCACTAGGACTATAGGCCGCGAGGGGTGGAGATTCGCGCCCCGGCCGGCCCGATCGCTCGTACTCTGACTTGCATGCCGCTGTCCGCCTTCACCCCGCGCGTTCGCGAGTGGTTCGCGGGGGCCTTCGAGGCACCGACGCCGGCCCAGGTCAAGGCCTGGCCGGCCATCGCGACCGGCGAGCACGTCCTTATCAGCGCGCCCACCGGGTCGGGCAAGACGCTCGCCGCGTTCCTGTGGGGACTGGACCGGCTCGCGGCGGATCCGCTGGCCGAAGGCGAGCGTCGCACGCGGCTGGTCTACGTCTCGCCGCTCAAGGCGCTCGCCTATGACGTCGAGCGAAACCTGCGCGCGCCGCTGCGGGGAATAGCGACCGAGCCGCCGGGCGACGTCCGCGTGGCGATACGGACGGGCGACACGCCCCAGGCCGAGCGCATGGCGATGCGTCGCAGGCCGCCCGACGTGCTGGTCACCACGCCGGAGTCCCTCTACCTCATGCTCACCTCTCAGGCGCGGGAGATCCTCACCGGCGTCGAATGGGTGATCGTCGACGAGATCCACGCGGTCGCCGCGACCAAGCGCGGGGCGCACCTCGCGCTGACCCTCGAGCGCCTCGAGGAGCTGGCCGGGCGACCGATCCAGCGCATCGGCCTCAGCGCCACGCAGAACCCGCTCGAGGAGGTCGGCCGCTTCCTGGTCGGCCCGCGGCGGCGCTGCACGATCGTCGATGCGGGGGTCCGCAAGCCGCTCGACCTCCAGATCCACGTGCCCGTGGAGTCGATGGTCGAGCCCGACCAGAGCGCCGATCCGCTCGATCCGCTCGAGGGCGGCGAGGCCACTCGGCGCTCGATCTGGCCCGCCATCTACCCCGAGCTCCTGCGGCTCGTGCGCGAGCACCACTCGACGCTGATCTTCGTCAACAGCCGAAGGGGAGCCGAGAGGCTGGCCCTGCGGCTCAACGACCTGGCCGGGCGGGAAGACGAGGACAGCGCCCCGCCGCGCGAGATCGCTCGCGCCCACCACGGGTCGCTCTCCCGCGAGGAGCGCGAGGTCGTCGAGGAGCTGCTCAAGACCGGGCAGCTTCCGTGCCTGGTGGCGACGTCGAGCCTCGAGCTGGGGATCGACATGGGCGCCGTGGACCTGGTGCTCCAGGTCGAGTCGCCCAAGTCGGTCTCGCGCGGGCTTCAGCGCATCGGGCGGGCCGGGCACAAGGTCGGCGACACCAGCAAGGGCCGCATCTTCCCGAAGTTCCGGGCCGACCTGCTCGAGTGCGCCGTCGTCGCCAAGCGGATGCGCGACGGAGCGATCGAGCCGACCGTCGTGCCCCGCAACCCGCTCGACGTGCTCGCCCAGCAGATCGTCGCGATGGCCGCGGTGGAAGACGTGAACGTCGACGAGCTCCACGCGCTGGTCACGAGAACCCACAGCTACGAGACGCTCTCCCGCGAGCTGCTCGAGAACGTGCTCGACATGCTCGACGGCCGCTACCCGTCGGCCGAGTTCTCCGAGCTGCGCGCCCGCGTGGTGTGGGATCGGGTCGGCGGGGTCATACGCGCTCGCAAGGGGGCCCGCCAGCTCGCGATCACCAATGCCGGGACCATTCCCGACCGCGGCCTGTTCGCGGTGACGCTCCCGGACGGGAGGAGGGTCGGCGAGCTCGACGAGGAGATGGTCTACGAGGCGCGGCCCGGCCAGACCTTCCTGCTGGGCGCCTCGACCTGGCGCATCGAGGAGATCGGCCGCGACCGGGTGATCGTCACCCCCGCGCCGGGCGCTCCCGGTGCGGTCCCCTTCTGGAAGGGCGACGGGATCGGCCGCCCCAAGGAGCTTGGCGAGGCGATCGGCGCCTTCGCCCGCGAGGCGGTCGGCCAGTCAGCGGCCGAGCTCGAGCGCGACTATGACCTCGACGCCCGCGCCGCGCGCAACCTCCTGGACTACCTGAGAGAGCAGGAGCAGGCCACCCGTGTGGTGCCCTCCGACCGCACGTTGGTCATCGAGCGCTTCCGCGACGAGATCGGCGACTGGCGGCTGTGCATCCTCTCGCCCTACGGCGGCCGCGTGCACGCGGCGTGGGGCCTGGCCCTGTCTGCCCGCATCCGCGACGAGTACGGCCTTGAGTCAGACGCCATCTGGTCAGACGACGGCATCATCGTCCACCTCCCCGACGCCGATGAGCCCCCCGGTGCCGAGCTGGTGCTCATCGAGCCCGACGAGGTCGAGGAGCGGGTGGTGGCCGAGCTGGGCGCCTCGGCCCTGTTCGGCGCGCGCTTCCGCGAGAACGCCGGCCGGGCGCTGCTGATCCCCCGCGCGCGACCGGGCAAGCGCACGCCGCTCTGGCAGCAGCGGCTCAAGGCGCAGTCGCTGCTCGAGGTGGCCAAGCGCTACGCACAGTTCCCGATCATCCTCGAGACCTACCGCGAGTGCCTGCGCGACGTCCTCGATCTCCCGGGGCTCCAGGACCTCCTGACCAAGCTCCACCGCCGCGAGCTCTCGCTCGTCGAGGTCGAGACCAAGACCGCGTCGCCCTTCGCCTCCTCGCTGCTCTTCGACTACGTCGCCACCTACATGTACGAGGGCGACGCGCCCAACGCCGAGCGCCGCGCGGCGGCCCTCTCGCTCGACCGCGAGCTCCTGCGCGAGCTGCTCGGACAGGAGGAGCTTCGAGACCTCATCGACGCCGACGCCCTCGAGCAGGTGGAAGCCGACCTCCAGCACCGCTCTCGGCGCACGCAGGCCGAAACCCGCGACGCCCTGCACGACGTCCTGCGCCGGGTCGGCGACCTGAGCGAGGAGGAGATCGGCGCGCGGGTGATGGAGGGCATCGACGCCGCGGGGATGCTTACCGCGCTGGAGGCCGAGCGGCGCGCGATCCGAGTGCGCATGGTCGGCGAGGCCCGCTGGATCGCAGCCGATGACGCCGGCCTCTACCGCGACGCGCTGGGCGCGGTGCCGCCGGGAGGCCTGCCCGAGGCCTTCGTCGCCGACGTGCCCGATGCGCTCGAGCGCCTCGTGCGCCGCTACGCGCGCACCCACGGCCCCTTCACGACCGCCGAGCTGCGCGACCGCTACCGGGTCGACCCGACGCCGGCCCTCAAGGCGCTCGAGCGGGCGGGCGACCTGGTCCGCGGCGAGCTTCGTCCCGGCGGGACCGAGCGAGAGTGGTGCGACGCCGAGGTGCTGCGCCGGCTGCGCCGCGCCTCCCTCGCCGTCCTGCGCAGGGAGATCGAGCCCGCCGACCAGCGCGCGCTGGCCACGGTCCTGCCCGCCTGGCAGGGCGTCGACCGCCATCCCGCCGCGGGCGCCGGCGTCGACCGGCTGCGCGAGGTTCTCGTATCCCTTCAGGGGCTCGCGCTGCCCGCCGATGTGTGGGAGCGCGACGTCCTGCTCAGGCGCCTGGGCGCCTACTCGCCTACGTGGCTCGACCAGCTGTGCGCGAGCGGCGAGGTCGTGTGGATCGGGGCGGGTGCGCTCGGTCGCAACAGCGGGCGCGTGGCGCTCTACTTCCGCGACGACGTCGCGCTGCTCGGCGCGCCGGCGCAGCGCGGGTCGCCGGAGCAGCCCGGCACGCCGGCCCACGACGCCATCCGCGCACGGCTCGAAACCGGCGCCGCGTTCTTTACCGACCTGCTCGTCTCCGTCGACCTCGCACCCGAGGAGCTCCAGGAGGCGCTGTGGGACCTCGCGTGGGCGGGTGAGGCGACGAACGACGCATGGGCGCCGCTGCGCGCGCCGCGCCTCACCCTCGCGCGCGCCCAGCGCGAGCGCCGGCGCCGGGCGGGTCACAGCCGGCGGTTCTCCTCTCGGCGAATCGGAGCCAGCGCGCAGGTCCAGGGCCGCTGGTCGCTGGTCTCACCGCTGCTCGAGCCGGCGCCCGACCGGATGGAGCAGCGCCGTGCCCAGGCCGAGCTGCTGCTCGAGCGCTACGGGATCGTCACTCGCGAGCAGGTGGTCGCCGAGGGCGTGCGCGGAGGGTTCGCCCTTCTCTATGACAGCTTCGCCCAGCTCGAGACGCTCGGCGTCGCGCGCCGCGGATACTTCATCGAAGGGCTCGGCGGCGCGCAGTTCGCCCTCCCCGGAGCTGTCGAGCGGCTGCGCGGACCGCGTGAAGGCGAGGAGCACCGCGTGCTCGTGCTCGCCGCGACCGACCCCGCTCAGCCCTATGGCGCCGCACTGCCGTGGCCCAAGCGCGACGACGAGCGGCGTCGGCCCCAGCGCGTCGCCGGCGCCTTGGTGATCCTCGTCGGCGGCGAGCCGGTCCTCTACCTCGAGCGAAGCGGTCGCGGCCTGGTCACCCTCGTCGGCGGCGACGACCCCCGGCTCGAACCCGCGCTCGAGGCGCTCGCCGGCGAGGTCCGCGGCGGTCGCGTTCGCCGCATCGGCCTCGAGCGCGTCGACTCCGAGCCGGTCAACGACTCCCCATTGCACGCCCGCCTCGTCGAGCTCGGCTTCCGACAGGGGCCGAGGCGGCTGACGCTGAGCGCTTGAGGTCTTCAGCCGGCTCTAGGCGCCGACCGCGGCGCCCACGCCGGCGGTGGACTCGGCGAGCGAGGGGGGAGGGCGAGGTCCGCGGCGGCGTCCGCCGACTCGCCCGCGTTCGCGGTCTCTGCGGCCAGGCAGGCGAGCAGGAGGCGCCCCGCCTCCGCAGGTTGGGTCAAAGGGCCGGCCGTCTCCGAGGTCTGCGTCGCGGCCACGGCCGCTTCCCCGGTATGGGTCGGTGCGCCGGGCCCGAGAGCCTCGGCGCGCACGCGGGCGAGCCGCTCCCGGGCGATGTCCAGAGTCGAGCGGTCCAGGCGTGCCTGGGTTATGAGCTCGGCTTCCAGGCGCAGGGCGAGCCGGCTGTCGCCGGTCCCGACCTCCGCGATGGCCCGCTCGAGCAGCTCGACAGCCTCTCCGAGGCGGCTGGGGAGGATCAGCGAGCGGCTGAGGAATAGTGCCAGCTCGGCCGGCGTCGAGCATCGCCGGCAGCTGCGAGCGCCTCCTCGAGGCGTCGGACCGCGGCGGCGGGATCCACGTGGAGCTCGGCGGCGCCCAGCTCGGCGAGCACCTCTCCCCGCTGGTCCTCGGTGGGCGGCTCGGCGAGCGCGCGGCGCAGGTAGGGCACTGCCGACGCCGCGGCTCCGCGGGCTTGCGCGCGGCCGGCCGCCTCGCGCAGCGCGGCGACCGTCTCCGGGTCGCCGGCGGGCTCGCTCTCGAGCAGGTAGGAGGCGATGCGATCGGGCGGCGCGCCGTACTCGCGGAGAAGCCGCGCCGCCCGGGAGTGGTCGCGGGCGCGTTCGGCCCCGGGCAGGTCGTGATAGATCGCCGTCCGCACGATCGGGTGGGCGAAGGCGAGCGGCTGGCCGGCCCGGAAGATCTCGACCCGGGCGAGGCGGTCGGCGGACGCCGCCGCCGCCGTGGGCTCGAGGCCGGCGAGCGCGGCCGCCTGGCGGAGCTCGACGTCGTCGCCCAGGATCGCCACGGCGCGCGCGAGGGCCAGCGGCTCGAACGGAAGGGTGCCCAGGCGGCGCAGGACGGCGCGGGCAACGGTCTGGGGGCCGACCCCGGGCACCCGGCGGGCGAGAGAGTACGCACCCGCCGAGCACCGGTCCTCCCCGTCCATGCCTTCCTACCCTTTCTGCGCATGCCCGAGGGGGACACGATCGCCTACGCGGCGAACCGGATGCGTCCCGTGCTCGAAGGCCGCGTGCCCGAGGAGGTGCGCACCCCCCACCCGCGCCATCGGATGCACCGCTGGCCCGAGCGCCTCGAAGGCCGCGCCGTTCGCGACGTCCACGCGCATGGCAAGCACCTGTTCCTGCGCTTCGAGGGCGACCTCACGCTGCATTCGCACCTGCGCATGACGGGCGCATGGGGCGTCTACCGGCGGGGCGGGGGACGGTGGCGGCGCCCCCCCGCGCGCGCCTGGCTCGTCCTGCGCGCGGGCTCGCACGACGTCGTGCAGTTCGACGGCCCCGTGCTCGAGTTGATGACCGAGTCGCGCACGCGCTTTGACCTTCGCCTCGCCGCGCTGGGGCCCGACATCCTGGCCCCCCGGTTCGACATGCCCCGCTTCCTGCGCCGGCTCTCGGAGGACGATCCTACGCGCGCGATCGGCGATGCCCTGCTCGACCAGCGCATCCTCGCGGGGATCGGCAACCTGTGGAAGGTCGAGGGCTGCTGGCTGGCCGAGATCGATCCGTGGCGAGCGCTGCGCTCCCTCTCAGGCGACGAGGCCAGGCGCCTCGTCGAGGTCACGCGACCCCGTATGCAGGAGTCGGCGATGGACGGCAGCCAGTCGCGCCACCGTCGCATCTACGGGCGGCAGGGCGTCCCGTGCCCGCGCTGCGGCGAGCGCATCCGCGCGCGGGGCCAGGGCGATGACAACCGGATCACGTTCTGGTGCCGGGGGTGCCAGCGTTGAAGCGCGTCGGCCACAAGGGCGCCGACCTCATCGCGCCGGGCAACACCCTGGAGAGCTTCGACGCGGCCCTGGCGGCGGGAGTCGACATGATCGAGTTCGACGTACTGCCCGAGCGCGAGACCGGACGCCTGGTCCTCGCCCACGACTACTCCGCCCTCGCGCGCCGAGCGCCGCTCACCCTCGAGGAGGGGCTCGATCACCTGCGCTCGGCCGACTTCGACGATGTCGAGCTCGACGTCGACCTCAAGCTGCCCGGCTGCGAGCTGCGCGTCGTCGAGGCGCTCCGCCGGCGCGAGCTGCTCGGGCGCGCGCTGATCTCCGCGCAGTTCCGCGACGGGCTGGCGCGCATCCGGGCCGCCGAGCCGCAGGTGGCGCTCGGGTGGTCGGTGCCCCGGGTGCGCCGCGACTACACCGCCTCGCCGCTTACCGCGCTGCCCGCTCTGGTGGCGCTCGAGGCGCTCAAGCGCGCGCTGCCGCGGCAGGCCGCCCGCGCGATCAGCCGCGGGGAGGTCGACGCCATCATGGCCCACTGGCGGCTGATCACCCCGCGGCTCGCCGCCGCGGTCCACCGGGTCGGAGGAGAGCTCTACGCGTGGACGGTCGACGAGCTGCCGCGGATCCGGGCGCTCGAAGCGCTCGGCGTCACCGGGGTCATCACCAACGACCCGCGGCTCTTCGGGCAGCTCGCAAGCGCTAGCGCTAGCTGACCACGCACTGACCGGCGGTGTAGCGGGTCGGATCCGCCCCCCTTGCGCTCCGATGTCCGGGCTCGGTCACTTCCGTCTCGCGCCGGACGACCTTCCCGTCCTTGCGCCACCGGAACTGAACGTAGCCGCGCAGCAGCTGGGTCCCGTCCTCGTCGGGAGCGAAGTTGAAGTTCGCGCCGCCCTGACGGACCTTGTAGCGCGAGGAGCCGACGCGCAGGAAACCCGTGTCGGCGGCGTCGCCCTTGACCATCCGCCATGCCTTCCCGGTCCAGTACTGCACGCGGAAGCGCATCAGCATCTCGCCCTTCCTCCCCGTGCCGGGCATAGAGCCCCGGATGCCGATCACGTCGGGCTGATCCTTGCTGTCGCACACGTTGACCGTCGCCCAGAGGAGGTCGGCGTTGGATTTCGCGAGGGCCGCGGCCGGCACTGCGAGAAGTGCGGCGAGCAGGACCGCGACTCCGAGGACTCGACCGGGGAAGTTCACTGCGGCGCACCATAGCGCCGCGCACACTGTGATGATCCGGTTGCACCGTCGTAGTAGAGGCATGAGCGAGACGTTGACGATGGCCCTTCCGAGCGAGGAAGCCCGCAGCCGGTTCGAGGAGCTCTATCGATCGAGCCGGGACGACGTCTACGCCTACGTCGCCACCCTGCTGCGCGACCGGACGGCCGCCGAGGACGTCACGGCACTGGCCTTCGAGCGCGCGTTCCGCCGGCGCCGGCTCTTCGACGCACGCAGAGGGAGCGAGCGGGCGTGGCTGTTCGGCATCGCTCGCAACGCCGCCCTCGACGAGCTGCGCCGCCGCGGACGGACCATCGCTCTGGCCGCCGAGCCCGAGGATCCGGAGACCGCCGGTCCTGGAGACGAGGCCGAGGCGGCCCTCGAGCGCGCTGCGCTGCGCTCGGCGCTCGACCAGCTCGCTCCGCGCGAGCGCGAGGTCGTCGCGCTGAAGTTCTTCGTCGGACTGTCCAACGAGGAGCTCGCCCGGGTGCTGAAAGTCAGCCCCTCGAACGCCGGGACCATCCTGCACCGCGCCGTGCAACGACTCAGGGAGGTCTGCCATGCCACGCCGTGACGACACGCTGACTCTCGAGATGGAGCGCGAGCTCGACGCGCTCGACCTCACGCTGGCCGGCGAGGGCTCCGACCGCGAGCTGGCCGAGGTCGTGCGCGCCGTGCACGCCGAGCGAGCCGCCCCACGCGGGGACTTCGCCCGCGAGCTCGATGCGTGGGCGGCCGATGGCTTCGGGCGGCGGCGCGGCGCGGAAGCCGAGCACGGCGCCACAGCCGGCGCGGCCGTCCCGAGCCGCGCGGCGCGGCTGCTCAACCGCCTCCCTCGCTTCTCCCTGCTCCCGGCACTGGCCGTGGCCGGGTCGCTTCTCGTCGCCCTCGTCGTGGCCGGCTCGGCGCTCCAGGGCGCCGACGAGGAACGGCCCGCCTCTTCTGCGGCGCCCGCTCCGACGCAGGATCGGAGACCCGCCGCCGGCGGCGCGACGGCGCCTCGACGCGAGGCGGCCCCTGACGAGCTCAGCTCGTCGGCCGCCGCCCCCGCTCCGACCGAGCCTCTTTCCCCGGGGGTCGACGAGCCGATGGGCGACCAGGGACTGGACCGGCGCACGCGCAGGGTGGAGCGAGCCGCCTCGCTCGTGCTCGGCGCCCCCGTCGACGACGTCGACGACGTGGCCGACGGCGTCGTCCGCGCCACCGACCAGGCGCGGGGGGTCGTGTTGACCTCCAACGTCTCGAGCGACGCCGACGGCACCGGCGGAGCGAGCTTCGAGCTGCGCATCCCGAGCGATCGGCTCGGCCCGACGCTCGCGTCCCTCTCCAAGCTCGCCGACGTCAAGTCGCGCAACCAGAGCTCGACCGACATCACCAGCGCCTTCATCTCCCCGCGCGAGCGGCTCACCGACGGACTGACCGAGCGCAAGTCGCTGCTGCGCCAGCTGGCCAAGGCCGACACACCGAACGAGACGGCGAGCATCCGAGCCCGCCTGCGCACGACCTCCTCGCAGATCGCCAGCTCGCGCGCCGAGCTCTCGACGCTGCGCCAGCGCACGAGCTTCAGCCGGGTGACGGTCGCCGTCGAGGCTACGGGCGAGGGCGGGGGGAGCGGCGGCTGGACGGTGCGCGATGCCCTCGACGACGCCCTGAGGATCCTCACCGTCTCGCTCGGGGTCGCCCTGGTCGCCCTGGCGATCCTGCTGCCGATCGCTCTGGTGCTCGCCGGCCTGCGCGCCGGAACGCGGACCCTGCGCCGCAGGCGCCGCGAGTCGGTGCTCGACGCCGGCTGAGCGGCCGGCGGGCCGTCCCCGGCTTGTTCGCTCGAGGACGTATGGCATGCTGAGACGGTGCCGACGACGGAGGAGACCGTTGCCCTGCTCGGCAACGTCGGCGTCTTCGAGACGCTCGGTGCCGACGACCTCGCCCAGGTAGCGGCCGTCGCCGTACCACGGGCCATGGGGGCCGGCCAGGTGGTCTTTCGCGAGGGCGACCAGAGCGATACCTGCTACGTCGTCTGCGCGGGCGCCTGCCGGGCGATCCTCGAGCACATCGACGGCCGGGCGATCACGCTGGCCCAGTTCGGCCCCGGCGACATCTTCGGGGAGCTCGCGATGTTCGTGGACGAGACGCGCTCGGCCACGGTCGAGGCGGTCGGCGACGTGGAGCTCGTCGCGCTTCTCGCCGGCGACATGCGCCGCTTCCTGCGCGAGCACGACGACATCGCCCTCAAGCTTCTCGCCGCACTGGGCCGTCGGCTGCGGGTGGCCAACGAGCGCATCGCCAGCCAGTCCTTCCAGACCGTCCAGAGCCGCGTCGCAACCGTGATCTCCGAGCTGGCGACCCGAGCGGGCGACGAGCAGCAGACGGCCGGAGACGTCCTGGTCACCGCCACCCAGGCCGAGGTCGCGCAGCTGGCGGGCTCCTCGAGGGAGTCGGCAAGCCGCTTCCTGGCCGTGCTCGAGCGGGCGGGCGTGGTGACCCAGGGCCGGGGCCGCATCACCGTTCACGACCCGGGCGCGCTGCAGGGCTACGTGTACTGATGCGCCGCCCCGCCTGAAATGCCCGAGGACCGCGGCCACGAGTTCTCCGCCGGCGGTGTGATCGTCCGTGACGGCCGCGAGGTCGCGGTGGTGGTCCCGATCCGGCGTGCGGCCGATGGATCCCAGGTCCTCGCCCTGCCCAAGGGCCACCCCGACGGGGACGAGTCCGCCGCCGACGCCGCGGCTCGGGAGGTGCGCGAGGAGGCCGGCGTGGTCGGTGACCTGGTCGAGAAGCTCGGCGACGTACGCTACTGGTACCAGCGCTCGGGGCGCCGGGTGCTCAAGGTGGTGTCGTTCTTCCTCTTCGAGTACCGATCGGGGGACGTGGCCGACCACGACGAGGAGATCGAGGAGGCGCGCTGGATGCCGATCGAGAAGGCGGCGAGCGCCCTCAGCTATCGCGGCGAGCGCGAGATGGTGGCGCGCGCGCTGTCCCGGTTGAGTGCCTGACGGAATAGGCGGCCCGCTCGAACCGGTTCAGGACCAAGCTGGGCGCCGCACGCGGGCGAAGCCAATGGCAGCGCCATTGGCGAGCGCGTGGGTGGCGATCCAGCGCAGGTCATGGGCCGGTTCGGGCGCGCCGGATCATTTCGTCAGGTGCTCCTGAGGACCTGATCGATAGGCTGCGGCTCCTGGTGCGCGTCCTCAATTTCTACTCGGCGGTCTTCGCCGACCAGCTCAAGCGCGGCCGCAAGACGGCCACCATCCGGCTGGGCGACAAGTCGAGCAAGTACCACAAGAACGAAGCGGTGATGGTGACCATCGGCTACCAGCACTCGCCGCGGGAGAAGATCTTCGACGCGGTCATCGACTCCGTCGAGGTCAAGCGGGTCAAGGAGCTCTCCCCCCGCGACATCGAGCACGACAACCCCGAGTTCCGGCGCACCGAGGATCTGGTCCACTTCCTCGAGCAGATCTACGGGCGCGGCGTGGAGATGGACGACATGGTCACCGTCGTGCGCTTCTCGCAGATCGTCGACAATCCCCCGTCGCTTCACGAGCGCATCCGGGGAACGGGCGGCACCCAGAATTAGGACGTTGGGCCCCACCGTTTGGCACTCTCGTTACCAGAGTGCCAACGGGCCTTGCGCTTCCCGCTCGGCCTTCCTATAGTGGCCGCGTAGATTGGCACTCTCGACCAGGGAGTGCCAGCAGGCAGGAAGCATCCCATCATCGGAGGTACATTCATGAAGCTCAAGCCCTTGGGCGATCGCGTCATCGTGCAGGCGATCGAAGAGGAGGAGACGACTGCCAGCGGCATCGTGCTCCCAGATACGGCGAAGGAGAAGCCGCAGAAGGGAAAGGTCCTCGCCGTCGGCGACGGCAAGTGGGACGACGAGGGCGAGAAGCGCATCCCCCTCGACGTCAGCGAGGGCGACGAGGTCCTCTACAGCAAGTACGGCGGCACGGAGATCAAGGTGGACGGCGAGGACCTGCTGGTCCTTCGCGAGTCCGACGTGCTCGCCCGAGTCACCGCCTAGGCATTCGAAGGAGAACTGAACACATATGCCCCACAAGGAACTGAAGTACGACTCCGAGGCGCGCAAGGCGCTCGAAGCGGGTGTCGACGCCGTGGCCAACGCGGTCAAGGTGACGCTCGGCCCGAAGGGTCGCTACGTCGTGCTCGACAAGAAGTTCGGCGCCCCGACCATCACCAACGACGGCGTGACCATCGCTCGTGAGATCGAGGTCGAGGACGTCTTCCAGAACCAGGGCGCCCAGCTCGTCCGCGAGGTCGCCACGTCGACCAACGACGTTGCCGGCGACGGCACGACCACCGCAACGGTGCTGGCCCAGGCGATCGTCCGCCAAGGCCTGAAGAACGTGGCGGCGGGCGCGAACCCGCTGTCGCTCAAGAAGGGCATCGAGGTCGCCGTCGAGCAGGTCGTCGCCGCGATCGAGGAGCAGGCGACCGAGATCTCGGGCAAGGATCAGATCGCCCGCGTGGCGACGATCTCCGCCGGCGACGATGGCATCGGCGACGTGATCGCCGACGCCATCGAGAAGGTCGGCAAGGACGGCGTGGTCAACGTCGAGGAGGGCCAGACGTTCGGCATGGACCTCGAGTTCACCGAGGGCATGCAGTTCGACAAGGGCTACATCTCGCCCTACAT
>JBBPZA010000009.1:0-61012 GCA_038199375.1 Solirubrobacterales bacterium | reverse complement strand
TCGCGATATCCCTCCACCATCTGAAGGTACGTATACGCGCGAGACCCCCGCCGAACCGTGGTCTCCTTGACGAACATGTTGCCACAACCCTAGAGCACCCATCGGACGGACAGGCACCCACCCCTACAGCCCGAGTTGCCACAACAGGGACCGACCCCCAGCCGCCACAACACGCCGCAAACCCCGAGCCCAACACGCAAACGCGCACCACTACCCGCGCTCAGCTGCGGAAAATGGGGCTAGCCGTGGCAGCACAGGGGCTCTACGAGGAGCTGAGGCCCGGCGCCTTCGCGATCGCCTACCGCATGCTGGGTAGTGCGAGCGAGGCGGAGGATCTCGTCCAGGAGGGCCTCCTGCGCCTCCATCGGGCGCTCGAGGAGGGTTCGCGGCTCGAGTCCCCCAGCGCCTACCTGTCGACCGTAGTCACCCGGCTGGCGATCGACGAGCTGCGCTCAGCTCGCGTTCGCCGCGAAACCTACGTCGGCGAGTGGCTGCCCGAGCCGCTCATCACATCGAGCGGGGAAGACCCGGCTCGGCACGCCGAGATTGCCGACTCCCTGTCGCTCGCCTTCCTCGTCGTCTTGGAGGGTCTCTCGCCCGAGCAGCGCGCGGTGTTCCTCTTGCGCGACGTGTTCGACTACCCGTACGCCCGGATCGCCGCGATCGTCGGCAAGAGCGAGGCGGCAACGCGCCAGATCGCCACGCGCGCGCGTCGGCATGTGGACGACCGGAGGCCGCGGTACGAGGCGTCTGAGCGGCGCCGCGAGGAGCTGGCGGAGCGCTTCTTCGCCGCCGCCCGCGAGGGCGATCTCGAGACGCTCGAGTCCCTGCTCGCCGAGGATGTCGCGCTGCACGGCGACGGCGGTGGCCGGGCGCCTGCGCTTGCCCGCGCCCTGTATGGCAGGCGACGGGTGGCTCAGACGCTCGCAAGCTGGATGAAGATCGGCCGTCGCTCCGGCGGCGTCGAGGTTCGGCGCGCCGAGGTCAACGGTCAGCCCGGCGCGGTGATCACGGACACCGACGGCGGCCTGATCGGCGTCTGGTCACTCAGCATCGCCGAGGACCGGGTTCAGTCGATCCGCTCGGTGGTCAACCCCGACAAGCTCGCCCACCTGGGACCGGTGAGTGGCCTCACGGCGATGATCGAACGCGCACAGCAACGCAAGGCGTAGGGGCGCACCGATCGATCGCGTAAGGTGAGGTGAGGTGAGGTGAGGCGGGCAGCGGCGCGGAGCAGCCCATCGCTCACGTCGATCAGCAGGCAGGAGGCGAGCAGCCGCTCGACCTCTTCCAAGGCTTCGGGGGCGGGATTGGCGAGCGCCGTCGCGCGGGGCACCTCGGCGAGCGCGATGCGGCTTGTGGCGAGGACCGGCCCGCCGTCAAGGTGACGCTCGAGCGCGGCGCTCTCGGACTCCTCGATGACGAGCTTGACCAGCGCGGAGGAGTCCGCGTAGAGAAGCCGCGCCTCAGCGCTCAGCGCGGTCGTCCTGGATCGCCTGGCTCGCGCTCAGCTCGCCGATCACTTCGAAGCGCCGCAATGGACGCTCCAGCGTCCCCCCCGGGTGATGTCCCCGGCGGCCACGAGGCGGCCGATGCGGTCGGGAGGAAGCGGTGCGAGTACCGCGACCGGCTCTCCGTGATGGGTCACCTCGATCGTCTCGCCGGCCCGCACGCGTCGCAGCGCGACAGTGAGACTGTCGCGAAGCTCCCTGATCCCCATCCGAGGCGTCAAAGTGACCACATGATACCACTGGTCACTGGCCGCTCTCAGGCCGGCGCGGCGACCTGCTCGATCGGCAGCAGCTTGGCCAGCTCGAGGTTCTCCAGGGGATCGAGGACCGAGTGCTGCGCACAGGCGGGGACGAGCTCGTCGGACTCGGGGTGGGCCATAGCGTAGGAGCAGGAGAGCAGGCGCTCCTGGGCTTCGCGGACGTCGGCGTCGTCGGTCGGCGGCGCCTCGCCGCGCTTGATTCGCTCCCACGCCGGCTTGACGTAGCGTGCGTCCATGAAGGAGTGCATGACGAAGGTGATCGGTCGCGCGCCGTGGCGCACGAGGTTGACCAGGCCGGCCCGGGCCACGAAGCGCCGCGCCCAGTCGGCGCCCAGCCCGAGCCCGTGCGGATGCCCGGCGAAGGCGCGGGCCAGGCGCGCAACCAGGTGGGGAGCCGCGAAGTCCATGCCGCCGAACGTCTCGAAGAAGGCGTCGCGCACGCGCATGTCGGCGGCGTCGCGGTCGTCGAGCAGCGGCAGGTAGCGATCGCCGACGTAGACGCCGTAGGCGGTCCGGTTGCAGCGGGGATCGCCGATCTGGAGGGCGTGCCACGGCAGGTGTCCGCCTGCGCCGCGCTGGATCTCCTTCCACACCTCGTCCCCCGAGAACTCCCGGTAGGCGTGCTTCCAGCGGTTCGTGTTGCCGATGAAGGCGGCGGGCTGGAAGGAGAACATCCGGAAGCCCATGTCGCGGCAGTCGCCGATCACGTCGGCCACCTGGTCGATGTTGGCCGGCGTCACCGTCATGTTGTGCGCGAGGTAGCTCTTGACTCCGTGCTCTCGCTCCAGGCGGGCGAACATCTCGCAGAAGCGCTGGCGGTAGGGGTGCAGCTCGCGCTCCGAGCGCGCCCGCTTGATCCCGCGCCGCCCGTACATCATCGAGTCGAAGTGCCCGGCGAAGGAGAGCTGATCCAAGCGCCGCTCGCCGGTCTCGGGATCGAGGACGATGCGCTCGAGGTAGTCGTAGTCGAAGTCCCCGTGGGACAGGCTCATCGGCTTTCGCGCGTGGCGGCGCATCGCCAGCAGGGCGGCCGCGTGGTCGTCGGGCTCGAGCAGGGTGACCTCGCCGCCGATGAGCTGGGCGTACTGGCCGGGCCCGCGGCGCTCGCGCAGGTAGGCCATCTGGCGGTCGACCTCGGCGACGGTGTGCGCCCCGTCGGTGCGCACGCGGTTGGCCTCCTTGGCGTGATAGCACGGCGTGCACGCGAGGTTGCAGCGCGGAAAGACGCCGTGGGTCCCCTCGCACCCGTTGGTGCGGCGGCCCAGGCACTGGTTCTCGGTCTTGACGTGGGCCGGAAGCTGCGCCCAGCGCTGCTCGAGGACGGCCTCGGTGGCGGGGTGGACGGGGCGGGTGGCGAGCTCGAGGGCGCGCCAGCGATCACGCAGCGAGGGGATCATCGTGCCTCCAGCAGGCCGAGCACGTCGTCTACCTGGTCCCAGCCGACGCGCAGCAGGAACTGGCTGTTTCGCCCGTAGGACTTCGCGCCGAGGAGGAAGAAGCCGGGCTCGGGGTTGACCAGCGTCTCGGCGCCGTGGCTCTCCCGGGCGAGGCAGTCGCCGCCCGAGGCGCCCAGCAGCGCGGCGGCGAGCTTGATGGGCCCCGAGGTCGCGTAGCACTCGTGGACCTGGAGCTGGCGGTAGATGGTGTGGTCGCCGACGCCGCCGTTCAGGCCGAGAACGCGGTCGACGACGACCTCCTCTGTCATCCCGTTGCGCAGGGTCACGGCCACCTGGCCGCCCTCCCCGCGCAGCGCGTCGGTGACCGTCCCGCGACGGAGCTGGACCGCCGGGGAGGCACCGCGCGCGAGCTCGTCGGCGACGCTGTTCAATCGCGCGCGCTCGGGAAGCGGATCGTCCTCCACCCCTCCCCACGTGGGCTCTTGCGCGCGCACGGCCCAGATCACCCGCGTCCCATCCGCGTCGCGCGCGAACTCCGCGAGCTGCTTGGCGGCGGTCTGAGCCGAGTGCCCGGCGCCGGTGAGCAGGATCGTGCGCCCCGCCCAGGCCTCCCGCTCAGCGGGGAAGTCGGGCAGGAGCCGGACGATCCTGTCGGCGAGGGCGCGCTCGCCGGGCGCCGGGATCCCGCCGTCGCCCAGGGCGTTGGGGTTCCCGTAGGTGCCCGTGCAGTCGACGACCACGTCGGCCGACTCGACGATCTCCTCGCCGTCGGAGTCGGTGAGCAGGAGCCGGAAGGGATGCTCGCCGCGCTCGCGGGTCCCTATCTCCTCGTGCTTGAGAAGCCGCTCGCGGCCGACCGCCTGGACCTCGGCCCCCATCCGGATGCGCCCCTCGAGCTCGGGAAGCCGGGCCACCGGGTCATAGAGGCGCTCGACGAGCTGCGCCCCCGTAGGAAGCTCGTCGCCTTCGGGCACCGCGACCCCCGAGCGCCGCATCGCGCCCGCCATCCGCTCGGAGACGTTCATCGACCACGGAGTGAACAGCCGGACGTGGCCCCATCTGCGCACGTGGCCGGCGACGTCCGGAGCCGCCTCGTAGACGGTGAACGGCCAGCCGCGCTGCGCCGCGCCGAGTGCGGTCTCGAGCCCGATCGGTCCGGCGCCGAGGATGGCGATGCGAGGCGGCTGGGACATGCGCTCCTCCTGATCGGGCGAGGTCGAGTGAGCGTATCCCCTGGCGCAGGCCATGCCCACCTCAATAGAATCGTCGATCGTGAGGATCGCCGTCTGCGGAGGGGCGTACGCCAACCCCTACGCACTGCGCGCGTGGGTGGATGCCGCCGGTGTCCGCGGAGCCACTCGGCTCGTGTGCCTCGGGGACCTCGGTGGCTTCGGCGCCGAGTGCGACGCGATGTGGCCGATCCTCCGCGACCGCGGGGTGCAGTGCATCGCCGGCAACTACGACGTGGCCATCGGGCGAGGCGACGAGGACTGCGGCTGCGGCTACACCGACCCGCGCGACAACGCCTTCGCGCAGCTCATGTACGACTACACGCGCGAGCACACGTCTGACGACTTCGCGGCGTGGATGCGCGGCCTGCCCGGCGAGCTGCGCGAGGAGGTCGAGGGCGTCGACCTCCACATGGTCCACGGCTCGCCGCTGGCGATCAACGACTTCCTGTGGGAGTCGCTCGACGACGAGGAGCTCGAGCTGCGCCTGTGTCGGTACGGACCCCATCTGCCCAGCCGGCCCGACGTCCTCCTGTGCACCCATACCGGCATCCCGTGGCAGCGCCAGATCGACGGGACGCTGGTCGTCAACGTCGGGACCGTCGGGCGGCCGGCGAACGACGGGCGCCGGGAGACGTGGTGGGCCCTGCTCGAGCTCTCCGGCGGGTGCGCGACCGCGGAGCTCGTGCCGCTGGGTTACGACTGGCGCGCGCAGGCCCGCTCCATGCGCGCCGCCGGCCTGCCCGAGGCCTTCGTGGAGACCGTCGAGACCGGATGGTGGACGACCTGCCTCGAGGTCGTCCCGCCACGCGAGCGGGCTCGGGGGCGCTACCACGTCTACCGCGACGCGATGCCCGAGGGCTTCGCGGCCGAGGGTGTGGGGTGGGCCGACGCGCCCGACTCCCACGACGACGGGCTTCCCGTCGTGGGCCTCTTCGGCACGGCGTTGTTTCCGCCGCGGCTGTGGGTCTACTCGAACTTCCACTGCAACCTTGCCTGCGAGTACTGCGTGGTCGCCTCCTCGCCGCGGGCGCGCAAGCGCTCCATCGGGCTCGAGCGCTTCTGCGCGCTGGTCGACGAGGCGGTGCTGGAGGGCTTCGCCGAGATCTATGTGACCGGGGGAGAGCCCTTCGTCGAGCGAGACATCGTCGCCATGCTCGAGTACGCCTCCGATCGCCTGCCCACGGTCGCGCTCACCAACGCGATGCTCTTCACCGGCCGCCGTCGCGAGGAGCTGGCACGCCTGGCCGGGCGGGCGAACCTGGTCCTCCAGAGCTCCGTCGACGGGGCCCGGCCAGAGACCCACGACTCCTGGCGCGGCGCCGGCTCGTGGGAACAGGCGATGGAGGGCCTCGCCTACGCCCGCTCGCTTGGGCTGCCGCTGCGGGTCGCGATGACCGAGACGCCCGAGAACCGCGACGAGGTCTCCGAGCTGCGCGAGGCGCTGGCACGGCTCGACGTCGTCGGCGACGACTTCGCGGTGCGCCCGCTGGTCAAGCGCGGGTTCGCGGCCGGGATGGAGGAGGGGATGGTGATCTCCGACGCCGTGATGGTGCCCGAGCTGACGATCACCGCCGACGGGGCGCACTGGCATCCGGTCGGCGGCGACATCGGCGCCTCGCCGGACCTGGTGGTGGCGCACGGGGAGGTCTCGCTCGCGGAGGCCAAGCGGCTTGTCGTCGAGCGCTTCCTCACGCTGCGCCAGGCCGACGGCACCTTGCCGCCGGCCTTCCACTGCGCGGTGTAGGCGTCGCGCGAACCGGCATGAACGGGATCCCGAGATCGTGATCGCCGAGTACGACTACCGGGGTGAAGCGACGGCGGGTGGCCCGGTCCTTCGTCGTGTCCAACATCGGACGATGCTCGTCACGTGATCCACGGGTCGTCGACCGGCTCACCGTCGCCAGGATGGTGCGGTCCGCCGGAGATCGCTTGCCAGGCCCCAGGCGGAATGAGTGACCCCAGTCTGCTCGGCTTCGAGCGCCGTCCGGGCCACGCGTGCTTCCCAGCGATCGCCGAACCCGTTCTCTGGTGCCGCGTCCTCAACGTCGTCCAAATTGATCTGGGTGTGCGAAATAGCCATCTCTTGAGCTCCTCATACCGTGAGCTCGGCCTGGCTCTCGATGACATCGCGGCGCTGCTTGACGACCCCGTCGCCGACCCGCTCGCGCACCTCGATCGCCAGGAGCGACTGCTGCGCGACCGGATCGGCCGGCTGGAGGAGCTGCTCGCCGCCGTCCAGACCGCGAAGGAGGCACACCAGATGGGCATCGAGCTGACTCCCGAGGAGCGCTTCGAGCTGTTCGGCGACTTCGATGTCGCCGGGCACGCGGTGGAGGCGCAGGCGCGCTGGGGCGGCAGCGAGGCGTTTCGCGACTCACGATGTCGGACGGCGGGCTACTCGAAAGAGGATTGGCAGCGGGTGATGGACGACCACGGCCGCGTCGCCGGTGACCTCGCCATGGGCTGGAAAGCCGTCCGCACGAGCTCTGGCTCCTCGCACATCGTGGACCTCCGGCGCGGGGTCGTGCGGGGCTACGAAGCGCTCGCGCGCGGTCGCGCTCGCCTCGCGTGCGTGTGCCGTGCGCGGGGAGCCGCCTCGGCGCACGCTGCTGCGTGCGCTCGAGACAAGCCTTGCACGCGACGTCGCCCGCCGGGCGGTCGCACGGCGGGGACCCGACCGCCTCGACCCGGTCGTCTGCTGCGACGAGCTCGGGCGCTACGTCGGCCTCGTGCACGTCGAGCAGCTCGTCTACGAGCACCGCTGAGGGCTTGCGGACATAGGATGTCCGCCGCCATGCGGATCGGGATCCTCACCGGGTCGGGCACCTACTCGCTCCCCGGCTTCTCCGAGGCACGGTCCGGTGAGGTCGTAACGCGCTTCGGGAGCGTGACGGTCACCTCCGGGCGCTTCGCCGGCGCCGATGTTGTCCACGTCGCCCGCCACGGCGAGGGCCACCGGTTCCTCTCGTCGCAGGTCAACCATCGGGCTAACGTGGCGGCGCTGCGGGAGGCGGGCGCGGAGGCCGTGCTGGGCGTGACTGTGTGCGGGTCGCTCGACCCCCGCCTCGAGCTGGGCTCGCTCGTCGTCTTCGACGACCTGCACTTCCCGGCCAACAGGCTGGGCGACGGCGCGCTGTGCACGCTCTACACCGAGCCCGGCGAGAAGGGTCGCGGGCATTGGATCTACGACCGGCCCTTCTCGGAGCCGTTGCGCGCGGCGCTGCTCGCGGGAGCGAGGAAGGCCGGCCGGCCCGTGCACGACGGAGGCTGCTACGGGCACGTCGACGGCCCGCGCTTCAACACCCGCACCGAGATCCGGATGTTGCAGGCCTGCGGCGTGACGGCCGTTTCCCAGACGGCCGGGCCCGAGACGGTGTTATGCGGAGAGGCCGAGCTGCCCTACGCGCTGATGGGCTACGCCACCGACTACGCCAACGGGGTGGCGGCCGAGCCGACGCCGGTCGAGGAGCTCGTACGCCTGATCGCCGCCAGCACCGAGACCTTCGCCGCGACCCTTGCGGCGGCGGTGCCGCAGCTCGCCGATGCGCAGCTCGAGCCGGTAGGCACCCACTTCCGCTTCGACTGAGCCTGGGTTCGGTGATGCCGCCGGCCGTCCGCTTCATGGCGGCCACGCCAGATCGCGATGCTCCGGCGCCCGACGTGAAGCCCTCCGATCCGCTCGCCACATGACGTCTCACGATCCGCTTGGCCCCAACCCGCTCGTCAGCGTCCTCGTCCCGGTGCTCGACGAGGCCCGCGCCCTGCCCGGTCTGCTCGACCACCTAGGTGGGCTTCCGGGCCGCTTCGAGGTCATCGTCGCCGACGGCGGGTCGCGCGACGGCACCGTCGACACCGCCGAGGCTCACCCGCTCGCGCTACGCCTGATCGGGCCCGTCCGCGCCCGGGCGGCGCAGCTCAACGCGGCCGCCGAGCAGGCCGCCGGCGAAGTGCTGGTCTTCCTGCACGCAGACAGCCGCCTGTCTGGAGACGCCTACGCCACCCTTTGCGGGGCGCTGCGCGACCCAGCCATCCTCGGCGGGAACTTCGCCCTGCGCTTCGATGGCAACGACCGCTTCTCCCGTCTGCTCACCGCGTGGTACGCCATCCAGCGCCGCGCCGGCATCTACTACGGCGACTCCACCATCTGGACGCGCCGATCGACCTTCGAGGCGCTCGGCGGCTACCGCGAGCTGCCGATCATGGACGACTACGACTTCGTCCGCCGCCTCGAGGCCCGTGGCCGCACCGCCTGCCTACCCGGCCCGGCCACGACCTCCCCCCGCCGCTGGCGGTCGCTGGGAGTCCCCCGAACCGTCCTCTCGTGGGTCGTCAT
The DNA here is from genome assembly GCA_038199375.1 of Solirubrobacterales bacterium. Taxonomy (GTDB): domain Bacteria; phylum Actinomycetota; class Thermoleophilia; order Solirubrobacterales; family Solirubrobacteraceae; genus JBBPZA01. The sequence continues at coordinate 52,279 of JBBPZA010000009.1, read as the reverse complement.
CCGCTGGCTCTTCCTGGCGGGCGTGCCCGTCGATCACCTCGCGCGCCTCTACCGCCGGGCACGGTGACCCGCGGCGCGGCGTACCATCCCCGGCGCCGGGCCGCTGCGCTTGGGGGGTCGTCTAACGGCAAGACACCGGTTTTTGGCACCGGCGATCGGGGTTCGATTCCCTGCCCCCCAGCTCACAGCCGTTCGAAGATGAGGCCCGTCGCTTCGGCGAGGACGAGCTTGTCCACGACGTCGATTGTGAGGTCCTGCCGTGACCACTGCATCGGCTTGGTGAGGCCGAGGGCCGTGTTTGCGAGCACGTCGCCACCCCAGATGGCGCCGAACACCGTCGCCACGGCGCGTTGTCCGCGCAGCCCGGCCCGGGTGGCGATGAGAGCGTGGCCCGCCCCCCAGGCGACGCCGACTCCGAAGTGGGCCGCGTAGTTGAGGCGACGCCGGCCTCGCTCGCTCTTCGGTGCCACAGGGAAAAGCTTCATGACGAGCTCGGCAGGCGCGTAGCTCTCGTCTCGGCCGGTCAGGGGCATCTCCACGAATCGCTGGAACGCAGTCATCACCACAGTCCCAGCCAGGCCGGCGATCGCGCCTTTCCCTATGGCCGTCGGCAAGCTGTCGGTGCTCTGATTTGACACTCTTCTCCGCTCCTTGCCTCAGTTTTTGTACCGACCGGTCCAGTATAAGCAATCTAGACCCGCCGGTACATTGAGGTCGGAGGCGAATGATGCAGGAACCCAAGACACGGCGAGGCCAGGAGCGCCGAGACGCCATCGTGGCCGCTGCGGCCGTGTTGATGTACGAGCGTGGGGTGCGCGCCACGAGCCTCGCAGAGGTGCTCGATGCCGCCGGCGCCGGCAAGAGCCAGCTCTATCACTACTTCTCGAGCAAGGACGAGCTGGCCGCGGCCGTCCTGAAGTACCACCTGACTCAGGTCCTCGGACAACAACAACAGTTCCGCCTGGAGACCTGGAGCGGCCTGCGGTCGTGGTTCGAGGCCCTGCTGGCCGGCCAGGAGAGCCGTGATTTCAACGGGTGCCCGCTCGGATCGCTCGCGATCGAGATGGCCGCGACGAGCGACGAGCTCCGGGCCGGCGTCGCTGACGCGTTCCTGCAGTGGCACATGAGCCTCGAGAAGGCGTTCGAGGACATGCGCAGCCGGGGTGTCCTCAGGGAGAACGCGGTACCCGCCGAGCTCGCAGAAATGACCCTCGCCGCCATTCAGGGGGGATACCTGCTGTCCACCGCTCAGCAGGATGTCAAGCCAATGGTCCAATCCCTGAAGCTCGCACTTGGCCACCTCCGCTCATGGCGCCCGAAGACCGCGCCGTGAACGGAGCCGCTCCTGCTGGGCCGCAACTTTCCGGGCCGGCCGTCTATCCGGGCGCCAGGGTGAGCGGCCGTTCGCGGCTACGATCCCGACGTGAGCTCGGTGGTCGCCGTGATCCTGGCTGCGGGGCAGGGCACGCGGATGAAGTCGGCGGTGCCCAAGCCGCTGCACGATCTGTGCGGGCGGCCGATGGTGGCATGGCCCGTGCGGGCGGCGCTGGATGCGGGGATTGACAAGGTCGTCGTGGTCGACGGGCCGGCTCGTGCGCTGAGCGCCGTGATCGCAGATGGGGACGGCGTCGCGGTGGCCGTGCAGGAGGAGCCGCTCGGGACAGGGCATGCCGTCCTGTCCGCCGAGCGAGAGGTCTTCGGGGCGCAGACGATCGTCGTGCTCGCCGGCGACGTGCCGCTGGTGACCGCGGAGGTCCTGCGTGGGCTGCTGCGCGCACACGCGGAAAGCGGGGCGGGGGCCACGGTGGCGACGATGGTGCTCGACGACCCCTTCGGATACGGGCGGGTCGTGCGCGGCGCGGACGGGTCTGTCGAGCGAGTGGTGGAGACCAAGCGGCCCGAGGACGCCTCGGCCGAGGAGCTCGCGATCCGCGAGGTCAACACCGGGCTGCTCGCCTTCGATGCGCGAGCCGCCTTCGACGCGCTGCGCCAGGTCCGGCCCGACAACGCCCAGGGGGAGGTCTTCCTCCCCGACGCCCTGCCCGTCCTTCGCGCGGCGGGCCGGAGCGTGGGCGCCCACGTCGTCGACGACGTCGCCCTCACCCTGGGAATCAATGACCGCGTCGACCTTGCCGTCGTCCGCGAGCACGCACAGCGCCGCATCCACGAAGGCCTCATGAGGTCGGGGGTGACGATCGTCGATCCAGGCTCCACGCAGATCGACGCCGACGTCGACATCGGCCCCGACACCGTCGTCGAGCCCTACTGCTTCCTGCGCGGCGTCACCTCGATTGGCGAGCGGTGCCGTATCGGGCCGCTGACGACGATCGTCGACTCAGAGCTCGGCGACGAGGTGGTCGTGCGCCATTCCTACCTCGACAGCTGCCAGGTGCTCACCGGCGCCACGGTCGGCCCATTCGCATACCTGCGACCCAAGGCGCTCCTGCGCGAGGGCGCCAAGGTCGGGACGTTCGTGGAGATCAAGGGCTCGGACATCGGGCAGGGCGCGAAGGTCCCTCATCTCTCCTACATAGGGGACGCCGACGTGGGCGAGTGCAGCAACCTCGGCGCGGGCACGATCACGGCCAACTACGACGGCAAGGACAAGCACCGCACCACGATCGGAGCGCGGGTCCGCGGCGGGGTCGACACGAGCTTCGTCGCGCCCGTCATCGTGGGCGACGACGCGTGGACGGCAGCCGGATCAGTGGTCACCCACGACGTGCCGGAGGGCGCGCTGGCCGTCGCCCGGGCGCGTCAGCGCAACATCCTGGACTACGCGCGCGCCGTCGAAGTGCGGGTGCGAGAGGCCGAGGCCGGCGCCCAGCCCGAGGCGTAACGGTGTCCAGCGTGAGGCGTAAGGTACTCCCGTGAGCGCGATCCAGCCGGAGGCCGCCACCGCTCCGCTCTCCACGAGCCTGGACATGGGCTATGACAAGCGGCTGATGCTCTTCTCGGGTCGAGCCAACCCGGAGCTCGCCGCGAAGATCGGCGGCAAGCTCGGAGTCGAGCTCGGCGGCGTCACCCTGAAGACGTTCTCCAACGGCGAGGTCTACTGCCGCTACGAGGAGTCCATTCGCGGCGCCGACGTCTTCCTCGTCCAGCCGACGTGCGGCAACGCCAGGACCGGGATCACCACGAACGACGCGCTCATGGAGCTGCTGGCCATGATCGACGCTGCGGTCGGCGCCAGCGCGCACCGGGTGATCGCCGTCATGCCCTGGTTCGCCTACTCGCGCCAGGACAAGAAGTCGATGCCCCGCGAGCCGATCACCTCGCGGCTGGTGGCGCGCATGCTCGAGGCCGCCGGGGTGGACCGCGTCCTGACCATGGACCTGCACGCCGGCCAGATCCAGGGCTTCTTCCAGAAGCCCGTCGACCACATGACCGCGCTTCACTTCCTCACCCAGTACTTCTTGGACCTCGGGCTCGACGACTTGGTGGTGGTCGCACCGGACGTCGGTCGCGTCAAGCTGGGCAAGAAGTTCTCCGAGAAGATCGGGGCGGAGCTGGCGATCCTCAACAAGGAGCGCCCCGCGCAGCAGGTGGCCGAGATCGGCTACGTCATCGGCGACGTCAAGGGCAAGACGGCGGTCATCGTCGACGACATGATCGACACCGCGGGGACGCTCATCGCGGCCGGCGAGACGGTGAGGGAGGAGGGCGCCGCGCGCGTCTTCGCCACCGCCACCCATCCCGTCTTCAGCGGCGACGCCTATGAGAACCTCGCGGCGAGCCCCTTCGAGCGGATCGTCGTCAGCGACACGATCCCGCTGCGCGACGGCACGCCTGAAAACGTCCGCGTGCTCTCGTGCGCCGATCGCCTTACGGCCGCGATCCGCGAGATCTTCACCGACGGCTCGGTCTCCGAGGTTTTCGGCGGAGAGAACCAGCTGTTCTAAGGGCTGCTTACTCCGCCGCGCCTCCGCGCAGCGTGAAGCCCCGCTCGGCGAGCGCTCCGAGCGCGTCCTCGAAGGCGGCGAAGTCGCGGGCCAGCAGATGGTCGATAGGGCGACCGGCCGGTCCGAGGGCTCGCACCCAGCGGCGCAGGAGGGAGCCGCCCGCCCGCTCTCTGGTTTCGGCGAGCAGGTCCAGGAGGATCGGCAGCTCGGGGCGGTGGTCGAGCTGGCCCGAGAGGAGCATGAGCGCGTCGGCGTCGAGCACCGCGCACAACTCCTCCTCGGTCAACCCGAGGGCGTCCATGAGCTGGGTCGCCCTGTCAGAGCCCGCAGCTACGGCGTTGCGCTCCGTTACGCGGGATCAGGCCGCTTCTCGCCCGGCCAGGTGCCGGTGAGCCGACTCCAGGCGATCGCTCCCCAGCGGTCCACCGCGACGCGCGTCATCCGGAAGATGACGCCCTGGACGGCGGCCACGAGCATGAGCTTCTGCCAGGACGTCTCCTCGGTCGTCGGCTCGGGCGGCTCCTCGTCCTCGACGAGGCCCCAGACCTTGCCGAAGATGAGGCGTCCCAGCGACGCCGCGGCGAGGCCGAGGATGATGCCGATGGGCTTGTAAAGAGCGGTCATTCGTGAATCCCTCCTGCCGGTGGGTCATCATGTACCCGAAGAAGGCCGATAAAACCACAAGAGCGACCATGAGGGACGATCCGTGAGCGACGATCGGGAAGGTGGCGAACGCGCCGAGGAGCTGCTGCGGCGTGCGCTGCTCGACGAGGACGACGCCGCCGCGGTCGCACTGCGCGTCACCGGGCTGCCGCTGTCCGAGACGGTCACGGTGATCTTCCACGGCCGTCGCGACCTCGGAACGATTCAGACCTACATCGCCCCCGGGGGCCACGGCGCCGGGTCAGCGGTCTCAGGCGGCGCGCTGCTGCGGGTGCCCTGCGACCTCGACCTGGCCGAGGCCGACGGCCGCGAGGAGGCCGAGCGCCTCTACGCCGAGCAGGTGACGGCGATGCGCGACGCGCTCGTGGGGGCCGACACCGTGCTCGACATCTGGCGCGAGCCGCTCGAGGACCTGGCCGGCGGCGCCCTCGCGATCGACCGGTCGGTCTCGCTCGACGTCCGTCTGCCTGCCCATCGGCTCCTGCCGACGGCGCTGGTCGCACCCGATCGAGGTCTGGTGGTCACTCCCGTATGTGGCGCGCGGACGCTCGCAGCGGGCAGGCCGCCGCTCGGCATCGCCTGCGCGCAGCAGGACGTCGCCCGCGTCTATCCGCTCCCCGACGATCCGAAGCGCTGCCTCGAAGACTTCCTCGGCGCCGCCGCCGACCACGCCCGTGCGCTCGGGGAGCGCCTCGAGCACCAGGAGGCCTCGGTCGAGCGCTTCCTCGAGCTGAACGGCGACGAGGGGGCATGATGCCCGCCTCGTGCCCCGACCCCGTGGAGTGATCATCGCAGCGGCCCTCGGCGCCGCGGCGGTCTTCCTGGTGGCCAGCGCGCTCGTCGCCCGCGTGCTCGCCGCGCGCGCCGATGAACGGGCGGCCGCCATCGCCGTCGTCAAGGCGCAGGCGCGCGGCGACCAGCGCGAGGTGCTTCGCCTCCTGGACGGCTGCCGGCCCCGTCCGGGGTGTGCGACCCGGGTTCGCCGCACCGTCGCGCGGCTGCGACGCCCCCTCCCGGTGGACGTGCTCAACGTGAGCGACCCCGGCATCTCGCTCGGATCGCGGACCGGCGCGACCCGGGTCGCCTGGCGGACGGGCTCGGAGTTGCCTGTGGTCCAGTGCATCACTGCCCGGCGCACCGGCGACCCCCTGGCCGGCTACGAGATCCGGCTGCTCGACCTCGGTGCGCCGATCGGGCGCGAGGCGGGCTGCTGAGCGAGGAAGCCCCAGCTTGAGCGTAAAGGCGCCAACTGCGGCTGCTCGACGCGCGCTTCCCCCGACGACTGGGCGCAGGAGCGCTCCGGTCGCCGCCTGAGCCGGCTCCTCGACCGCGGCCGCTCGCTACCCTGCCTCGGCCTAGAAGGGCAACCTTGCGTCGGTTGCCGTGTTCAGTGGCATCGATCCATGCGCTTCCTTCCCGCCATCGCCCTCCTCGTCCTGATCGCGGCGCTGCCCCCGGCAGCGCTCGCGCAGCTCCCCATTCCGGGCCTTCCGGGGCTTCCGGGGCAGGCGCCCGCCACTCCCGGCCAGGCCCCCGCGATTCCCGGCCAGGGTCCATCGACACCGAGCCCGACCCCTCCGGCTCCCGGCCAGGCTCCCGCCTCACCCAGCCCAACCCCGGCGCCGACCTACCGGCCCAGCACTCCGTCGGCCAAGACCCTCTACGAGGACGGCAACGAGGGGCGCTTCCTCGTCGACGGCGCGTGGCTCTTTCGCAAGGACCCGAAGGACCAGGGCGTCCGACGCAAGTACTTTCGGCAGACCTCGACGCGGGGGTGGAGCGCCGTCGCGGTCCCGCACGACTGGACCGCGCGCGACCTGAGCATCCCGAGCATGAACGGAGGCGTCGGGTGGTACCGCAAGGACTTCCGGCTTCCTGACAAGCGCTCGGGCCTCGCCTGGCTCGCCCGCTTCGAGTCGGTCAACTACCGCGCCGCCGTCTACCTCAACGGGCGCAAGGTGGGCGAGCACACGGGTGCCAACCTGCCCTTCGAGGTCGCCCTCAAGGGTCTCAAGCGGGGGGTCAACCGGCTCGTCGTGCGGGTGGACAGCCGCCGCTCGTCGAGTGATCTCCCCCCTGGCGGAAACGGCTCGGACGGCCGGCCCCGCGGCGGGTGGTGGAACGCCTCGGGCCTGCTTCGCGAGGTCTACCTGCGTCGGGTCGACCAGGTCGACTTCGAGCGGGTGCGGGTGACCCCGACGCTCAAGAGCCTCGGAGGCCCCGCCCGCGTGGAGGTCGAGACGACGCTGCGCAACCGCTCGAGCAAGCGCCAGGCCGTCCGGGTACGTGGGCGCTTTGGCAGCGTGGCGATCAAGCTCGGCTCGACCACGATCGCTGCGGGGGACGACCGGGTCCTCAAGAGGACCATCACCGTCCCCAGCCCGCGGCTGTGGTCGCCTGACAAGCCCAACCTCTACGACGTCACGCTCGACGGCACCGCCCGCGCGGCCGGCGGTGGCGGCGGGAGGGGCAGCCGGCGCGCCCGCGCGATCGAAGGCTATGAGCTGCGCAGCGGCATCCGGCGCATCGACATCACGCCCGACGGTCGGCTCGCGCTCAACGGCCGCGTCCTCAACCTCCGCGGCTTCGGCTTGCACGAGGACAACGTCAACACCGGCGCCGCGGTGACCAACGAGATCCGCGATCTTTACATCAACTCCGTCAAGGAGCTCGGCGGGACGCTCATCCGCGGCCACTATCCCTTCAGCCCCTACCTCCAGGAGCAGGCCGACCGCAAGGGTATCCTCATGTACTCGGAGATCCCCGTCTGGTCGGTCGAGAGCATCTTCCTCCAGCGCGCCTCCGTGAAGGCCGCCGCGCTCGACCAGCTGCGCGAGAACATCTTCGCCAACGGCAACCACCCCTCGGTCCTCACGTGGTCGATTGGCAACGAGCTGACCTCACGGCCCGGGCCGCCCGAGCAGGCGTGGATCGGCACGGCGACGCGAACCGCCAAGAAGCTCGATCCGACGCGACCGGTGACCATGGCGCTCATCGGCTACCCGCCCAGCGAGTGCCGGACGGTCTACCGCCCGCTGGACTTCATCAGCGTGAACACCTACTTCGGCTGGTACCCCGGGCCGGTCGGGCAGACCGCGGACTACCAGCAGCTCTCGGCCTTCCTCGACACGATCCGCGGCTGCTTCCCGAGCAAGCCGGTGATGGTCACCGAGTTCGGCGCCGAGGGTAACCGCAGCGGCCCGCCCGAGGAGAAGGGCACCTTCGAGTTCCAGGCCAACTACCTCAACGACACGCTTGCCGTCTTCGCCGGTAAGCCCTACCTCGCCGGCGCGGTCTACTGGACCCTCCAGGAGTTCCGCGTGCGGCCGGGCTACATGGGCGGCAACCCACGCGGCGAGGCCCCGTGGCACCAGAAGGGGCCGCTCGACCGCAATGGCGCCCGCAAGCCGGTCTTCGGGCAGCTCCAGCAGGCCTACACGCAGACCCAGCAGCTCGGGGCACCGGCCGCCCCGGTCCCGGCGGCGCCCGCCCCCCGGGCGCGCCGCTAGTCCGTCCTCTTAACTACTCGCCCGCCGGTACGTTTGGCTGGGGTCTCGGCTGGTGGGCGGGGCGGCGGCCGGGAGGTGTATGCGCATCGGCGAGCCGGTCGTGGCCCCGGAGCCGTACGTGCGCCTGGATCGCGTCGGGAAGCGGCAGCCCGCCGCCATTGGGTCCGCCCGATCGCGGGGAGGGCGTGCGGTCGTTGCCGTCGCCGTCATCCTCGTCGTCGGGCGGCGACCACGGGGAGACCGTGTCGGCCCGCATGAGCACGACGAAGAGCACGGCGGCGAAGACGAACCCCACGATGTGCAGGCCCGCCAGCAGGACGACCAGCTCCGCGTCCGGCGACACACGGGCAGCCTAGCGCGCACGGCGCAATGTGTCAGCCTCCAGCGGCGCGCCGATTCTCGATCCGGGCGCTCCCGCTACCCTTCCTGCTCGCCATGGCCGACGACCACACCACCACGCTCGAGGCGCAGCACCGGAAGGTCTCCAATTCCCGCGAGACCCGCCGTCTGCGCCGCTCGGGCCTGGTGCCCGGCATCGTCTACGGCGGCGGCGAGGAGCCGGTGGCCTTCCAGGTCGAGGCGCGCCGCCTGCGCCTCGCCCTCGCTCACGCCGGCGCCGTGCTCGACCTCAGCCTCGACGGAGAGACGACGACCCCCGTCGTGGTCAAGGACGAGCAGCACGACGTCGTCCGCGGCGGGATCGTCCACCTCGACCTCCTCCGCGTGCGCCTCGATCAGGTCATCCAGGCGACGGTCGCCCTCGAGCTCGTCGGTGCCGAGGACTCGCCCGGAGTCACCGAGGGCGGGGTGCTCGAGCACGTGACGCGCGAGATCACCGTCGAGGCGCTGCCCACCGAGATCCCCGACTCGATCACCTTCGACGTGTCGGCGTTGCAGATCAACGACACCGTCACCCTCGAGGCGGTCACCGCGCCCGCCGGAGTGGCTTTCCTCGACGACCTTCAGGAGACCGTGATCGCCACGCTCAGCCCGCCGCGCCTCCAGGACGAGGAGGAGGAGGGCGTCGAGGAGGAGACAGAGCTTGTCGGCGAGCAGGCCGCGGCGGCCGCCGAGGGCGAGGCGTCGGGCGACACGGCGCAGGACGCCCAGCGGCGGGGCGAGGACGCCGGCGAGTAGCCGCCGTCCGCGGCGCCGGCCTCGCGCCGGCCGCGTTTCGTGCCGATCCTCCAACGTCCGCGTATCGACTGGCTCGTCGTCGGCCTCGGGAACCCGGGGTCGCGCTACGCCGGCACCCGTCACAACGTCGGCTTCGAGGTTGCCGGCGATCTGGCGGCGAGGTGGGCGCTGCCCAAGCCGAAGGACAAGTACGCGGGTCTCCTGACCGAGGGCCGCGCGGGCGTGGGCGGGCCGCGCGTCGCCGTCCTCCTCCCGCAGACCTACATGAACGACGCGGGCCGTTCGGTCGGCCCTGCCCGCGGCGCCTACCGGATCGGGCTCGACCGGCTGCTGGTCGTCCACGACGAGATCGACCTGGCCTTCGGCGCGGTCCGCACCCGCCTGGGCGGAGGCCTCGCGGGCCACAACGGGCTCAAGTCGATCGCGCGGGAGGTGGGGGGCCGCGACTTCGCCCGTGTACGCCTCGGGGTCGGGCGTCCGGACTCGACCGATCCCGACGTGGTGGCGGGGTACGTGCTGGCGAAGTTCGGGGAGCCCGCGAGCGAGGTGGACGAGCTCGTCGCCCGCGGGCGAGACGCCGTCGAGCGGATCGTCGCCGGCGAGGCGCTGCCGGGCGATCCGGCCTGAGCGGCCGCCGGGGCCACTGAGAGCAGCGAGGCCCCGAGCAGATCACCGGCGTCTACGCTCCTTTGCGATGCGAGCCCCGGGGTCGGCGTGAGAGCGGCGAAGCGGACGGTCCTTCTCGTCGGATGGCCGCGAACCGCGGCGTGCCGCCGCGAGCCGGCTCAGCATCGCGCTGCGCTCGCGGGGGGCCTCAGCCCGGGCAGATCGCGATCTCGATGCGCCCGTTCTTGCGTGCGCTGAAGCGCAGCCGCGCGCGCACGAGCTTGGCGTCGACCGCGGAGGTGTAGCGACCGCCGATCGTCGCGCGGAAGGGGGCTGAAGCGGTGATCGCCTGGTCGGCGTCGCGCAGCGAGCGGGTGCCCACCCGGCGGGGGCCCGACCCGGCCCGGAGGAAGACCGACTGCTCGATGCGGTCTCCGCGCCGGGCCGCGACCGCCATGCGCACGCAGGCGCCGGCGGGGCGGAAGGTGAAGCGGACGCCGCGGCGCAGCACGCGGCCTCCCGGCGTGCGAAAGCCGCCGCGGACGGTGACCGCTCCCGAGCGGCCGACCGCGATGCGCTTGCCGAAGGGCAGTCCGGTCGCCCCTCCGCGGCGCAGGAGCGGCCCCGCGCTGTCGCGCCCGACGGTTTGCCTGGGCCGGACGCGCAGGACGTCGCTCCAGCGCCCGCCCCGTCGTCCCTTGAAGGCGACGAGGCCGAAGTCGTAGCGCAGATCGGTGGCCCGATCGACGCTCTTGGTCTTGCGCACCGCCATCCACACCGGGCCCCTCCGCACCACCGCGAAACGGGCCTCGCCCGACCCCAGCAGCGCGCGCAGGCCGCGGTCGGCGGCCAGCGCCCCGGCTCGCCGGCGCCCGCGATCCATCTCCTCGAGCGCCCACTCGGTGAGCACGAGCGTCAGCCCGGCGAAGGCCGGGACGGGCGCGCCGTCGACCCCCCGGCCCCCGAGCTTGCCGGCGCGCAGGGCGGGCACGATGAACAAGCCGTTGCCACCGACGCCGTACTCGTCGCGCAGGCGGATCAGCGAGCGCTCGGACACCGCGCGCAGGCGCCGGTCCCATCCCGGGCTCGACCTGCGGTCCCGTGCCGCCGCCTCGGCGCCCAGCGCGGCGCCGGCCAGCGACCAGGCCTCCTCCTGCGAGCGGCCGAAGTAGCCCGAGTCTCCGTCGGGTGCGGTGAGGACCCACGACGCGCGCGCCGCCTGCTGGAGGACCTCCTGCGCACGCCGGGTGGTCGCGCCGCCGAGCAGGTCGAGCGCCCGCGCGTAGGCGCCGACGGAGAGGCCCTGGTAGGCGAGCGGGCTGTCGGGCCGGTCGGAGAGCACGAACGTCTGCGCCCCGGCCGCGCGCGAGGCGCCGCGCGAAGCCAGCCTCGGGATCGTGGAGAGCAGCAGCCGAAGGGTCCCCGCCCGCGCCCGGGCGCGCTGGCCTCCAAGCGCGGCGGCCGGCCGGTCCGAGCGCAGGCCCGTGCGGAAGAGCTCGAGCATGCCGATCGCCTCGATGATGTAGTGGTTGCCGAAGCGGGGGTTGTCCGGCGAGTAGTAGAACAGCGAGACGGGGGTCACTCCTCGCAGGAAGCTCGCCCACCGGCCGCGAACGCGCTGGAAGAGCCGGTCGCCGCGAAGCCGCCGGCGGGCGAAGTTGTACGCGCCGGCGACGGCCATGTTCTCGAACACGCTCTCCCGGTCGCGGAAGCCCTGGGGCCGGGTCACGGCCCAGGTGACGGAGCGAAGGCCCGCGGTGACGTACCGCGCTCGGCGCTCCCGGATCCCCGTCTCGAGCAGCGCGTAGCCCAGCAGGGCCTCCCCGTACCGGGTGCCGCCGCCAAGCCAGTTGCGGTAGCGCCCGTCCGAGTACTGCAGCCGCGGCCAGGGCACCGCCATCCGGTCGGCGAGCTTCTCCCAGCGCCGCGGCGCTTGGGCGTGCGCGGGGCTCGCGAGCGACGCGGCGAGGCAGACCGTGGTGAGGGCCGCGAGGGCGGCGAGCGGCGCGGCCCTCCGAGAGAGGAGGGCCGCGGTCGTGCCGTCTCGGTCTGCGCGGCGGCCGGCCGCGTGCCTCAGGGCTTGCAGATCGTCACCCGCATGGGCTTTGTCCGCTTCGCGAAGATCAAGGATCGGGCACGTAGGAGCGCCGGGTCGACCGCCGAGCTGTAGGCGCCCTCCAGACTGACGCTGGTCGGCGCGTTGAAGCGCACGATCTGGTCGGTGTCGCCCACCGCGAAGGGGCTGAGCTGGCGAGGCTTCGACGACCGGCGCATGAAGATCGACACGTCGAACTGGTCGCCTTGCCGGGCGGGCCAGACCATGCGCACGCCGCAGTCGGTCGGCTGGAAGCGGAAGACCACGCCGCGGCGCATCACCACGCCCGCCGCCGTCTTGAAGCCGCCGGTCACGGTGACCGTCCCGCGCCGGCTCGTGGTGAGCGCGGTTCCGTAGGGCAGGCCGACCATGCCGTCTCGCAGGAGCGCCGGTCCCGCGCTGTCGGGCCCCGTGACCCGGCGTGGGCGAAGGCGCAGGACGTCGCTCCAGCGCTTGCCCGAGCCCCGCACCTTGAGCGAGACCAGCCCGAAGTCGTAGCGCAGGTCGTCCTTGCGGCGCACGCTTCGCGTCTGGCGCACGGCGAACCACACGCGGCCCCGGCGCACCACCGCGAAACGGCTCTCGCCCTTCGACAACCGCACCACCTTGTTCGCGTCGGCACCGATCTTCCCGAGCCTCGGCCTGGCCGGCATGTCCTCGAGCGCCCAATTCAGGCCCATCAACGTGATCCCCGCGAACGATGGCGCTCCGGCGTTGACGTCGACCCCGCGCGCGCCGAGACGCAGGTGCCTGCGCATGGCCGGCACGATGAACATTCCCTCGCGCCCGACGCCGTAGGTGTCGCGCAACCGCGTGAGCGCCCGTTCGGCGAGCGCGCGGTAGCGGCGGTCGCGCCCGCGGCCCGACCCGGTGAGCCGGGCCGCCGTCTCGGCGCCGTTGGCCGTGGCCGACAGCGACCAGGCCTCTTCCTGGGAGCGCCCGAAGTAGCCCGAGCTCCCGTCCGGCGCCGTCAGCCACAGCGAAGCGTTGACCGCGCCGCGAAGGGCCGAGCGGGCGGTCGGGGAATCGTCCTTGCCCAGGACCTTCAGCGCCCGGGCGTAGAACCCCACCGAGAAGCCCTGGTAGGCCAGCGGGTTGTCGGGCGGGTCGGAGAGGATGAACGTCGGCTCGCCGCGCACGCGCACCTGGTCCTGTGCGGCGAAGCCGGGGATCTGGTCGTTGAGGAGGCGATAGGTCACCGCGGTGGCCAGGCCCCGCTTGCCGCCGAGCGTCGCGCCCGCCCGGCTCGAGCGAAGCCCCGTCTTGAGCAGCTCGAGGACGCCGATGGCCTCCACGAGGTAGTGGTTGGAGTAGCGCCGGGTCTCGGGAACCCGGTAGGGAGTCGAGACGGGCCGGATCTTGCGCAGGAAGCGCTCCCAGGCCGCACGATTGCGCTTGAAGATCGGGTGGTCGGGGAGCGTGCGGCGGATGAAGTTGTAGGCCGCCGGCATCGCCATGTCCTCGAAGACGCTCGCACGGTGATGGGTGCCCGGCGGCCGGTTGGCGACGTAGGCGAGCGCCTTCATCCCCGAGTCGATGAGGCGGTCGTCGCCCTCGCGGGCGCCCGTCTGCACGAGCGCGTAGCCGAGCACAGCCTCGCCGTAGCGGGTCAGCGGAAAGCCCTTGATGTAGCGGTCGGTGTAGTCGGGGAAGCGGCCGGCGAACTTTCCCTTCTTGATCTGGAGGTCGGGCCACGGAGCAGCCAGGTCGGCCGCCAGCTTGGCCCACCGAGCGGGAACGCGGGCCTTCTCGCGCGTCGGCTTGGCGTCGTAGCCGCTCGAATCCGCCTTCGGGGACTCCTTGCCGCCTGCCGAGACGAGCGCGATGCCGCCGCCCGTCAAGGCGACGAGGACGGCCGCCGCCGGCAGTGCCCATGGCCAGCGGCGGGCGCGGCGGCGCGGCCGCCGCCGCTGGGTCAGATCGAGCGCGGGCACCGCCAGAGGGTACGAGATCGGACCCGTTCCTAGACTCATTTGCCCGTGATGCTCCGCCCGCTGCTCAGCTGCATCGACTCAGACCCGCAGGCCGCCGCCCTCGCCCGCGACGGCGGGCGCGCCTTCGTGTCCCAGTCCCTGCGCCCGTGGCTCATCGCCGCCGTGCTCGAGGCCCGCCCGGCGCGGCCGGCGCTCGTCGTCGCGGGCGACGACCGCGGCGCCAGAGACCTCGCCTCCGAGCTGCGCGCCTGGCTGGCGCCGCGGCCCGTCCGCTTCTACCCCTCGCGCGGCGTCACCTACGAGTCCCACCTCGCGCCGCCGCCGCACCTGGTCGGGCTGAGGATCGCCGCGCTCGACGCGATGGCCGCGAGCGGGGCGGCTCGGGCCGAGCGCTCGGCGTCGGACGGAAGCGCGGGTGCTTCGCCCGTGCTGCCCGGTTCCGGTGGCGTCGCGGTCGCCGCGCCCGAGCCGCCGGTCGTCGTCGTCTCCGCCGTAGCGCTCTCCGAGAAGGTCCCCGACCCTGAGCTCAGGCCCCACGGGCTCGCGCTGGCCGTCGGAGAGCTCGTCGACCTCGACGAGCTCTCAGCCGACCTCGTCGCGGCCGGATACGAGCGCGTCGACCAGGTGGAGGATCGGGGCCAGTTCGCCGTGCGGGGCGGGCTGCTCGACCTCTACCCGGCAACGGAGGACCGTGCGGTCCGCATCGACCTCTTCGGCGACGAGGTCGAGTCCCTGCGCTGGTTCTCGACCTTCACCCAGCGCTCGCTGGGCGACGCAGAGCGGGTGGAGATCGCGCCCGCCGCCGAGCTGGGCCCCGACGAACGCGAGTTGGCCGAGATCGCGGCCTTGGAAGCACCCGAAGAGCGCCCCGACATCGCCGAGCTGCTCCCCGTCGACCGCTTCCGGCCCTTCCTGGAGATGGCGCCAGCCGACGCCGACGTGATCCTCGCGGCCGAGGAGGACGTCGAACCGGGGCTGGCTGACCTCTGGCAGGACGTCACCGCCGCGCTCCACGACCAGGACGCCGGCCACCTCTACGTCTCGCCCGACGAGGTCGCGGCCCAGCTCGAGCGGCGGGCCCCGATCCGGCTGTCCTCGATCGAGTCAGACCAGCCGATCGCCGTCCGCGCGCAGGGGGCTGACGCCTCGGCTCGCTCGCTGAGCGAGGCCGAGAGCGAGCTCGAGAAGCTCGTGCGCTCCGGCTACCGCACGGTGGTCACCTGGCCGCGGCGCGGGGCGGGCGAGCGCGCGGCCTACAACCTGGCGCGTCTGCGCCCGTCGTGGGACGGCGGCGCTCCCGGCGATGGGCGCGCTCCCGGCGACGGCCGCGGGGAGCTGCGCTTCGCCGAGGCCCAGCTGCGCGACGGCTTCGTCTCCCCGGCGCTGCGGCTGGCCGTCCTGCCCGAGCACCGCCTCGTCCGCCGCCGCCGCGCTCCCGCCCAGCCGGCGGTGGGCGGCGGCGCGCTGCGCTCCTTCTCCGACCTGCGAACGGGCGACATCGTCGTCCACGAGGACCACGGGATCGCGCGGTTCGCGGGCTTTGACACCAAGACGGTCGCCGGGATCACGCGCGACTACCTCTACCTCGAGTACGCGGGCGACGACCGCGTCTTCGTCCCCTCCGACCAGCTCGCGAAGATCAGCCGCTACGTCGGGGCCGGGGGAGACCACCCGCCGCTCTCCAAGCTCGGCGGCGCGCAGTGGGATCGCCTCAAGGCCCGCGCCCGCCGCGCCGCCCAGGAGCTCGCGGGCGAGCTGCTCAACCTCTACGCCGAGCGCAAGCGCCGGCCGGGGTTCGCCTACGAGGACGACTCGGACTGGCAGCGCGACTTCGAGGCGTCCTTCCCCTTCCAGGAGACCCCGGATCAGCGCGACGCGATCGAGGCGGTCAAGGGCGACCTCGAGTCGCCGCGGCCGATGGACCGGCTCATCTGCGGCGACGTGGGCTACGGCAAGACCGAGGTCGCGCTGCGCGCCGCCTTCAAGGTCGCCGAGGCGGGCAAGCAGGTCCTCGTCCTCGTCCCGACCACCATCCTCGCCCAGCAGCACTTCGGCACCTTCGCCGAGCGGCTGAAGGACTACCCGTTCACGGTCGACCACGTGTCGCGCTTCCGCTCTGCCAAGGCGCAGCGCGACGCCGTCAAGGCCTTCGCGGAGGGAAGGGTGGACATCCTGATCGGCACCCACCGGGTCCTCTCGCGCGACGTGCGCGGCAAGGACCTCGGCCTCATCGTCGTCGACGAGGAGCAGCGCTTCGGGGTCAAGCAGAAGGAGCTCCTGCGCCAGCTGCGCCTCAAGGTCGACGTGATCGCCATGAGCGCGACGCCGATCCCCCGCACGCTGCAGATGTCCCTCGCCGGGCTGCGCGACATCTCGGTGATCGAGACCCCCCCGGAGGGGCGCCGGCCGGTGCGCACCTACGTCGGCGAGTACGAGGAGGAGCTGGTCAAGACGGCCCTGGAGCGCGAGCGCGAGCGCGGCGGCCAGGTCTTCTTCCTCCACAACCGGGTGGAGACGATCGACGAGACCGCGCAGCGCCTGCGCGGCCTGTGCCCCGAGCTGCGCTTCGAGGTCGCCCACGGGCAGCTCGACGAGAAGGCGCTCGAGACGCGGATGATGCGCTTCCTGCGGGGCGAGGTCGACGTGCTGGTCTGCACGAGCATCATCGAGTCGGGGATCGACATCGCGACCGCGAACACCCTGGTCGTCGAGGGCGCCGATCGCTTCGGCCTGGCCCAGCTCTACCAGATCCGCGGTCGCGTCGGCCGCAGCCGGGAGCGGGCCTACGCCTACCTGCTCTACGACTCCGCGGGGGCGCTCACACCGGAGGCCGCCCAGCGCCTCGCGGCGCTCTCGGACTACACCGAGCTGGGCTCGGGCGTGAAGATCGCCCTGCGCGACCTCGAGATCCGCGGGGCGGGGAACCTGCTCGGCGACGAGCAGTCGGGCCACGTCGCCGCGCTGGGCTTCGAGCTCTACATGCAGATGCTCGACGAGGCGGTGCGCGCCGCGGCGGCGCGCGACGGGGAGGCACCCGAGGAGGAGGCCCCGGAGCCGGTGCGCCTCGACGTCAACGTCGACGCCTACGTGCCGGCCGACTACGTGCCCTACGAGCAGGCCAAGATCGACGTCCACCGCCGGATCGCCGGCGCCCGCGACGCGGGCGAGCTCGACCGCCTGGCCGATGAGCTCTCCGACCGCTTCGGGCCGGTGCCCCAGCCGTTGGGAAACCTCATCGACCTCCAGCGAGCGCGGATCAAGCTCGGTCAGGCGGGCGCGCGCGTCGTCAGCTTCCAGGGCGATCGCTTCGCGGTCACCCCGATCGAGCTCGACTCCGTCCGCGCGCGTGAGCTGCGCGAGAAGCTCCCCGGCTCGGTCTACGAGGCCGGTCGATCGCAGTTCTCCCTGCGGGTGCCGGCCGACCCGGCCCAGCGCTTCCCCACCGTCGTCCGCGCCGCCGACGCCCTCCTCGAGGCGGTCCTCGAGGCAGTCTGACCGGCCGGTCGCGTGGTTCTTAGCCGCGATTTAGCGGCCCTTCGCTACCATGCGCCGCTCCGTTGGCTCGTCTTGTTCGGAACCTCCTGGCGCTCGGCGCCTTTTTTGTGGTCGCAGCCGCTCTGGCGGCGTGCGGCGGCGTCCCCGGCAACTCGGTTGCGCGGGTCGACGACGCGAACATCAAGAAGTCGACCTTCGATCACTGGCTCACCGTCGCGGCGAAGAGCTCGCAGCCGCCGGGCGCGGGCGGTCAGGTCAGCGCCCCCGACCCGCCTGACTACGAGAAGTGCACCGCGGCGGCGCGCAAGACGCTGCCCAAGCCGGCCAAGGGTCAGAAGCCGCCCACCCCCAAGCAGCTCAAGGACCAGTGCAAGCAGCAGTATGAGGGGCTGCGCGACCAAGTCATGCAGTTCCTCATCAACGCGGAGTGGCTCCGCGGCGAGGCCGCCGACCAGGACGTCAAGATCTCCGACGCCGAGATCACGAAGTCCTACAACATGCAGAAGACCCAGCAGTTCCCCAAGCCGGCGGACTTCAACAACTTCCTCAAGCAGTCGGGCATGTCGGTAGCCGACCTGCGCCTCAACGTCGAGGTCACGCTGCTCTCGAACAAGCTGCGCGAGAAGATCACCAAGGGCAAGAGCAAGGTCACCCCCGCGCAGGTGACGACCTTCTACAACAAGAACAAGCAGCAGTTCGCTCAGCCCGAGAAGCGCGACGCCAACATCGTCTTGACCAAGACGAAGGCCAACGGCGACAAGGCGCTCGCGGCGATCAAGGGCGGCCAGAGCTTCAAGACGGTCGCGAAGAAGTTCTCGACGGACCCCCAGACCAAGGAGACCGGCGGCGCGCTCCCCGGGATCACCAAGGGCCAGCAGGATCCGGCCTTCGACAAGGCGGTCTTCGCCGCGAAGGCGGACAAGGTGCAGGGCCCGATCAAGACCCAGTTCGGCTTCATCGTCTTCGAGGTGACCAAGATCACCCCGGCCACCCAGCAGACCCAGGCGCAGGCCGCTCCCCAGATCCGCCAGCAGCTCACCTCCGAGGGTGAGCAGAAGGCGCTGCAGGCGTTCATCAAGAAGTTCGAGAAGAAGTGGAAGGGCCGGACGGATTGCCGCGAGGGGTACGTGGTCCAGGTCTGCAAGAACGCCGAGAAGCCCAAGACCAACACCGCCCCTCCGGGTGGCGTTCCCCAGCAGGGCGGCCAGGAAGTGCCCCAGCAGGGCGGCCAGGGAGCGCCTCCGCCTCAGCAGGGGGCACCTCCGCCTCAGCAGGGGGCGCCTCCGCCTCAGCAGGGCGCGCCTCCGCCTCAGCAGGGAGCGCCTCCGCCTCAGCAGGGGGCACCTCCGCCTCAGCAGGGAGCGCCTCCGCCCCAGCAGGGTGGCGGCACCCCGCCGCCTTCGGGCTGATTCGCAGGTAGCTCCATGAGCGCGCCGGAGCGCAACGCGGCTGCGCTCTACCGGCTCGACGAGCTCACCCGGCGCCTGCGTCGCGAGTGCCCCTGGGACCGCGAGCAGGACGAGCGCTCGATCGTCCCCCACACCGTCGAGGAGGCCTACGAGCTGGCCGACGCCGCCCACCACGGCGACGACGCGAAGCTCGTCGACGAGCTCGGCGACGTCCTCTTCCAGGTCCACTTCCTCGCCCTTCTGCTCGAAGAGCGCGGTGCGGGCGGCCTCGAGGAGGTGGCGGAGCGCTCCCGGGCAAAGCTCGTCCGCCGCCACCCGCACGTGTTCGAACGCTCGGCAGGCTCGCGCACGGACTCCATGGGCGCCTCCGACGTGCTTCGCAACTGGGACCGGATCAAGGAGGGCGAGGAGGATCGTGAGCCGGGCCTCTTCGGTGAGGTGCCCGAGACCCTCCCCGGTCCCCTCTACGCCCGGAAGGTCCAGCGGCGGGCGGCCTCCAGCGGATTCGACTGGCCCGGAATCGAGGGGCCGCTCGACGCGGTGCGCGAGGAGCTGGTCGAGGTGGAGGAGGCGGCACGCGGGCCGTTGCCGGCCGGCGAGACCGATCGCGACGCGCGCTTCCACGAGGTCGGCGACCTTCTCTTCGCCGGGGTGTCCGTCGCCCGCAAGCTCCAGGTCGACCCCGAGCTCGCACTGCGTGCCGCCGCCGACCGCTTCCGCGCGCAGCTCGAACGCGCCGCGGCCCTGGCGGCCGTCGATGGCCTCGAGTGGGGCGACCTGACGACCGAGCGTCAGATGGAGTACTACTCTCGCGCCCACGTCGACCCGGCCCCCACCACGGGGGGCCCGCCAGGAGAGCAATGAGCGAGATCGAGCGCGTCCACGCCCGGCAGATCCTCGACAGCCGCGGCAATCCGACCGTGGAGGCAGACGTCGTCCTGCGCTCCGGCGCACGCGGCCGCGCTGCCGTCCCGTCCGGCGCCTCTACCGGTGAGCACGAGGCGGTCGAGCTGCGAGACGACGACGAGGAGTGGATGGGCAAGGGCGTCTCACGGGCCGTGGAGAACGTCAACGGGGAGATCGCCGACGCGGTGAAGGGAATCGACGCGCACGACCAGGCGGACATCGACAACAAGATGATCGAGCTCGACGGCACGCCGGCCAAGTCGCGTCTGGGAGCCAACGCGATCCTCGCCGTCTCGCTCGCGACGGCTCACGCGGCGGCAGCCGACGAGGGCCAGCCGCTGTGGCGCTACCTGGGCGGTGAGGAGGCCCACGTGCTCCCCGTGCCGATGATGAACATCGTCAACGGCGGCGCCCACGCCGACAATCGGATCGACTTCCAGGAGTTCATGGTGGTGCCCTGCGGGGCCGACTCCTTCGCAGAGGCGCTGCGCATGGGCGCTGAGACCTTCCACCAGCTCAAGAAGGAGCTGAAGGAGCGCGGGTTGAACACGTCGGTCGGCGACGAGGGAGGATTCGCCCCTGACTTCGAGTCCAACGAGGCGGCGCTGGAGGCGCTGGTCGAGGGCATCGAGGCGGCCGGCTATCAGCCGGGCGAGCAGATCGCGCTGGCGCTCGACCCCGCCACGAGCGAGATCTTCGAGGGGGAGTGCTACGTCCTCGAGCACGAGGGGCGCTCGCTCGATGCCGAGGAGATGGCCGACTACTGGGCAAGCCTTGCCGACCGCTACCCGATCGTCTCCCTCGAGGATGCCATGGACGAGGAGGATTGGGACGGCTGGGGCACGCTGACCAAGCGCCTCGGCGACCGGCTCCAGCTCGTCGGCGACGATCTGTTCGTCACCAACTCCGCTCGGCTGGAGCGCGGCATCGAGTGCGGCGTCGCGAACTCCATCCTGATCAAGGTCAACCAGATCGGCACCCTGACCGAGACCCTCGACGCCATCCGCACCGCGCGGGAGGCCGGGTACACGATGGTCATGTCACACCGCTCGGGGGAGACCGAGGACGTCACCATCGCCGACCTCGCGGTGGCGACCGGGTGCGGGCAGATCAAGACGGGCGCCCCGTCGCGCTCGGACCGGGTCGCGAAGTACAACCAGCTTCTGCGCATCGAGGAGGAGCTCGGCGACGCCGCGACCTACCCTGGCCGCTCCGCGTTTCGGCGGTAGGGGGTGGGGCCCGGAGAACGGGCGTTCCTCGGTGCCCCTGGGGCGTCGCGCCGGCTCTCTTACGGCGCCCGCTCGGCGGGCAGGCCGTCGACCACGTAGGGGCGCTCGCCCGGCCGGACCATGCCGAGGCGACGCGCTTCGGCCTCGATGACCTGCGGGTCGCGCAGCGCAGCGCGCCGCTCCAGGAGCCGGCGATTGTCCTGCTCGAGGCGGGTGATGTCGGCCTGGCGGTCCTTCGACTCTCGCCAGGCGCCGACGTAGGCGATGGCAGGACGCACGTAGAGGGCGAGGACCCCGGCCAGGAGGATGAGCAGGGCGACGCGGCCCACCCTGTCCCAGCGGATGCCGGTGGTCGCGCCTTCGACGACGCGGGCGGCGCGTGCCGAGCGCGCGGCGAGGCTGCGGTCGAGCGGTGGGGCGGAACGTGCGGAGGCCATCGCCTGCCCGGTTCGTTCGCCGCCCGCCGCTCCCTTCCTGCTGCAACGAACCGCCCGCTACCCTCGCGCGATGCCGGCGATCAGCACCGAGTGGAGCGGGGACGAGTGAGCTACGAGACGGCCGGGGCGCAGTGGGACGACGGCCACCGGCGCCTGCGCGACGCCCCACCCGAGCTTCGGCCCACGCTCGAGCGGGTGGTCGAGCGCATCGTCGCCGAGCTTCGCCGCCGGCTGGGCGGCCGCTTCACTACCGACGAGCTCGTCGAGCTCTACGGGCGGGGAACGGACTGGACGCTCCAGCTCGCCGTCGACGCTGCGCCACAAGAGCCTGACGCCTGGGATGCCGCGGTCGTCGCCGACGCCGCCTTCGCCCGCTACGTCCGCGAGGCCGCCGACTACGCCGGGGGCCGCCGCACGGAGCTCTCCCGCGCCGACGGCGCGCGGTAGGGCCGTCGAGCCCCTTAGGGCCGCCCCCGACGCATACTCCTATCGGGATAGACCCTTAGCCGACCGGCTCCTCGTCGCTCTCGGCGCCGTCGTCCTCGTCATCTCCGCCCGCTCGGCGGATGACGATCTGCTCGGGTTCGACTACGACCTCGACCGGACGGTGGCCGGCCCAGTGCTCCGCGTAGGTAGGATCGTCCTCGATGGCCGGGTCGAGCCACAGGCCGTAGCCCTCTTCGCCGTGATCGAAGGTCCCCTCCAGCACGGACGGCCTGCGCGCCCGCCCGCGGCCGCCCCGCCGCCCGCGGCGTCGCCGTGGCTGCCCTGCCGATTCGTCGCCGTCCTCGGCGTCCGGCGCGGGCGCGTCCTCCTCCTCGCCGGCCTCCTCGCGCGCCGCCTGCGCGGCCTCGAGCTCGGCCGCGATGCGCGCGTCGTCCTCGGCGCGAAGGTCGATCTCGTCGTCGAAGTCCGCGGCGGCCGTGGACTCACCGTTGTCGAGCTCGTGCTCGCGCCGGAAGGCCGCGATCTGCTGGACGGTGACTTCGAGCTGGTGGGCTATCCACGCATCCGTCCGTCCCTGCCGGACCCAGACGCGGATCTGGTTGAGGTTGGGACGCAGGGAGCGGCGGGCCATGTGGCCGCGCAGCCTACAGGCCGCCGTTGAAGGGCGCGCAACGAAGGGGGTCAGACCCTCCGATGTGCGGGTACCCTCCACCTCGAACAGTCACGTCCAACCGCCTTGCGCTCGGGAGGCGCGACTGCTTTAGTGACGGCGGAAGGCGAGCAGGGAGGCGCTCACCATGCTGGTTCTCACCCGCAAGTCCAACCAGAGCATCATGATCGGCGACGACATAGAAGTCTCCGTCCTGTCGATCATGGGCGAGAAGGTCCGCATCGGTATCCAGGCCCCGCGCGACATTCCCGTCTTCCGGACCGAGGTCTACCTCGAGATCCAGGAAGAGCAGGCATCGTCGGGCGAAGGGTCTCGAGAGAAGGTCGACGCGGCGCTTCGGGAGCTCGGACAGGCGTAGCTCTAGCAGGGGCAGGCAGCGGTCGGCTCGCGAGTGCGGGCGGCCGCGGCCCGCTGCCCCGAGATTGGCCGCTCAGCCCATGACGATGTAGAGCGCCTCGAACATCGCCACGGTCACGACGACGGCGGTGGCGATGAGCGCGAGCGTGAGGAGGATGAAGCGGACCGAGCCCTTCTTGTGCACGCGCTGGACCCGGCGGCTCCGCGTCCGTTGGATCGCGGTCTTGTTGAGCCGCTCCCGCCGGGTGCGGTCGAGCTCGATCTCCTGCTCGAAGGCCTCCTCGATCTCCGCGAGGCTCTGACGCATCCTCATCGGGCTGAGCCTAGCACCGCCAAGACGACATAACCCTGCGCCCGCGCACGTTCAGCACGCCCGCCAGAGGCCTCTTCCGAGCGCGCGCGCCCGGCGCTCGAGTGCCCGGAAGCGCCCTGCCTCGGCGACGTTGGGCGGGATGGAGAGCGTGGTCGCGAAGCCGCCGCGGACGAGGGCCGCGTTGACGAAGAGCCCGTCGCGGCGGCGGAACACGTAGGCCAGCAGACGGCCGTAGCGGTCGCGGCGCTCCGCGTCGAAGTCCAGGCTCACCCGCTCGCCGGAGACGAGCCGCTCGTTCGCCGCGCTTGCGGCCTTGCCGAAGCACTCGACCGGCGTGCCGGGCTTCTTGGTCTCCGGGGTGTCGACGCCGATGTAGCGCACGGTCTCGTCGCGGCCCGCGAGCGACACGTGCACGGTGTCGCCGTCGACCACGCGGGTGATCCGGCCCGAGCCGGACCGGGCCTCGTCGTCCTCGCCTCCGATGCCCAGGCCGCCCGCGCCCGCCGCCGAGAGGACGACGAAGAGCAGGAGCCAGGGGAGGGCGCGACGCCAGGACATTCGCTGACCCTAGGGTCGCGGTCGGCCGGATTCGCCCCCCTGCCTGGAGCACCCGAGCCCCCGCGCACCCGCGCGGGATACGCTGCGGCGGTCTCTCCCACCCCCGACATCACCAGCGAGCGCTACGACGCCGTCCTCTTCGACCTCGACGGCGTCCTGACCTCGACCGCCTCGCTCCACGCCCGCGCGTGGAAGGAGACCTTCGACGGGCTCCTTCCAGAGCACGCGCCCGGGCAGGCGCCGTTCGACGCCGACCACGACTACGAGCGCTACGTCGACGGAAAGCCTCGTGAGGACGGGGTGCGCGACTTCCTCGCCTCACGCGACATCCATCCGCCCGAGGGCGGCTCCGGCGATCCGCCCGACGCCTTCACGATCCACGGGATCGGGCAGCGAAAGCAGGCGCTCGTGGAGCGGGAGGTGGCCAAGGGAGGGATCGAGGCCTACCCCGGCTCGGTCCGCTGGGTGGAGCAGCTGCGCGAGGGAGGCATCCGCACCGCGGTCGTCTCCTCGAGCGCCAACGCCGTCGCGGTGCTCGAGGCATGCGGGATCCGCGGGCTCTTCGAGGAGGTCGTGGACGGCAACGCCCTCGTCGACCTCCACCTCCACGGCAAGCCCGCCCCGGACCAGTTCCTCGAGGGGGCACGCCGTCTCCGGGCTTCGCTCGAGCGCACGGTGGTGGTCGAGGACGCGCTGGCCGGCGTGGCGGCGGGCCGGGCGGGTCGCTTCGGCCTCGTCCTCGGCGTGGCGCGCAACGCCGAGCCCGCCGAGCTGCTGGCCGCCGGCGCCGACGCCGTCGTGCACGACCTCTCCGAGCTCGTCGCGTGAGCCGCTCCCGCGCGGCGCGCCCGTGCAGGACCGCAGAGCCCCCTTCGAGCTCGCGCGAGCTCGTCACGTGAGCCGTGCCCGCGCGCCGCGCCTGCGCGAGCGCATCGAGGAGCGCCGTCGCCGCACGCCCTCGCACCACGCCTTCCCCCCGGACCCGTGGCGGATCGTCGAGCTGCGCCCCTCCGAAGAGCTGGTCCCACAGCTCGAGTCGATCTTCGCCGTGAGCAACGGCTACCTCGGTCTGCGCGGCACCCACGAGGAGGGCGCTCCCGTCCACGACCCCGGCGCGCTGGTCAACGGGTTCCACGAGACGTGGCCGATCGTCTACCCGGAGGACGCCTACGGCTTGGCCCGCACCGGCCAGACCATCGTCAACGCCCCCGACGGGGCGATCGTCCGCCTGTTCGTCGAGGACGAGCCCTTCGACCTGCGGACCGCCCGCCTCCTCTCCTATGAGCGCGTCCTGGACATGCGGACCGGCATCCTCCACCGCGAGCTGGAGTTCGAGACGCTGCGCGGGCAGCGGATCGCGGTCCGCTCACGGCGGCTGGCCTCCCTCCAGCGCCGCCACCTTGCCGCCATCCACTACGAGGTCGAGGCGCTCGAGGAGACCGTCTACGTGGCGATCTCCTCCGAGCTGGTCACCCACGGCCCGCGCGCCGCCTCACAGGACCCCCGGGTCGGCCGCGGCTTCGCCGGCAAGGTGCTCGCACCGCTCGAGGCCCATGCGCACGACGCGCGGGCCGCCCTGCTGCTCCGCGCGCCCTCCAGCGGGCTCGAGCTCGGCTGCGGGATGGGCCACCTTCTCGCGGGCAACCCCGCCAGCTCGGTTCGCGCCGACGCGGAAGGCGACGGCGCCCGGGTGGTCGTGCTCGCCGACCTCGACCCGGGCTCTCCGCTGCAGCTCACCAAGTTCGTCGCCTATCACTACGACTCCGATGCTCCCCCCGGCGATCTCCTGGCCAGGACGGAGCGCACGCTCGAGCGCGCCTGCGTCGACGGGCTCGAGGCGGTCGAGGCCGCCCAGCGCCGCCACGTCGAGGAGTTCTGGGAGCGAAGCGACGTCGAGATCGACGGCGCCCCGACGCTCCAGCAGGCGGTCCGCTTCGACCTCTTCTCGCTGCTGCAGGCCACCCACCGCGCGGAGGGGCTCGGCGTACCGGCCAAGGGGCTGAGCGGCCGGGGCTACGAGGGCCATTACTTCTGGGACACCGAGGCCTACGTCGTCCCCTTCCTCCTGCACACCGACCCCCAGCGTGCGCGGCAAGTGCTCGAGTTCCGCTGCGGCCTGCTCGACGCGGGCCGCCGACGGGCGCGCGAGGTCGGCCACCGGGGCGCGCTGTTTCCGTGGCGCACGATCAACGGCGAGGAGGCCTCGGCCTACTTCGCCGCGGGTACCGCCCAGTACCACATCGACGCTGACGTGGCCCATGCTCTGCGCTCCTACCGCCGGGTCAGCGGCGACGACTCGCTCATGCTCGAGGCCGGCGCCGAGGTGCTCGTCGAGACGGCGCGCTTCTGGGTCGATCTGGGCTTCTTCTCCGATTACCGGGGAGGGCGCTTCGTCATCAACGGCGTGACCGGGCCCGACGAGTACTCCACGGTGGTCGACAACAACGCCTACACCAACCTCATGGCCCGCGAGAACCTCCGGGGCGCGGTGAGGGCCGTCGAATGGCTCGGCGCCGAGCACCCCGACGCCCTCGCGCGTCTCGTGGCGGCGACGAGCCTCGAGGACGACGAGGTGGAGGCCTGGCGCCAGGCAGCCGAGCGGATGCACATTCCCTACGACGAGGGCGTCGGCGTGCTCCAGGACGAGGACTTCCTCGTCCGCGAGCGCTGGGACTTCGCGGCCACCCCGATGGACCACTACCCGCTGCTGCTGCACTACCACCCGCTCGAGCTCTACCGCCACCAGGTCATCAAGCAGGCCGACGTCGTGCTGGCGACCTACCTCGCCGGGAGCGCCTTCACCGAAGAGGAGAAGCGCAAGGCCTTTGACTACTACGACCCGCTCACGACGGGGGACTCGACCCTGTCGGCGTGCATCCAGAGCGTGATGGCCTCAGAGCTCGGATACTCGTCGGCCGCCTACGAGTACTTCCAGCACGCGTGCTCGGTCGACCTCGCCGACGCGCACGGCAACACCGCCGACGGAATTCACATCGCCTCCTGCGGGGGAACGTGGATCGCCTTGGTCGCCGGCTTCGCCGGTCTGCGCGACGACGACGGCGAGGTCGCCCTGCGCCCGCGCCTGCCCAGCGAGTGGACCCGGCTGCGCTTCCGCCTGCGCCTGCGCGGCCGGCTCCTCGAGGTCGACCTCGAGCGCCGGGGGAGCACCTACACGCTCCTGGAGGGCGAGCCGCTCGTCCTCGCCGACGAGGGCCGTGAGCTGCGCGTCGCGGTCGGAAACCCGGTCAGCGCGCCGCGGGAGCCGCCGTCGAGCGTCTGAGCTTCCGGCGGTCCGCTCCGGGCTCCCGGGTACCCTGGCGCCGGCATGGAGCACGAGTTCACCGGCCCCAGCTACACGATCGGCATCGAGGAGGAGCTGATGATCCTCGATGGCGAGACCCTCGAGCTCACCAACGCCATCGAGTCGCTTCTCGAGCAGGCGCCGGCGGGCGAGATCAAGCCCGAGCTCATGGAGTCGGTGCTCGAGATCGCCACCGAGCCGTGTAAGAACACCTACGACGCGGGCGCCCAGCTGCGGGCGCTGCGCGCCCAGGTGCGCGAGACGGCGGCGCGCCGCAACCTGACCATCGGCTCGGCGGGGACACACCCCTTGGCGATGTGGGAGGACCAACGGATCGTCGCCCGGCCGCGCTACCGTGACCTGGTCTCGGCACTGCGCTTCGTGGCCCGGCAGGAGATCATCTTCGGGATCCACGTGCACGTGGGGCTCGACGATCCCGACAAGGCGATCCACGTCGCCAACGGGATGCGCGTGCACGTCCCGCTCCTGCTCGCGCTGTCGGCCAACTCGCCCTTCTGGCGGGGAAACGCGACAGGACTGGCTTCGGTGCGCACGCCGATCTTCCGCGCCTTCCCGCGCGTCGGGATCCCCCCGCGCTACGAGGACTGGGACGACTACGCCAAGCGGATCGGCTTCATGGTCGAGAGCCGGGTGATCGAAGACTACACCTACCTCTGGTACGACGTGCGGCCCCACCCCATGTTCGGGACGGTCGAGGTCAGGGTCATGGACGCGCAGACCCGCGTGGAGCACACGCTCGCCCTCGGCGCCCTGGTCCAGGCGATGGTGCGCGAGCTCGCGATCCACTTCGAGGAGGGCACCGAGCTCTCGCGCTATCCCTACGAGATGCTCGACGAGAACAAGTGGATCGCGGCGCGCCACGGCCTCCAAGGCGAGCTCGTCGACCTGCCCGACCGCGAGCGGGTGCAGACCAAGAAGCTCGCCCGGCGACTCTATGACCGCCTGCGCGAGCACGCGCAGGACCTCGGCTCGGCCAACGAGCTCGACGCGCTCACAGACCTGCTCGACCGCGGCAACGGAGCCGAGCGCCAAGCGATCGTCTACGAAGCCAACCACGACCTCCGCGAGGTCGTCGCGGAGATCGTCGCGGCGACGACACCGTAGCCATTCGTCACCCTACCGCGGCAAGTACGCCCGCACGGCGGCGGCCCGCCTTCGCGCCCGCTCTAGAATCGCTTTCGATGTCCTCGAGCGGGCCCGATCTCTTCGTCGTCTGCAAGACCTGCGGATCCGAGGTCAGCCCCTACATCACGGAGTGCCCGTACTGCGGGAGCCGCCTGCGCAAGCGCGCGCCCAAGCTCGACCGGAACGGCTTTCCGGCCGAGAAGCCCAAGCGCCGCCTGGCGCCGTCGCTGCCGCCCATGCGCCGCGGCGAGATCCCCGGCATCCGCATCGACGGACGGCCGTGGGCCACCGGCGCCCTCGTCCTCGCCTCCCTGGTCCTGCTGCTCGTCTACCGGGCCGGGCTCGTCCGCGTCGACGACCTCGTGATCAACGGAGCGGTTGGCGACGACTGGTGGCGGGTGTTCACCGCGAGCTTCGTCTATGACAACATCGGCTATGCGTTCGTCGCGCTGCTGGGGGTTGCCCTGTTCGGGTGGCTGCTCGAACGCCGCCACGGCCCGGTCCCGGTCATCCTGCTCTTCCTCAGTGCGAGCGGGT
Organism: Solirubrobacterales bacterium; assembly: GCA_038199375.1. GTDB lineage: Bacteria > Actinomycetota > Thermoleophilia > Solirubrobacterales > Solirubrobacteraceae > JBBPZA01. The sequence goes on along the minus strand of JBBPZA010000009.1, from coordinate 23,628 downwards.
TCGGCATGCTCGCCGTCTCGGTGCTGGACTCCTTCCCCGCCGCGGCCGGCGGCAACGCCGTCGCGCTCGCCCTGCTGTGCGCATGGGCGGTCGCGCCGCTGCTCGAGATGCGCCGCGGCGAGGACGCCGACGCGGACATGCTCGGGGTTCTCGTCCTCGCTCTGGCGCTGTTTGCCTTGCCCCTCGCGGTCGCGGAGGCCAGCCCGCTCGCCGCGGTGGCCGGCGCCCTCGTGGGCCTGCTCGCCGGCTTGCCGCTGGCGCGCCTGAAGCGCGGCTATTAGAGGGCGGGCTGCCCGCCACCATCGGGGGTGGTCTCGAGGCCGCCGCGCATTGATCGCGAGCGTCGTCTGCGCTCAGGTGCGGAGGAGTGGGGTGGTGAGCATCCGCTCGATCCACGCGGCGGCCTCGTCAAAGCTCCAGCCCCGGTCGATGACGATCTCGTGGAAGGCATGACGCGAGGTGAGCAGGCTGATGGTCACCGCGGCGTCCTCGTCGGAGATTCCGTCGCGCAGAGCCCCGAGAGCGTGGAGGCGGCGTGCGAGCTCGCCGGTGCCGGCGCGATGGCGGCGCTCTCCTTCGACGAGCGCCATCAGGACGCGGTCTTCGAATGCATGCTCTTGTAGACGGTCTGGACAGCGACGCCGGCCTCCTCGGCGATCTGCGCGACTGACGTGTCGACATAGCCGCCCTGGGCAAACAGCCGTCGCGCCGCGGCGACGATCTCGCCGCGCGTGGCCTGCGCCTGGCGCTGGCGGTGGGTGTCCGTCAGTGCGCGGCCCGGACCCGGATCGTTCCCGGCTCCCCCTCGACGAGCCGGCCGACGATCCAGCCGCCCATCTCCTCGGCGCGCTGGGCCGGCACGGCGGCGAGGAGGCCGCCGGAGGTCATCGGGTCGGTGACAAGGCGGCGCCGAGTGTCGGAGACGGCCGCGTCGAAGGCCACGAAGTCGGCGGCCCACTCGGCGTTGCGCCGCGCGCCGCCAGAGACCGCGGCCTCGTCCTCGAGCAGCGCCAGGGCGCCCGCGATCGCAGGCACGGCGTCCGCGTCGACCTCGGCGCCGAGGCCGCCGGCCAGCGCGAGCTCGTGGAGGTGGCCGGCGAGCGCGAAGCCCGTCACGTCGGTGAGCGCGTGCGCTCCGGCGGCTCGGGCCCGCCGCGCACCCTCGTCGTTGAGCGTCGTCATCACCTCGACCGCGGCGGCCACCGCCTCCTCGGGCGCCAAGCCCCGCTTGGCCGCCGTCGAGATGGCGCCCGCCCCGAGCGGCTTGGTCAGCACGAGGGCGTCGCCGGGGAGGCCGCCGGCGTTGGCGAGCACCTCGTCGGGATGGACGACGCCGGTCACCGCGAGCCCGTACTTCGGCTCGGGGTCGTCGATCGAGTGGCCGCCGACCACCGCCGCGCCCGCCGCCGCGACCGCGTCCTGGCCGCCGCGGAGGATCTCGCGCAGGACCTCGCCGCCGAGCGTCTCGAGCGGGAACGCGACGAGGTTGAGCGCGGTGATGGGCCGGCCGCCCATCGCGTAGACGTCCGAGAGCGCGTTGGTGGCGGCTATGCGCCCGAAGTCGTAGGGGTCGTCGACAATCGGCGTGAAGAAGTCGACCGTCTGGACCAGCGCGAGGTCGTCGGTCAGCCGCCAGACGCCCGCGTCGTCGGCGGTTCCGGGGCCGACGAGCAGGCGGGGGTCGTGCGAGCCGTCGAGGTCGCGCACGAGCGCGTGGATCTCCGCCGCCGGGAGCTTGCACCCGCATCCGGCGCCGTGGGAGAGCTCGGTCAGCCTCATCTCCCTCCAGATTAGACTGTCCGTCGTGGCGTTCTCGGACGAGCAGCTCGAGGCGGCGGTCGCGCGGCTCACCGAGCCCGGCGCCCTACGCGAGGCGCAGGAGCTCGTCTCCCGCGCGGCGCCCCAGCTCCAGCGGGTGCTCAACGAGTCGCTCGCCGCGGGAGGGTGGTACGACGCCCACGACGCGCAGGTCCGCGAGGCGGCCGCCTCCGAGGACGACGAGGAGCGCGCCCGGGCGGTGCGCACCCTCCTCGCGGAGGAGACCCGGGTCGCGATGTTGGTCGGCGTCGCGGTCGGGTATGAGTTGGCCCGCCGGCTAAACGACAGAGAGGACTAGACGACCATGGACATCCGCTTCCTCGGCCACGCCTGCTTCGAGCTGCGCGACGGTGACACCAGCGTGCTCATCGACCCGTTCCTCAGCGAGAACCCGAAGGCGGCGGCCGGCCCGGACGAGTTCGACCCGACGACGATCCTGCTCACCCACGGCCACTTCGACCACATCGGGGACACCGTTGACATCGCCAAGCGCGCCGGGGCGCCGGTGGTGGCCATCTTCGAGCTCGCCAACGAGATCGCCGAGGACGACGTCGAGATCTTCGACCCCAACCTGGGCGGGACGGTCAAGTTCGACTGGGGCTGGGTCAAGCTCGTGCCCGCGTGGCACACGGCCGTGAGCCCCAAGGGCACGGCCCACACGCCGGCCGGCCTCATCGTCGAATTCGCCGGCACGACCGTCTACCACCTCGGCGACACGGCGCTGTTCTCGGATCTCGCGCTCGCCGCGCAGCGCGGCAACCAGATCGACGTTGCCCTCATGTGCATCGGCGGCCACTACACGATGGATCGCATCGACGCCGTGGCCGCCGCCGAGCTGGTCAAGGCGGGGACCATCATCCCGTGCCACTACGACACCTTCCCGCCCATCGAGACCGACGCGGAGGCGTTCAAGTCCCAGGTCGAGTCAGACACCGACTCCGAGGTCGTCGTCCTGGCGCCGGGGGAGACGCACTCGGTGTGACCCACGCGATCGTCCTCATCGAGGCGCAGCGCACCGCCCTCCTTACGCTGGGAGGTGCGCTCGCCGACCTCGACGGGGTGGCGGAGGCCTACTCGGTAACCGGGGAGTGAGGCGGCGAAGCGCCACGGTGCTTCTCAGCTGAGCGTCACGGTCCGGTGAACGACGGCGCCGTGTGTTACGGAAGCGGTAGAGCCGGCGTGAGGGGGGCCGCCGGCTCGCGGGGCGAGGGCGAGCTTGCCGGCGGTGGGGGGCTCTGCGCCGGCGGGGGGGTGAGCTGGGCGCTTGGAGGCGGCGGGGGGGAGCCCTCGCCGGCGGGCGGAGCGACCGGAGCCGGCCCGGTTCCCGGCATCGTCTCGGCGGGGACGGTGGTCACGTCGTCGCCGCCGGGGAGCACCGCGGTGCCCGACTCGGACTGGGGCGTGGGCGCGGCGGCTGCCGGCGGGGTCGGACTCGGGGCCGGCTGGGCCGGCTTCTCGGGCGCGCCGGCGGTGAGGGTCGCCGGCTCCTTCGCCTTCGCGGGCTTCTTGACGGTGGCGTCGGTCGCCTTGGGCTCCTTCGCGGGTTCGACCGGCGGCGCCGTCCGGGCCTGGGGCCTTGGCCCGAAGCGGGGTGCCGGTAGGGCGCGTACCGAAGGAGCGCTCCGGGCGGGCGGCGCTACGGCGACCACCCGGCGGTCGCTTGGAGCGTGGACGGCTGCCTGGCGGACCTCGACGGCCCCCGCGGTGACGATCGCCGCGGCGGCGACCGTCGCGACGGTCTTGGTCGCCAAAGTCGAGGCGCCCGCGCTGATCAGGCCGCCGGCGCCGGTGCCCGCGGCGGTCGTGCCCGCCGCCGCGCCGCCGCCGGCAGCGGTCGTCGTGCCGAGGTGCGCGAAGAAGAGCTTCTTGAGGAGGAGGAGCGGCCCGATCGGAAAGACGGCGGCAAGCGCCTTGTTGGTTGCGCGCAGCTGCTGGCGGAAGCCAGCGCAGGGCTCGCAGAGCTTCACGTGCCGGCGCACTGGAGGGCTCACGCGCTTGAGGCCCTCGGCGACCTCGCCGAGCTCCATGCGCACGTCGTCGCAGGAGAGCCTGCGCGCCTCGGCCGCCTCGGCGAGGGAGACGCGCGCGCGGACCAGCAGCGACTTGACCGAGGGCACCGTCGTGTCCATCGCCTCGGCGATCTGCTCGTAGGAGAGCGCGTCGATCTCGCGCAGGAGCAGGGCGGTGCGCTGGGTCTCGGCGAGGTGCTGGACGTCTGAGATCAGCAGTCGGAAGTCCTCGCGCCGGTGTACCTCGTCCGCGGTCGAGAGGCCTGCCTCCGAGAAGTGCACGTCCATGGAGTCCACCCCGATCGCCTGGACGCGGCGCAGGTGGTTGAGGCTCCGGTTGCGGGCGATCCGGTAGAGCCACGGGCGCACGTTGATCGCCCGGTCATCGGCGAGGATCGCGTTGAAGGCGGCGGCGAAGACCTCCTGGAGGACGTCCTCGGCGTCCTCCCTGGAGCCCAGCATGTGGCGGCAGAACGCCAGCAGGCGCGCCTGGTAGCGCTTGACGAGCGCCTCGAACGCGGAGTGGTTGCCGCGGCGGATCAGCGTGATCAGCCGCTCGTCGGACTGAAGCCGGAGAAGTGGGGAGGTGCCGTGCAGCCCAGCCGCGCCGGCGTGCTTTAGAGCAGAGACTTCCATGGTCGCGCGCGGGAAGAAGGGCTTCCCGTCCGCATCGACACGCTAGCAACGGGAAAGTTGCGCTCCGCCGGGGTTGGACGCACGTCCGCGGGCGGGTTCTCCATCCCGCGCCGGCCGAGGGCGGATTTGCGCCAGATGCCCGGGGCGGGGATCGAACCCGCAAGCTCTTGCGAGCGGCGGCTTTTAAGAGCGGGCCCGGCTCTGCGTGGAGTCCCGTCCCATCCGAGGATTTGGCTCTACGCTGCGATATCAGCCCTTATTGCGCCCGACCCGTTTCGGCTGAGTTCGGTGGGGTGTGTTGTCCCGGTGTTGTCACCCCGCCCGAGCTCGTCGCCCAAGTCAAGCGGTGCGTCGAGCTCATCAGAGAGCAGATGCACGTAGGTAGCGAGCGTGAAGCTCGGCGAGTGATGCCCGAGCCAGCGCTGCACCTGCTTGGCGTTCGCGCCGCGCTCGAAGAGCATCGACGCGCACCCGTGACGCAGCGTGTGGAAGCCCGCCCACGGCGCCCCGGCCTCCTCAGCGGCAGGCTTCAGCGTCCGAAAGCGGAGGTTGCTGTACCGGAGCGGCACGCCCGTCAGCGACGGGAAGACGAGGTCGTCGTCGCGCGGCCACTCGGCGCCCTTGCGCCGCTCGCGCAGCTCCCTGACGAGGTCATGGCTGAGCGGGACGTCACGCCGGCCGTGGCGTGTTTTCGGCGGCGCCATCGTGCCGCGGGTGTAGGCGCGCCGGACCTTGACGTGCGGGTGCGAGCCGTCGAGGTGGACGTGCTTCCACTGGAGCGCGAGCGCTTCGCTGATCCGCAGCCCCGTGACGGCCAGAACGCGAAACAGCGTCCGGTGCCGCACGTCGACGACCGCGAGCAGGGTGGCGAGCTGGTCGCGCGAGAGCACCCGCACCTCGCACGCCTCCTCCTCGTCGACCCGCGGGCGATGCGGCAGGGCAACGCCATGCGCCGGGTTCGTGCGAATCAGGCCCTCGCGGCGAGCCGTGGCGAAGCAGGCACGTAGCGGGTTGAGGATGCGCCGAACGGACGCGTCGGCCAGCGTCCGCCCTCCCGGAGCTGGTTGCTTGCACAACCAGGCGAGGAACCCCGCGACGTCGCGCGGCGTCACCGCGGAGAGCTGCTTCCCCGCGTCGAAGTAGCGCAGCGCGTACTTGTTCAGGTCGCGGCGATAGTCGTCGCGGGTGGACTCGCGGAACCCGCTGCGGCCCTTCCCGACGTAGCGCTCGACCCACTCCCGGGCGTACTCGTGGAGCGTGACGCGGTCGAGCGCGACCAGGTCGCCGCGGTCACGGTCTGCCTCGCGGGCGCGCTTGAGGCGTCGGGCATCGTCGAGCGTGCGGGCGGTCTCGCGGCGCTGCCGGCCGTTGACGCGGTAGACGACGACGTAGCGCCCACCCCGGCGGTAGATGCCGGCGCTGGAGGTCCTGACGAGCGGGGCAGGCATATCAGGACGCCCCTCCGTCCTCGGCGAAGCGCAGTATCGGCTGCCCGGCCGCCCGGCGCGCGGCCCGGTGAATCCGGGCGAGACGAGACCGGGTTTCCTCGGGCAGGCCGGGGATCGTGAGCGCCTCCTCGGCCGCCCTCATGATGATCGCCCACGCTGCCCGCCTCGCCTCCTCCCTGTCGGGCGGGGCGGGCAGCACGGTCAGGTGAGAAGTCATGCCGCCACCTCGGCCGGGCCGGCCGCGCGCACGATCTGGTCATAGATCGTCGCGCCGGTCTCTGCCTTCCGTAGCTCCTTTCGGCGTTCCCCGGCCAGCTCGCCGTGGTCCTTGCCCTTGGAGCCCACGGTCACGTCGCGGACGTGGTCGGCGCCGGAGTCCATCAGCTCGTCAGCGAGCGCCTCAAGCTCGTCCCGGTGGTCGGTGTAGGTCACCTCGTCGCCCGGGGCGCTGAGCTCGTCGATTCGCCGTTCATAGGAGTCGAGCGTGCTGCGGATCGCGTCGCGGTCCTGGCGGGTGTCCACGACGACGTTGTCCCCGAGCCCGTACTCGAGATCCACCAGCACCTTGCGGAGCACGTGCTCCGCCTGCTCGCGGGTGAGCGTTACGGTGATCCTTCTGTCGCTGCTGCTGTCGCTGCTGGGCATGCGGCTCCCTTCGGTCGTATGACGCCGAGGGAAGCTTCGCTGCGAGGACGCCCGGTGGCCGACGAGGCGGATACCGTGCGAGCCGCGGTCGAGCTTATCCCTCGTCCGCCACGGGGCCCGGGGTGTTTGCTCACTCGCGGGCCCCACTTGTATGGTCGCGCGACCCTACCACGGCCCCACGCGCACCGCTAGGGGCGGCTCGGAGCGCCTGCGAGCTGCCACCGCAGGCGCCACGTCCGGTCCGGCGTTTCGTCGCACTAGCGGCGGCAAAGCACGACCACCGAGCGGCCGGGCCGCGCGACGGCCTCCACATCCACCCGCTCGAGCTACGAGCTCGAGCCGCAACGCTCGCAGCGGACAGGAAACCGCCCTTTACGGTCATGCGGCCTCGCGAAACTTCCGCCCGGGGCCAGTCCTCGTCAGCGAGCACACGGTCTAGGAGCGCGCGCATCCGTGCACTCGACTGCTCATCTTCCGGTGACCCCCACACCTCCACCGCGGTCAGGTCGCCCACCCCGCGATCCCGGGCGAGGCTGCCGCAGAGCTCGAGCAGCTCCTCGATCGCTTCCGCCCGGTCGAAGCCGCGAGCGTTAGCGGCCCGCTGCCGCTCGAGCTCATGAGTGAGGAACGCGATCATGTTGCTCGGGGCCCGGACCGGATGCCGCCTCGCGTTGTGCGCGTCGTCCTCGGCGGCCCATCAGTCCGCCTCACCGGCGGGAGCCCGCGGCGCCAGCCGGGCGGGATCGCGCGGCTGGCCTGACGCCATCGGCGCCAGGCCTCGCGAAGAGTGCGGCCGTTCTCTCAATCCATCACGCATGTCGGTCTCCTCGATGTCGCTGGTTGGTAAATCCGAACTCATCATCGAACGGCGAACGCGGTGTCTGCTCACCCCGCAGCTGCTCCCATGGCCGCTTCAGCAGCAGCTCGATCGCCTTGACCGAGCCGCGCCGCGCCGAGCGCTCCAACAGCGCGACCAAGTCATCATCGGTCAGCGCCTCATCACCTCGGCCCTCGCGGATCGCATCGAAGCGCTCCGCGAACTCGGCCGCCTCCGGATGACCCCGCCGGCCGCGAGCCGCCCACTTACTCACCGTCGACCGAGAGACTCCCACCGCCGCGCACGCTTCCTCCACGTTGCGACCGGTCTCGAGGAGGCTGAGATAGAGCGCCCGGCGCTCCGACGTGAACCTAGGCGGTGTCAACGCGCCCCCCAGGCGACTTTTTTTCGCGGCGAGCTAGCAGGGTGCGAGCCGTTCGATGAGTGCTCGTGATTTTCCTAGCCCCCTCCCCCTGTATCTCGCGACTGCTCGAGGTCGTGCAGTGCCGCCGTTCCGACGCGGGAGTGACTTCGGCGTCGATGACCTCGACGGCTTCGAGGGCGGCGGGGTTGCCGGCTTCAACGTCGCGGCAGAGTTGGTCCCACGCCTGCTCCCAGGTGAGGTAGGCGGCGTCGGTAGCCGCGGCGCCGTAGGGCTGGTCCCACCAGGCGGCGGCGAGGTAGGTGGTCGCGTCGTCGCTGATCGTTGGCGCGGCGGTGAGGGTCACGTGTTCTCCTCGAGGTAGCGGTCGATGTCGCTCGGGCGAAAGACGAGCCGAGCCCCGTCCCGCTTGGGATGGAGCTCGCCACGGCTGACGAGGTCATAGACCCTGCGCTTGCCGCGTTCGACGTGGTCGCCGTAGCCCAAGTGCTTCGCTGCGTCCGCGACGGAGAGCCACGGTTCGGGTGCGCGGTGCTGTTCGGCGAGGAGGGCGGCGGCGCGGTGGGCGATCTCGTCGAGGAGTTCGTCGGGGAGTTGGACGGCGAGCGGAGCGGTCACGCTGCCTTCTCCTCGGCCGGCTTAGAAGTTGTTGTGTCCCCTGTATAGGGGCACAACAACAACCCGGAACGGGAACCGGGGGTCATTGGGTCTTCCTCCACTGCTTTCCTTCGCGGGCCCAGCGGCCGTCTTGTTCGAGTTCGCGGAGGGCCGCGCGGACCGTTGAGTCGTCGGGCTCGCGGCCGACGGCGCGGGCGAGGTCTGCCTGGCGCTGGGGTTGGCCTGTCCCGATCGCGTCGAGTTGCTCTATCACCTGGTCGCGGATCGGCGTCTCGGGAGGACGGCGGCCGAGGAGATCGTCGGCGGTCATCTCACCTTCGACCGGGTCGCAGACCATCGGCTGTTCGAAGGTGTGGCCGTTGAGCTCGAGCGTGCGCGGGGCGATAGTGAACTCGTAGGAGCGCGGTGGCGCGCTGAGGTTGCCCTTGCCGCGCACGAGTACCCGACGAGTGCCGTCCTCCGGGTCCTCGGCGAGCAGCAAGCTGGAGCGCGATAGAGCGTTGAAGGCGTGGGTTCCTGAGATCAGGTCACGAAAGCTGGCCTTCTGGCCCTTGTTGGGGTGCAGCGCGGCGAGCATCGCGACGTCTTGCTCGCGCGCGACGCGGCGCAGCGGGCGAAGTGCGTCGCGGACGGCCTTGGATCGCCAGTCGTCGACGGCGGCGTCGAGGTTGTCGAGTAGCTGGTCGAAGATGACCGCGGCGATCTGCTCGGCAGCGATGAGGGCAGCGAGCTGGTCGGCGTCGTGCGCGACGTCGAGGGAGTGCTCCTCGATCGTCCGCACGAGCGCGAGGTCAGCGCCGGCCGCGAAGAGCCTCGGCACTACGACGCTGTCGAAGCTGTCCTCGTCACCAATGAAAAGGACCCGGGATGGTTGTCCGTCGAGGTCGCCTGGCAGCAGGCCACGGGTGAGCAGCGCGACGACGTGAGCGAGCAGCGTTCCCTTGCCGACGCCTTCGGCGCCGATGAGCAATGCGAGATAACCGATCGGCAGGCGTCGCTCCCATGCCCAGCGAGTGGGCCGGACGCGCGAGAGGTCAACGCCGCGAGCACGCAGGGGCCCGTGCTCTGTCGCGGCTCCATTGCGCGCGGCGACGGCGGCCGGGACGCCGGCGCGCTCGTCGATCTGTTCACGCGACAGCACGTAGCTCCTCCCGGTCGGCGGCCTGCGCCATCACGCGCAGTCGGTGAATCTCGAGGACGGCTGCGTCGGCGAGGGCGAGGACCTCGCCGACCAGGGGATGCTCGGCCGCCGGTGGCGCCGGCGCGAAGAGCACTGAGGCGATCTCGTCTTCGGTGCAGCGGTTGGCGCACCGCAGGCTTACCGGCCCGCCGTCTCCGTGCTCGACGACGCGCAGCGTGCGACGTCCCTCGAGGCGGGCCAGGCAGCAGGGACAGAAGGCGTTCCACGCGCCCGGCCGCTTGGGGTCGCAGCGGTAGGCGTCGGGTCCGCTGGCGCGCAGACTCTCCAGCGCCAGGTCGGCGGGGGTTGCGCTCACGCCGGCTCTGATCGGGGTGCGGGGCGACGATGAAGCGCCCGTGGCTATCGTCGGCGATCGCACCATGTGCGATGCACCAGTCCGATCGCGCGGCGTCACTGCGCCAGCGCCGGAACGTCGAAGAGCTTCGGCTGAACGACCACCGGCGTCGTTGCTCGCGCGGTCGCCGACGGGCTCGACGGTTCGCTGGACAGGCAGTAGCGCCACTGGCCGTCACGGACGCGCTCAGACGAGATGACGTAGCCAAGCTCGCGCAGCTCGAGCACCCGTGCCGAGTAGCGCGACCCGACGCCGGCGCCGAGGAACTCCGCCGTGGTGACGCCCCGATCACCAGCCCGCTGGAGCTGCCGCAGCGCCAGGTCCCGGCGAGTCATCTTCTGGGGCTGCTGCATCGGCCCGCACTGTGACACCCGGTCCTACGCCGGAGACGACGAAATGGGGCTCAGATCATTATGGAAGCGCTGATTTGCAGGCGTTTAACGGCACGCAAGATCCGGCCAGCGCCCAGCCTGGTGGCGTCAGCGGTGATCTCACCGTCCGGCGTGCGCGGGTAGTGGTTTGCCGGCCAGCGCTCCGGGTGGGCCTGCGCGTCCCGGTAGACAAGCTCGCAGGCTGCGGCGTACCGGCTCGGCGGTCTCTCGGGCGCCAGGCCGAGTGTGTCCCGTATCGCGTGGTTCTCATGGAGCTCGCGCTCAATCTCGAGGAGCGACGCCGCCCATTCGCGTGTGGCGTCCGCTATCGGGCGGCCGCTGCGGTGAGGTAGCACGCGCCGGCGACGCTTCACGCGCTCCTCGGCCTGAACACGAAGTACGGCCCGGGCCTCAGCATCGGTGAGGCCGTTGTCGCGCAGCCGGGCGAGGTGCCCGCGGCTGATCAGCCGCGCGACTTCGGGCTCTACTTCAAGCCAGCACTTACGGTAGGGACTGTCGCTGCGCGCGAGCGCGGTCACGAACGCCTTGGCGGCCGGCTCGGGCACGAGCAACGTGTGGCCGTCGACCGCACGGGAGGCTTTCGGCAACTGGCCCCTTGAGTACCGGGAGTAGATCGCGGGAAGCGATAGCCCTGTGCGCTCGGCGAGCTCCGCGATGCCCACAAGACCCTGCTCTGCCTTGAGCCGCACGATCTCCGTGGCGCAGCGCTCCCTGTCAGCACGGAGGGCCCGTATCGGGGCGTGGTTGAGGGTCACCCGGTCGGAGGCGGCGCAGCTCCTCGTGCAGAACCGGCCGCCCCCGCGCGCGATGAGCCAGCCAGGGACGTAGCGGGACTTGCCGCATCGCTCGCACGCGCGCTCCTCGCCGGCCGGATAGGTCCGTGGGACCCTGGGACGCGACGCTACGGCGCAGCTCAAGCCACAGAACCGGCCCTCCCCCTTGGCGAGCCGGGAGGGAGGGACCACTCCTATCGACTTGCCGCATTGCTCGCAGGAGCGCTCCTCGCCCTTTCGCTGCGCCACCGCCGCGCAGCTCCTGCAGAACCGGCCCTCCCCTTTGGCCAGCCGGGAAGGAGGGATCACGCCGAGGGGCTTGTCGCACAGCTCGCACGAGCGCTCTTCACCCTTTCGCCGTGATGCCGCGGCGCAGCTTCTCCCGCAGAACCGGCCTTTCCCCATCGCGATGAGGCAGCCAGCGATCACGCCAAGCGACTCGCCGCACTGCTCGCACGCGCGCTCCTCGCCGGCCGGGTACTTCCGCGGAGCCCTCGCGGCGCAGACCTGGCTGCAGAACCGGCCGCCCCCGCGCGCGATGCGGTAGCCAGGGACCATGCCTATCGACTTGCCGCATTGCTCGCAGGAGCGCTCCTCGGGTGGGTGCTTGCGCCGCGGCGATGCGTCAGTGAGCGGTGAAACGGCCGGTCTCAGAACACCGGGGATGATCGGCCACGACGCGGACGGAAAGGGCCGCCGACCCTGCTCGGGATCGGCGGCCCGGAGCCTGTTCTGAGGAGGCCGCGGGTGATCTTCGCAGCCGGCGCGGCGGATTAAAGCTCGGGGCGCCAGATGGTCGGGCGGCCGTGACACCACGGCGAGCAGCCGTAGGCCAGGTGTGTCACAACAATTAAGTTTCGGGTGCCGGCCGGTCGAGCGGCGCTCGTGATACCGACGCCCCCCGACGGCCCCGCTAGCGCGGGTGGGGCTCGGCGACGCCAACGCCTGGGTGCTGGCCGGGTTGCAGGCCCTGAAAAATGACTTCATCGGCCAAAGATTTTTCCCGTGACGGAACGCGGAACACCGGGAAGAGCGTCTGAAAACGCTCAGCCTCCCCCCCCTAGGAGGGTTTGGCGAAACTCGCCAAGTAGCTTGTAGAGCGGGATCGCAGGTGCTGGGTCACGGGCGGCACCTCACTTTTCGGACGGGCTTACCCCAAAGGGAAGTGCTCCACCTTCTTCGGGAAGAGTAGGTAGATGTACGGGCCATCGCGGCGGCAGCGGAGCGCGATCCGGTAGCGGTGGTGGACGAAGCGGGCGATTTGCTCGACTGCCGGACGCTGGGTATCGGGAAGAAGGAATACACGGGCGGCGCTGTCGATGATCGCCTGACGTTCCGGGTCGCTCTTTAGAGCGTTGTCCTTTGACAGGATCGGTAGTCCTCGGCTCGCGATCTCAGGAATCCAGTCCACGTCAGCCTTTCGCTCTCCGACTTTCTCCGTGTAGACCTCGGCCATCGTGCAAACAACGAAGCCCGCCTTGCGAAGGCCATCGGGAACCAAGTATCGGCCGAGGCTACGGTCGGCGAAGACCTCGGGAAGCTCAGGCGTTCCCGACGATCTCCTTGACCTCGTTGAGCGGGACCTCGAAGTCACGCGCTATATCGGCCTCTGGGTCTCCGCCTTGGTAACGGTCGATCAAGTCCTTGACGCGCGCCCCGCCGCTCTCAATCAATGGACTCCCTGACGCGACGTGCGGGTCCACCGTGACCACCGCTACCGAGTATTTCGGCAGTTGCACTCGCGCCGCAAACCCGTCGTCGGCATAGCGGATGAGGCGAAGCTGGTTTTCGACCGTCTTCGTGAACTGAGTCTGGTTTGTTCGAGCGACAGTCAAATCCTCCTCTTCGACAAACCGAAAGAGGATTTCGGCGCCATCGGTGAAGACTCGCTTGTAGGCGAGGGCATGTTCCAAGCCGCCCACCTGTTGCTTGATCGCCTCAACCCCGGGGCGAATGCGGTGATGAGGAACCCCTGCCTTGAAGGCAGCATTGAGCACGAAGGCTTCGGTGAAACCGATGAACGGGACTGTTGCTCGGTGGCCTCTCGCCGCGAATGCGGTGACGAGCGGAGCGCTGCCCTCGGCGGGGGGTCGCGCCCAGTTGTGCAAGGTAGAAACAGGTAAGTCGAGATGGCGAGCGGCCTCCGAGATCGTGAAGATCGGCCACGCCAAGCGGGGGTCGTTTTCGGAAAGGCTGCTGGCCGGCTTCACGTAGATTTTTGGGCCTTCCACTAAGCTGCGTTTTTCCCTTTTTGCTGCACTTTTCCGTCCGATAGAGGAGGTAGAGTTGGTGCTCTTCCCTTAGACAAAGTGACCCCCGCGAGGCTGGAACCTCCGGGGGTCTGGACCCAGGAGATTGTGGCTCCGTGGTCGTCAAGACCGTACCACCGCGCTCGGCCGCTTCCGAGATTGCAGGACTCCTCGCCTCTCCCGAGATTGCGGAACTCGTGGCCGAGCTTGAGGCGACGCGCTGGACGGGCCGTCCCGGCTATCCGATCCGGTCGATGGTCGGCATGGCGTTGGCGAAGTCGCTCTACTCGATCCCGACGTGGACGCGGACGGTGCGGCTCGTGCGTGAGCACGCCGCGCTGCGCGACGCTATCGGTGACGTTCCCTCGGAGTGGGCGTGCTACCGGTTCACGCGCAAGCTGCGCGAGCACGGGGACATGCTCGCCTCCTGCCTCGACCGCGTGACCGCCGGTCTCCACGTCGAGCACCCGGATATGGGCCGCGACGTAGCCATCGACGGCTCCGACCTTCCGGCCTACGCGAACGGGCAGCGGTACGTGTCGAAGAACGGCCCGGAGCGCGAGCGGTACTCCGATCCTGACGCGAGCTGGGGGCATCGTTCAGCTATCTCCACTCGGAAGGGCGGGGGCTACTACGGCTACAAGGTTCATGCGGCCGTCTGCGCGATCACCGGCCTTCCGGTCGCGTGGACCGTTGAGACGGCCAGCGCGGCAGAGACGAACTACGCGCTCCCGTTGCTCGACGCGGCGCGCGAGCGCGGGTTCGCGGTCAAGACGGCGATCATGGACAAGGGCTATGACAACGGCCCGATCCACGACGGGTGCATGGCCCGCGGCGTGTGCCCCGTGACCGCGCTTCGCAAGACCGGACGCGTCCTGCGCGGCGAGCACAAGCCCCCGACCTGCGAGCATGGGGAGTGGACGTTCGCGGGGGCTGACTTCAAGCGCAAGGCGACGAAGTGGCGCTGCCCGACCGGTGAGTGCAAGCCCGCCTCCGTCTGGGTGAAGGCCGACCGCCTCCACCCCCTGATTCCGCGAGAGACTGAGCGGTCGCGCAAGCTCTACCACTCGCGCGGAGCCGTCGAGCGCGAGTTCGGTCGCTTGAAGCACGAGTGGGCGCTGCTCCCGCTGCGAGTGCGCGGTCTGGATCGCGTGCGCCTACATGCTGACCTGACCATCCTGGCGAAGCTGTCGTGTGCTCTCGCCCAGGCGCGGGCCGTTCAAGTTACGGCGTAGCAGAGGCAGTAAACTCGGCCTGTGAGCCGCAAGCCGGTGCTTGTCATCACAGGCCTTGCCCTGGGCCTTGCCGTGTTCATTGTCCTCTTGAGCTTCGAACCGGAGAGCTTGGTGGCGAATGACGTCTTCTTCTACGGCGTCCTCGCGGTTCTATTAGCTGGCCTCTGCCTTCAAATTGCTCGGCGTTCCGCCGGAAAACGCCGGACGACGGAAAAAACCTACGCGGTCCTGCTCGCCATCCTCGCTTTTCAGTTCGTTATTGGCGATCGCGAGACGATCTCGAGCATCATCTTCGCAGGCGGGAGTCTCATAGTCCTCGTGGGTCTTGCGTACGAATTCCGCCGGGGCGGCGATGATTTTCGCTAGCCGTCGTGCTGCGTCGGGACCGCCTGCGCCGCGTTTCGCCAATCGTTTCGCCAAACCCTCCTAGGAGCCGAGCTTCTCGCGGCGATACTCAAGGATCAGCGAGTCCTCAAGTTGCCGATTGGTGCTGAACGCGACGAACCAGTCGACTAGCGCATCGAGTGCATCTCCCGACAGCTTGAGGCCGCGGTGCTCGGCGAGATGCGCTTGCGCGACGGGCTGGGTGTGGTCGAGACGAGCGAAGCCCTCGTCGAAGTGGGGGCGCTCCCAAGCCGGCAGATAGAAGGCGTTGGTGAATTCGTAGTAGGCCATTCGCTTGCGGGAGTGCTCGTCGTACTGGTCCGCGCCGTAGATGGGCACGACCATGACCGTCCCTGCGTGCTTTCTCGACGCCGGTTTCAGCTCTGTGGCGGTCGTTCCACCTAGCACGATGACTGGTCGGTTGCGCTTCGTCTTGGCGACCACGGCGGCCTCGGTCGACTTGAGTTTGAGGCTGTGAATCGGGGGGTGGTCGAACGTGTCGGCGGTGCGTCCGCAGACCGTGAGGTCGAGGTGCCTGTCGTCCTCGGGGTCGGCTCGGTCGATCTTCAGACCATGCCTGGGCGGGAGGTAGATCGGCTGGTCGGACCAGATGTGACCCGGCTCGATCGCGGGTTCCGCTGGCTCGAAGAACGGGTGGATCCAGTCGTACACGCGCCTCCTAGCAGAGCTCAGTGCCGTCCGGGACGTGCAGCCGGCCGCGGACGTCGTCGCCGGCGAGGTCCTCATCGGGATCGAGGAACACGCCCGGAGGATCGAGCGTGACCGGCGCAAGGCGACGCGCAGTAGCAGCACGCCACCGTGCGAGACGCTCCTCGATGTCGGTGGGCCGCTCGGAGGCGGCCTGCAGCGGGACATGTCGGCGAGCCCTCACGTCCTCGCGAGCCCGACTCATCTCAAGGCGCTGCCCGCGCACGGCGTCGGACATCGGCCCGGTACGGAAGTAGACGTAATCGAGCAGCTCGTTGAGGTCGACCGGAGCGAAGCGCTGTATCACCCTGTCGACGGTGGCCTTCGTTCCCGCGGGCCACTTGTCGCCGCTCGGAGCATCCGGCGCGCCGCGGTACAGCATGCTCCCCTGCCATTGCTGCGCGAGCAGCTCGGAGCCCTCCATCACTTCTAGCGTGTCGATCAACTCGAAAGCGTATGGCCCGTAGTGAAAGAAGACCCACTCGAGTCCGGTCAGCGCGTCGCGGCGGCTGCGAACGCGTTCGACATCGATCAGGTAGAGCAGCTTGACGAGCTTCGTGCGGTTGAGCGTGACCCCGCGGTCGCGCGCCTGCGCGACGATGTAGGAGATCAGGGGCCGAAGCTTTGGGTCGGTGCGGGGAAACAGGGGCATGCCGGGATGCTGATCGTAGAGTCGGCCGCTGGACTTTGCGTGTCAAGGGACGCGATGCAACCTGCGAGCGTCAGCGGAAGCCGCCGTGATCGCGGACGTTGCTGCTCGATCTAACGCGACGGTGGCCGGACGTCCCGGACACACCCCCGGTCCGAGGCGACCTCCCCCCTCGCACAGCGGGGCAGACGTGGGACCCCCAAAAACTCGAAACCTGTCCGCGCTGAGGGGAACGCGGAACACGGGGACGACGCACAACTTTTCTCTGAGGGTGCCCCCCTTTTGCGCTCCCTCGTTGACGTTCGCGCCGCCCGCTCCATGCCGAGCAGGCTCTTGAGCTAGCGTATTCTGGGGGATGGCTATCGTGGCGAGGAACGGTCAGGAAGTCCTCCGCCCTGCGCTGCTTCGCGGCTCGCCTCAGTCTGTGGTGACAGCGCTGGCCGCGATGGCTCTTCTGCCGCCCGCCACCTACGCAGGTGCTGGCTACAAGTCGTGCAAGCCGGTGTACGACCTCCTCTACCCCACCGACGACCTCTCCGACGCCCAGAAGATTCGATCGAAGGGCGCTGACTGCGGAGAGGCAAGGATGCTCGTCGCCGCGGAATGAGACTGCCATTTGCCTTCGTCGCCCTCGCGCTGGCCCTGCTCGTGACCGGCTGCGGTGGCGGCACAGCCGCCAAGGGCGATCCGCTCAAGGGCAACGGCAACGCATGGAAGAAGCTGAGCCAGGCGGACAAGTTGACTACGGCCAACTTCTGTCTTTCGTCAAGCACGACGGGCACCGCGAAGCAACTCGCCTCCGGACTCGACGCGTTCTACCGAGCGCCCGCCGCCGAGCGAGTCACGATCGCCGACGCCTGCAAGCAGGTTCTCCCGAAGCTCGGTACGAAGAGGGGCGGCATCGAGCAAGGGGTCTCGGCGCCTGACCCCGACCCGCGCGGCAGCTACAGGCTCACCTGCGACTACCTCCTGGGGGACGACGTGGACTCCTACACCCTGATCGGCGGCGGCACAGTGGAGAACGTCGGGAACGTCGAGATTCAGGTGCGCGTGAAGGTCAAGTGGGAGCAACTCGGCGCCGAGCCAATCCGCGACGAGCAGACATTCGACCTGCGAGTCGGGAAGCGCAAGCGCGTCAGCTTCAACATGCCCACAACAAACGACGTGATCGACCGTTTGCAGTCCGCCGAGGAAACCGGCCGGGGCTGCTCGATCAGCGCGACGATCGTGGATTCGTCGTCTCCCGGCAGTCAGGGGACAATGTCGGTCAGCCAAGCGGCGGCACGGCTCGGCCCGCTATGCCTCGATCGAGCCAAGGGCGAGACCGTCGACCAAGGCGAGATCGACGCCCGCGCGAACGATCTGATCAGCGCGTACGAGGAGAGCGGCAAGGACCGGGAGGATCGAGACTTCATGCGGGTCGCGCGCGACAACATGGAGAGCGGATGCGGGCCGCAGCTCGTGGATGACCTCCAGCGCGCCATCGACGAAAGCCGATAGGTCCGGGCTCCGCTGCGTCAGCCTGCGCGGACGCGAGGTCCGTCGTCGCCTGCTGAGCGTTGAGCAACGCCTGCCGCCACCCGGCCAAGCCGCCGATGGTGCCGAGGCGCGTTGTCACTTTCGTTGTCACCCCGCATCCGAGCCCCGCGGCTGGCCGAGCCCCGAAGGCACGAAACCCCGCTATACGAGCGGGCTTTTAGTTCCATGCCCGGGGCGGGGATCGAACCCGCAAGCTCTTGCGAGCAGCGGCTTTTAAGGCCGCGGACTTTGCCGATTTGTCTACCCGGGCGCGAGGCCATCGTAGGGGTTCTCCTTTGACCCCCCGAACGCCCTTACGCCGATGCTCGAGCGCTTCATCGTGGAGTCCTCCCGCCTGGTCTCAGACCTCGCCGAGCGGGAGGACGACCTCTACCACCGCGCGGGCCTTCGCTACGGAGAGCGGGAACCTCGAAGTCGATCATCCCGAGCTTCGACTGCGACACGAGCTTCGACTGCGACAACGCGGGCGGCGACCAGGACCCCGACACGACGCTGCCGACCACCGCGCCGGGCTGCCTCACCCAGACCCCGCCCGACTTCCAGGGGTGTCAGCGGACGAAGTACCCCCAGGTTCGCCCCAACGACTACAGCCGCGACCGCTGAGGGGCGTCTGCGGCGTTGTTCAGGCGGCTGAGGAGGCTGCCGAGACCCGCGCCTGGGCGGCTTGGATGCCGTCGAGGAGCTGCTCGGCGAGCTGCGCCCTTCCTGTGATGGATAGGCCCGTGAGCGAGCCGTCGGGCGAGAACGCCTCGATCCACGCCTTCTCGGGCCCCGCGACCCGCGCGTCGGCCTCCGGCTCTGGATGCTCCTCGATCGCGACCCGTCCACGGTCGGCAGCGAGCACGTAGTGGCGTGTGCGGTCCGTGGTGGAGACCTCGAGCTCGACGCGGCCGGAGACCGAGCGGGCGGGATGCAGTACCCCGGGCGCCAGGCGCAGGATCGCGCCGATGTCGATTGCCTCGCCGGGTCGCGGTGCGCTCCACGCCCACTCGTAGCCCCAGCTGGCCAGCGCGCCGAGGACGGGCATCAGATCGCGGGCGCGGTCGGTCAGCTCATAGTCGACCCTGGGCGGCACCTCGCGGTAGCGCTGCCGGGTCAGGAGGCCGTCGGCGACCATCCGGTTCAGGCGCGAGCGCAGCTGCTCGGTCGAGATGCCGGGGAGGACGCGCTGGAGCTCGACGAACCGGCGAGGGCCGGCCGCGAGATCGCGGACGATCAGCAGGGTCCACTTGTCCCCGACGAGGTCGAGGGCACGGGCGTCAGGCGCCCACTGGTCGTAGGGGTGGCGCTTGGGGGGTGGGGGGGCGGGGATCTTGGCCTCCGATCTGGACGCGTTCGGCCCGGCCCGAAGCCCGGCCGCTTCAGCCGACCCGCCTGGCCGGACTCCGGCAAAACGGTGAGGCTCTTTTCAGCATAACGGGGTCACGGACTCTACCCATCCCTCACCGGCCGGACTGGACGAATGTCCGGCCATCTCCGGCCCGGCGCGCTCAAGGATGTCTGGCTCCGGGCGAGTTGACACCGTGCCGCCAGTTTCCTCGAGCCGCTTCGTTTCTGTTGTCTAGGAACGGGCGCGGCGGGGACCGGGCGCGCGCGGCAGGCAGGGAATAACCGGCATGGGCGAACTCATCTACATCGACAGGTACCGGCAGGCGCGTCGTGCGACGCGGCCTGCGAGTCGTGCGGCCGCTCAGGACGCCGCCGTCCGCCCCACGACGTTCTACTTCGACCTCGGCTCGCCGTTCACCTATCTCGCCGTGGAGCGCGTCGACCGCGTCTTCGCCGAGCTCACCTGGGAGCCCGCCTCCGATGAGGCGCTCCAGCGGCGCGACCCGTGGTCCGATCCGCTTGCGAGAGCCGCGGCGGAGCGTCGTGCGGCGGCGCTCAACGTCCCGCTCGTATGGCCCGAGCGCCCCGCGCAGGGCGCGCGCGGCGCCATGCGTGCCGCCGCCCACGCCGCCGAGTGCGGACGCGCGGCGACTTTCGTCGTCGCCGCCGCGCGGCTCGCGTTCTGCGGCGGCTTCGACCTCGATGACTGCGAGGTGCTCGCCGAGGCGGCCGCCGCCGCCGGCCTGAGCCTGGACGCCTGCCTGCAGGCCGCGCGCGATCCGCGTCGCGATGGGCCCATCGAAGCGACCGGCCGCCGGCTGCTCGCCGCGGGGGCGGAGCGGCTTCCCGCGTTTCGCGTCGGCCGATCGATCCTCGGCGGAGAGCAGCGTCTCGCCGAGGCGGCCGCACTCGCCCGCGTGTCCGCCGGCGGCTCCGGTCGAGTGCCCTTCACGGGCTGAGCGGCGCCCGCCCTTCGCGGGCTGGGCGGCGCCCGCCGTTGGCGGGCTGAGCGCTCCGCGCCCGCTGCCAACCTCCCCGACCACGACGGATGATCCCCGCGCCCTACGGCGGCCGTGTAGCTTGGGCCGCATGTCGGCCGCGACTCGGGAGACCAACCCAGCTCCACGGTGGCCGCCTGATCGCCCGCCGCCGCCTCAAGGCCCACGGCGTCACCAAGCTCTTCACGCTTTCGGGCGGCCACCTGTTCTCCGTCTAGGTCGAACCTCGCCTGAGGGCTGGCTGAGTGGTTTCCCGGCGAGACGCCGGGAAAGAGAGAGACGGCCCGCATCATTGCGGGCCGTCTCTACAAAGCCCCATCAGGACGGGCAGGGGTACGTGCCTTGAGGGGGCCGTCTTAAGCGGTCCGAGCGGCGGGAGGCGCCGAATCGATGCGGCTACGCCCGAACCTATGTACCAGACGATCGGTGCGCCGGTGATGGCACGAACCCGCTCGCCCGGCGGCGACGGATTATGTCACGCTTCACCCGGTTGAGCAGTAGTACGAACGTCCACGGAGGTTCACTACCGCGTTTTTCCGAACCCCGCGCGATCGAGCGCCGCTCCGTGCAGGATGTCGCGTTCGGAGACGGTGGTGCGGTCGAGGTCGAGGAAGCGCAGGGCCTCGATGAGGATGACCACCCCGGCCACGATCGTCGGCGCCCGGTCGGGGTGCAGACCGGTCAACAGGCACCGCTGCGCCAGCGGCATGTCCGCCAGCCGGGCGAGGAGCTCCTCGCACCCGGCGAGCTCGAGCGCGTAGCCCTCGACCCGTTCGCGGTCGTAGGGGTCGAGCTCCTGGGCGATCGCCGCACACGACGTCGGCGTTCCGGCGACGGCGACTCCCGCGGTCACCGTGCGTCGGGCCGGCTCGGGGAGCGCCTGCGCCAGCGCTGCGCGCACGTCGTCGGCCAGCGCCTGGAGCTCCTCGGCGGCGGGCGGATCGCGGTGTAGGTGGCGCTCGGTGTGCCTGACGACGCCCAGCTGAAGTGACGCGTGCGACTCGACCTCGCCGTCCCGGCCGGTGACGAGCTCGGTAGACCCCCCGCCGACGTCGATGACGCAGATGGCGCCGTCGTCGACGGCGGCGCGACCGGCCGCGGCCCCGAGGAAGGTAAGCCGGGCCTCCTCTTCGCCCGTGAGCACACGTCCTTCGAGCCCATGGAGCTTCTCGACCTCCTCACTGAAGGCCGCACCGTTGACGGCGTCGCGAATCGCGCTGGTCATGACCGCGCACACGGCTTCACAGCCATGGGCGGCGAAGGTCTCGACGTACTGGCCGACCGCCTCGTGCACCCGCCCCATGGCGTCTTGCGAAAGTCGCGCCGTCGCCTCGAGGCTGTCCCCGAGGCGGGTGACTTCGGTGCGGCGATCGACCTCTCGCACGGCTCCGTCTGCCACGTCGGCGACGAGCATGCGAGTGGAGTTTGTCCCGAGGTCGACGACGCCGACGCGCATCGCCGGCCATCGTAGGGAGCGGCGCGAGCTCAAGCAGCGCCCGGCTCGTGCCGAAGCGCTCAGAGATGGCCCGCCCGATCGTCTCCCGCCGCCGCCCGGCGCCTCTCCTCGACCTCGAGGAGCTGCTCGCGGCGGGTCGCACGCGATCTCGGCCTCGCCCGGTCCCGCTGGGACTCTGTCGGACCGCTCGGCCCCTCCCCGTCGCTTCCGCGCCGGCCCGCGCCGCTCACCGCGTCTCCGCCGCTTCCTCGCTGTATCGGCGCATGAGCTCCTCGGCACGCTGGCCCTGCTCGTCGGTGAGCCGGATGTGGGAGTGTCGGCCGAGCGACCGAGCGCTCACGGCGATCTCGCCGAGGGTCGGGCCGTGGCTGAGCAGCGCAACGGCGCAGAGCTCGCGCGTGTAGACCTTCCACTTCCAGCGCGGATGGCCGCTGGGCTCGGGCTCGTCGGAGAGCAC
Organism: Solirubrobacterales bacterium; assembly: GCA_038199375.1. GTDB lineage: Bacteria > Actinomycetota > Thermoleophilia > Solirubrobacterales > Solirubrobacteraceae > JBBPZA01. The sequence continues at coordinate 1,551 of JBBPZA010000009.1, read as the reverse complement.
CTCCTCGATGGCGAACAGCCGGCCCGCACCGAACACCGCGGACGAGCCGGCGGCGTAGAGCACGAGCCGGTCGCCGCGCCGGATCGAGGGGCGTCGCGGAAAGAACGAGCCGCCGCCCTGGTCGCGCGCCCAGCGGTCGCGCCGCGGCCGCCAGTCGTCGTCGGTGAACGGATGCTCGCCGGTCCCGGTCACCTTGATCCAGTAGGCCATGTGGAGAATGTGCCCGATGGCACGCTGCTTCGTCACCCGCAGGCTGCCCGGGACGGCGCTTGACCGCCTGAGCGGGGCGCACGAGGTCGACGTGTGGCCCGACCGCCTCCCGCCCTCCCCGGCTGAGCTCCGCGAGAGAGCCCGCAAGGCCGAGGGCCTGCTGACGATGCTCACCGACCGGATAGACGGCGAGCTCCTGGACGCCTGCCCCCGCCTACGGGCGATCGCCAACTACGCCGTCGGCGTCGACAACGTCGACCTCGAGGCGGCCGCCGCCCACGGGATCCCCGTCGGAAACACGCCCGACGTGCTGACCGAGGCGACCGCCGACCTCGCCTTCGCGCTCATCCTCGCAGCCGCGCGCCGGCTCCCCGAGGCCGCCGAGGCGGTCCGCGACGGGAAGTGGGTCACGTGGGATCCGGGCTGGCTCCTCGGTTACCAGGTGCACGGGGCGACGCTTGGAATCGTGGGAATGGGCCGCATCGGGCAAGCGGTCGCGAGGCGGGCCGGCGGCTTCGACATGAAGGTGATCCACACCGGGCGCAGCGGAGACGGCGTGCCCCTCGACGAGCTGCTCGAGCGTGCGGACATCGTCTCCCTCCACGCACCGTTGAACGACGCGACTCGCGGGATGATCGCGGCCGCCGCCCTGCGGCGAATGAAGCCCACGGCGATCCTCGTCAACACCGCCCGAGGAGGACTCGTCGACCAGGCCGCGCTGCGTGAGGCACTCGAGTCGGGCGCGATCGCCGCCGCCGCCCTCGACGTCACCGACCCCGAGCCCCTCCCACCCGACGCCCCGCTCCTGCAAGCCCCGAACCTCCTCGTCCTCCCGCACATCGGCTCGGCGACCCACACCGCCCGCGAGCGAATGGCCGATCTGGCGGTCGACAACCTCCTCGCGGCGCTCGACGGTCAGCCCATGCCCCACCAGGCATCTGCTTGACCCTCCGTGCCGGTTTGCTATTACTAAGAGCACACGCCGCGGGGTGGAGCAGTCTGGTAGCTCGTCGGGCTCATAACCCGAAGGTCGCGGGTTCGAATCCCGCCCCCGCTATCACCCGAAAGGCCCGCTACGGTGGGCCTTTCGGCATGTGAGCCGGCCCTCTCTTCGTCGGTCATGGTTCCAATAGGGTTCCAATTGCTTGAGGGACGGGAGGCGCTTCGCTTTCGTGATCCCTCAACGCGGGCTCGCCGCCCGTGTTCTGCGTCTGAGTTCGTTGCCGACTTTGGCTGGTTTTTCACGCCATCTTGTTTGACGTGCAACTATCGGGGTTGGCGGTCGGTCGGGAGCGAGGAGAGCGATGCCGCGATCACAGGATGGCAAGCCGGGCCGGAGGC
>JBBPZA010000008.1:0-10405 GCA_038199375.1 Solirubrobacterales bacterium | reverse complement strand
GAGTTGATCGGGCTCGACCCCTCTGGCATCACCCGTGCCGTCGAGCGGCTCGGGATCGAGCCCGAGATGTGGGGCGCTCGAGAGAAGCACCTGACGGTAATCGATCTACTGCGGATCGCCGAGCAGGCCCAGCGCGCGTCGCTCGAGGAGGTCGCGGGGGGATTGATCGAACGGACCGAGCGCGACCATCCCGAACAGCTCGACCACATCACCGCGGAGATCGACCGCTTCCTCGATCGACTCCCCGAGCCATCGGCGAGCGAGCCCGCCGCATTCGTCACCGAGCTGCGGGCCGCGCTGCCGAAGCGCTGGGCGGAGCGGGCCGAGGCGATCTACCGGCATCACGCCCGCAGCTCGTACTACTCCCCGCGGTACCCGCCGCGCTGAGGTCCACGCGAGAACCCGATGGCCGTCAGGTTCTGCAGGGACAGCTCGATCGCGTTGTCGAGCACGACCCCGATGCGTTTGCGCCGAACCGTCTTGCGGTCGATCGCCAGAGCCACGCAGGTGAGCAACCACAACGCGACCACGTACTCCGCACGCAGCTCGCGGCTCACATTGCCCCGAACGGCGAGCGATGTGATCAGGTGTGGGCGGCCGCGGCGGCCCCGCCGGGGCTCGTAGTGCCAGGAGAGAATCGCGGCGGCGCGGTTTCGGTTGTGCAGGTCGGCGGCGACGAGCCGCCGACCCTTGTGCGGGTCGGCTCGGTGCCACTCCGCCAAGGCCTCGCCCGAAACCGGGAACCCCACCAGCCGATGCCTGGCCGTCGCGAGCCGCCAGCGGGCGCCCAGATCGCCCTCGACTCGGCCCGGATCGGGGAGGAGATGATCGAAGGAGACGACTGTCTCGGGATCGCCGGCCCGGCGGCCCGGAGCGACGGTCAAAGCCGCCTCGAACCTGTCAACGAGCTCGTTCCTGTGGCCGCCGAGACCCTTGAGCTGGTCCAGAACCGACATGAGGCCCCGGATTCTCAGCAGCCCCGGTCAGATCCTGCCCTGTGGCATGTTCAGCCCGGTCCTGCTCAAGGCCGTTTCGCGGGCCGGAGGGGACGCTCCGGGACTGCTGGCCCGCTTGAGTCTGAGGCCCTCGACGCCGTGCCCGCGACCAGAGCGGGCGATCAGCAAGATCATCCAGTGGCCGTCGCCCTGTGGCGCAGCGACCGCGCCAGGAGCTCCGCGCCCACGTCGTCGAGCGAAAGGCGCCGCCGCTCCGGCCGACCATCCGAGAGGGGGCCGAGCCCGAGCAGCCCGTACAGAAAGGGCCTCATGGTCCCCTCCACGTGGGGCTGGGTGACCGGGGCTCCGTCTCCCCTGCGCCAGGCACCGGCAACGGCCTCGTGCACGGCCGCCATGAGCGCGTCGCGGTCGAGCTCGCGCTCGCAGAGCAGCACCGCGCACGCGAGCTCTGACACCTCCCGCTCGAACGGATCGCCACCGATCAGGTGGGGCGCGAGCGCCTCGAGCAGGGCGTCGGGATCGTCGCGGGCACTGCGCGCCCGCTTGGTCAGCAGCAGGCGCCCGGTGCGCTTGCGCACCAGCCGGGCGCGCCGCAGGAGGGCGTGCAGCTCCTCGAGGCGCGGAAGCTCCGCCTCCCGGTAGGGCGCGCCGAACAGCTCCGAGTTCCACCAGTCGGGAAAGCGGACGACGGCCTCGCGCACGACCTTCCGGCCGAGGGCGCCGGTCTGGGTCAGCGGCAGCCCATCTTCCGATCCGCGCTCCAGCAGCCACAGAAGCGGCGCGAATCCGGCCGCGATCGCATCGCGGGACGGCGTGCGCGGCGGCGCGTCGATCTGCGCGGCGACCCGATCGAGCAGGTTCCGGCGGCCGGCGCGCCCGAACGGGTCGGAGGCCTCGTCGCGGCTTGCGGGCTGCCAGCGCACACCGGCGCGGACGTCGTCGATCAGAAACCGCGCCCCCTGGTTGTCGGAGGGGTTCAGCCAGAGCAGGGCGTCAAGGACCCTGGTCGCCTCGGCCGAGTGCCCGAGCCGCCACAGGCAAAGCCCGTAGCCGTGCAGGCAGCGCAGGAACGGCCGGTTGTCGATCCAGCCCCAGGGCAGGACCCCGTCGAAGCCCGCGGGCAAGCTGCGCTCGCCGACCGCGACGCCGGCCTCGAAGTGCGGCAGCGCCAGGGAGGCCGAGTAGTCGTAGGCGAACGAGCCGAGGTGCGCGCGGGCGTCCAGGCAGCGAGCCTCGGCGGCGAGCAGGTCCTCGAGCAGCCGGCGCGCCCGCTCCCGCTCGGCGCGTCCGGCGAGCTCGACCGACTCGAGGATCGGGTCGTAGTCGGTCTTCCAGTCGTGGCCCGGCACGACCTGCTCGAACTCCCAGGCCTCGCGCGGACCGCCGGCGATGATCGCCTCGAAGGCGGGATCGAGCGGCTCGTCGGGCTCGCCCCAGTACTCCTCGGCGGGATCCCAGCGGCCGCGCTGCTCGAGGCCCAGCGGGACCTCGATGCCGGCCGCGAGCTCCTGCGACTCGGTTCCCAGCGCGGGAGCAAAGAACGGATAGCGGCCGGCGGGCGTTCCGTTCGCGAACGGGTCCAAGGTCATGGGGCGGTCCCGGCTCAGCTCAGCGCCCGCAGCAGCGCTTGTACTTGCGCCCGCTGCCGCACGGACAGGGTTCGTTGCGCCCGACCTTCGGAGCGAGTCGCGACCCGCTGCTCGCGGCGCGCTCTGCCCGCCCGACCTCCTGCGCGGCGGCGCGCGCTTCCCGCTCGCGTCCGGGGATGCCGGCGAGCAGCCGGCTCAGCCGCTCCTGCGCCCCGGCCACGTCGTAGGCATCCCCGTGGGCATGCGCGATCGCCAGCGCCTCGCGGAAGGCCGCCTCGGCCCGCTCGGAGTCGGACAGCGCGACGTGGACGTCGCCGGTGTGAATTCGGGTCCAGACGTCGGCGGGGAAGCGGCGCACGTTCGCCTCGACCCGCTGCAGCGCCTGCTCGGCGCGCCCCGCCTCCGCGAGGATGACCGCGACGTCGTTGGCATACATCGCGCTGCTCTCGTGGTCAAGCTCGGTGAGCGCGTCGCAGACCGCGACCGCCTCGTCGACGAGCCCGGCAGCCGACAGCGCCATCGGCAGCTCGACCAGCCAGTCCGGCGACACCCAGTCGGAGTCCAGAAAAGCGGCCGCGTCGTCCGGCCTGTCGCGCAGGCGCTCGGCCAGCGCCAGCACGAGCTCGGCATCAGCGCGAAGCTCCGGCGTGGATGGCGTCACGGGCCGGTACCGCTTGCCGACCTCGTCGAGACGCCGCAGCAGCGCAAGAGGCAGGCCGAAGGTGGGCTCGCCCAGCAGTGAGGAGGCGCGTGCGATGGCCTCCCAGCCCTCGGGGTTGCTCTCCTGCGCCCGCGCGAGCCGCTCCTGGCTGATCGCCGCCGCGCGCTCGGCGTGGAGCGCGCACATCGCCAGCCCCTGCTCCGCGAGCTCCGCCGGGAAGCCGAAGCGCCGGCCGGCACAGGCCGGGCAGCCCGGCGCGGGCGCCCCCTCGGGCTCGAGGCGGACCCGGGAGCGATCCAGCGCCACCGGTCCGAAGGCCTCCTGCACGAGATCTTGGATCGCACCGAGCCCGATCGGCTCCCAACCCCCCTGCGCCAGCCCGAGCTCGGGTGTCGCGGTGACCGGTCGCGATCCGACCTCGGACAGCAAGCTCGGGGCCTCGCCAACCCGGCAGAGCTGCGGGTAGATGCCGGCAACCAGCGCCTGCTCATAGCGGGCGCCGACCGCGAGAACCGAGGCAGCGAACGCCCCGAGCACGGCCGCGACCGTCTCCCCGGCCTCCTCGCCCCTGCGCAGCGTCTCGGCCAGGGGCAGGTAGAGCACCACCTCGCAGGAGTCGCCGTCCCCGGTGGAGGTCGCCCAACCCGGCCCGCGGTCGCCCACCCACTCGAGTGGGTCCCAGGTGAGCAGGAAGACGCGCATCCGTGCCGCGAGCCGCTCCTGCGCCTCGCCGAGCTCCGTCCATCCGAGCCGCAACTCGAGCAGCGCCCGGTCGTCGTCGGGCGCAGCCGCGAGCGCCTCGCACACCTCGCCAGGAAGGCCGGCCATCGGATCCACGACCCGCGGGACGATAGCGGCGCCGCATCTACCTTTCCCCGAGCATGAGCCGGTGCAGCGGTGCGGCGCAGCTCCAGCAGTATATATCGACGAACGAGCGTATATCCTGGCACGGGATGAGCAAGCATCTCGTAGACATCGACGAGGAGGCCCTGCGGGCCGCTCAGGCGAAGCTCGGCAGCCAGACGATCAAGGAGACCGTCAACCGCGCGCTTCGCCAAGCCGGCGGTGATCACCGACAAGCGGTGAGGAGGCGCCTTGATCTGCTCGCCCGAGCCGATCTGGCTGCACGCGAGCAGGCATGGCGCTGACCCAGCTGCTCGACTCGAGCGTTCTCACCCGCCTGCACCATCCCGCCATCCGAGGCGCGATCGAGCCGCGCGCCGAGCGCGGCGAGCTCGACGGCCGATCACCTGCGACGGGCCAGACAGGTTCAACGCATGCTCGCGTCCAAGCATCAGCGCGGCCGCAAAGTCTCGGACCTCCTGATCGCCGCGGCCGCGGAAGCACGAGGTCTCACGGTCCTTCATTACGACGCGGACTTCGATCGGATCGCTTCCGTCACCGGCCAGTCATGCGAGTGGGTCGCGCCCGCCGGCTCAGTCGACTGACCTGCGACCGGCCGCTGAGATCGAGCGCCACCTGAGGCGACCCGCCGGTCAGCCGGGCGTCAGGGCCAGCTTGCCGCGCACGTGGCCGGCCTCGACGAGCTCGTGCGCTCGGCGTGCCTCGGCGAACGAGAAGGTCTGCTCGAGGTTGACCCGCAGCTCGCCGGTCTCGGCCAGGGCCGCGAGCGCGCGCAGCTCGTCGCCGTCGGGGAGGACGAAGACGTAGGACGCGCTCACGCCCTGCTGGTCGAAAGCCGCAGGATCCGGGGGCTCGCTGACCGAGACCACCCGCCCGCCGCGGCGCAGCAGCTCGACGCTGCGCTCCAGCGCCTCGCCGCCCACGAGGTCAAAGACGGCGTCGACACCGTCCGGGTGCGCTGCGCGGACCGCCTCCACGACGTCCTGCTCGCGGTAATCGATGCACTCCACGGCGCCCAGCTCGCGCAGGTAGTCGTGGTTTACGGCGCTCGCCGTGCCGATCGCGTGCGCGCCCACGATCCGAGCGAGCTGGACCGCGAAGCTGCCCACGCCGCCGGCCGCCCGCTGGACGAGCAGGGTCTCGCCCGGCTTGAGCTCGAGGGCGTCGTAGATCGCCTGGTAGGCGGTGAGGCTGGCCAGCGGCAGGCCCGCCGCCTGCTCGAAGGAGAGCGAGCGCGGTTTGCCGGTCGCCTGGGTGGCGCGCACGCTGACCAGCTCCGCGTAGCTGCCCTCCTGGATGAAGTCCTTACGGCAGTAGGCGATCACCTCGTCTCCGCGTGAGAACCCGCGCACCGCGGGCCCTGCGTCTCGCACGAGACCCGCCACGTCCCAGCCCGGCACCAGCGGGAAGAAGCAGGGGAGGCGCTCCGCCAGCCCGCCTTGGCGGATCTTGCAGTCCACCGGGTTGACGCCCGCCGCCCTCACCTCGATCAGCAGCCCGTCCGGCGGCAGTATCGGCTCGGGCCGATCGGTGATCCGCAGCTCGTCAGGCCCGCCGAAGCGCTCTATCGAAACCGCCTGCACGCCGGCGCTCCCCTCTGGCTGCTCGTCGTGACCGAGTGCCTCTCCGCCGCTGACCTCCGTACGGAGAGATGCCCGGGGGCGAGGCGATCATCTTCCCGAGCGGCCTCCACAGCCGGCAGGTACCCCGCGCAGCGTGGCGGCAAGCTCCCGGTCGGTGGGCGCATTGGCTCGCCAGTCAGAGGATGAGCGCGAGCGCCTCGTCGAGGGAGAGAGCGCGGACGAGTCCGCCCGAAGAGCATCCAGAGCACCGACCCGCCGGCGGTGGGAATCGCTCTGGCGGCGCGGCGTCGCCGGGGCGTGCGGCCGTCCGGGCGCCCGTCCCCGGCTACCGGCGCTTGCGCGGAAGAGCGTCGCGCCGCCCGCCCGAACCGAGTCCGGCGGCGTCCGCCGCGCCGATCAACCCCGCCGCCGCGATGACGCCAACGATCGTGCCCAGCACGTTGAGCTCGAAGATGTCGCCGGTTCCCAGGGCGCTGGCGACGATTCCGCCCACCAGGGCCCCGCCGATGCCGAGCAGGAGGGTCAGCAGGATGCCGATGCGCTGACGGCCCGGGAGCACGAGCCGGGCGAGGGCGCCGATGACGAGGCCGATCAGGATGAGACCGACGATCTGCACGACCTTCTCTTTCCCCTGATCATGCTCGCGCCAAACAAAGTCCCGCACCGTGCTAGACCAACGCACGACCGCCAGACCCACCTCATGATCGCCACGGTGGAACGGGTGGCGGCGATCCCAGAGGGAGAGCCCCCCGTCCGCGAGCGACGGCGCTTTCTGGAGTCGGCGCGCGAAGGCGCCCACGCCGAGTTCGCCCGTGCCGACGTTGCTCGCGTGAGCGATCGATCTAGGACCGGACTCGCCGTCACGCTTCTCGGCGATCAGCTCCTCGATGGTCGAGGGCGCGCCACCATCTGCGGGGTGGTCGCGGGCGTGCCGGCCGGCACCCGGGCCACCGGCAGATCTCTCTCGGCCTCGACCCGCGCGGAGTGAGCCCACGCCGCGCCAGCTCGGAGATCACCGAACCGAGCGAGCCACGCTCGGCGCCAGCCAGCTCGCGAGCGGCGGAGACGGCATCCTCGTCGAGGTCCAGCGTCGTGCGCACGTTCTGATGCGAGGGCATCACCGCATCAGTCATGCCACCGCGCGGGCACTCGTCCAGGCCTCCGCGAGCATGTTCGAGCGGGTCGAGTGGGCGGCCCCACCAGACGAAGGCCCCGTCGTCCTCCTCGACGTCGGCGTGTGAGGCCAGCCCGCGCGCGGTAGCGGCCGGATCGTCGACGCCCAGATGCGCGCTGACGACGCACAGCGGATCGCCGTCGGTATTGCACAGCCGTGGACCGGCGTTGCGCTCGTCGCGCACCTCGGCGACGAGCAACGGAAGCGCATTTCCGGCGATGCTGCTGGCCAGCCGCGTGACTTCAGGCGACTCCGCCTCTTGGCTGGCCACCAGCACGCCGTAGTCGTCGTCATCCATCCGCCACGCGTGCTCGATCGCGATCGTCAGGAGCGCGGCGAGCTCGTCGTCCTCGTCCTCGCCACCGTCGTCGAGCCATTCCTCGACGTGCTTCGCCGCCCCTGCCGACTTGGCGCGCGCAGCCTGGGCACGCCTGCGCTTGCTCGACTTCGACTTCGACTTCGCCATGATCGCGGACGCTACCGCGAGACCGTCCGGCATCGGCGCTAAAAACTCCGCCATGACCGACGAAGACCTGCTGGGAAACGTCCGCGCACTGCGCGCCAAGGGTCTCTCGCCAAAGCAGATCGCGCGAAGCCTCGGCGTGCGACCTGCCGCCGTCGCGGACCTGGTCCGCACGATCGCCGCCGAGAACGGCGCTGCGGAGGAGCAGATCGAATGTTGCATCAACGCCGGCTGGAGCGCAGGCCTGACGGTCAGCGGCCACCGCGAGTGGGACGACCCGGGAGGCGATGATCAAGCGGCCGGGCTCGTCAGCGTCCTCGTCGCCCGCAGACGACGCCACCGTCGCGTCGTCACGGTCTGCGTATATCTGCTCGACGTCTACTGCCTGGGCGTCAAGAACGCTCTTGGCCCGAAGCGCCTCGACGACGACAGCCTGCGCGGGTTCACGCGCCACACCTTCAGCGGCTACGCCGAGCCTCCGATCTCCGCCTCGATCGAGCTGGCGCGCGACCTCGTCTTCGGCGCGGCCCACTACGCCCGCGCTCTCGGGTTCGCCCCGCACCCCGACTTCGAGCCCGCCCGCGCGCATCTCGGCCCGTGGAGCGGCCCGAGCTCGATCACCTTCGGCTGCAACGGAAAGCCGAACTACGTGGAAGGACCCTACGACGACGCCGAGCACGTGATCCGCACCCTGCGGCGCGCGGTCGGGCGCCGCGGGTTCCACTACACAGTCGGGGTCAAGCTCTCGGAGCTGCCCATGACGGGTTGAGCATCACCGCCGACCCACGACGCCAGACCCCATATCCAAGGAGCCGGACTCCCTTGGGCGCTCGCAGTAGGCGCCCCCAATTCGCGGCCTGATTTATCTGACATTCTTCGTTCGACGATGCCGCGGATGACGGCAACCGAGGTTGCTCGCAGCTTCTCCGAGGTCCTCAACCGCGTCGCCGCGGGCGAAGAGATCGAAGTGACCCGCAGCGGTGCGCCAGTGGCGGTGATCACACCGCCGAAGGCGCGCCCCGTCTCGGCGAGCGGCTTCCGGGAGCTGCTGACACGCGCTCCGCAGCCCGACGAGGCCTTTTCCGACGACCTGCGCGCGGTTCGCGAGAGCGCCGGACCACCTCACGAGCCGTGGCACTCCTGATCGACACCGACCTGTTCATCGACCTCGAGCGAGGCGCGGGCTCACACGAAGTCGAACAGCTGCTGGGCGAGGAAGACTGCGCCATCAGCGTCATCACGGTCAGCGAGCTCCTGCACGGCGTTCTCCGTGCAAGCGGGGCGACCCGCGTACGACGGCGGGCGTTCGTCGAGCATGTTCTCGCCGGCCTGCAGGCAATCCCGATCACCGAGCCGGTCGCCCGCGTGCATGCCGATGTGTGGGCCGATGTCTCAGAGCGCGGAGAGACGATCGGCAGCCATGACCTCTGGATCGCCGCCACCGCGCTTGCGCACGGGCTCGGCGTGGCCACCCGCAACGCCTCTCACTTCGACCGCGTCCCTGGCTTGCGCGTCGTCGCCGCTCCTGTCTGACCGAAAGGGAGCGCCGACGCGCCTCGGAGTGGACCCAGCGTCCGCATGCACACGCGCGTTCTCCGACACGCGGTCCGTACAGGGTGGCGACCTCCGCGTTGTTATGAGCCCGAACCGCGCCGTCCTGGCTCTTGACGGCCAGTCCGGCTATGCGCGATTTGATGCGGTTCTCGACCTTGGGCGGGCCGCAACAGCGTGGCTCCTGACAGCCCGTTCGTGTGGGTTCGTTTGACGTGCGTTTGACACGATCAGCGCGGCGTCGCCTTCAGTGCGATCAGCGCCGTCACATCATCCAGCGACCCCTGACTGGCCTGGAGCCCCGCCACCGTCGAGCGCGCCTCCTCGAGGATGGTGAGCGTCTCACGCTTGTTGAACGCCCGCGTGTGGTCGTAGTCAGCTTCCTCCCTCGCCTCCTTCAGCGCCATGAGGCTGTCAGCCACCGAGGTGACCACCGGATCCTGCTTGAGCACATCCACGACCGGCCGCAGGTGCTGCGGCGCGCCACCCGCGCCTGTAACCCACCGGCACACTTCATAGATCGCGCCGTGCGTCACCGAGCGCCTCGCCTGGGCCCGGAACGAGGGCGAGCCAGGAAACAGTCTTCGTGCAACCTGATCGGTCACCTGATGGAAGGCGGCGTAATAGGCACTCGACACCGCTCGGCGGTGATTCGTGTAGCTGGGCCGGCCAGGCCCAGCCTCCTCTCCAGCCAGCTGGGACGCGTGCTCCAGCAGCTTGTCCGGATCGATCAGGTAGCTCGGCACCCGCTAGGACTCGTCGTCTCCGAGGTCCTCGTCGCCCTCCGCTCCGAAACGGACAAATGTACCTGGAAGCTCCAGCTTCTGCGCCTCCTCTTGAACAACGCGACGCATCATCCGTACGACGTCGAGGTCCCACGTGTCGCCCTCCGGGGGCGACAGCAACAGAAACACACGCGTTAGATCCTCGCCATCGAGCGTCTCCGATAGCTCTGGACGTGCGTCACGGATCTCGATTCCCGAGAGATCCCTGCCCACGAGCGTCGATCGAAGCTCTTCGAGCTTGGTAGCTGTCGTCATGGGCCAAGAGTAGAGGCCGCGCAGGTCGGGCTCAATCGAGCTTGCGCTTCTCGCAAGTCGCGGCCCGACGTGCGATCTGCGAGCGCAACCACAGCTTCGTGCATGCTGGGCCAAAGATCAATCACAGGGCGAGGCCTCTCTGCTCATCGCTGATCAAGCGCGCACGTCGGGCACGTGAGCGTCGAGGACGTGAGGTGTGTCCGACTGAATGTCCGAAATCCGGGCGGCGATCAAGCAATGTCGTCCGGGGGTCATGTGGGTGGTTGGTGGTTGTGCTTGCGATGGTAGGCGATGCGTTGCCGCGCGCTTGAGGCCGGTTCGGCGGGCGTGGCGGATGGCGGGCCCGCGGCCTGAGTGTTCGTCGTCGGGGGTGACATACGCCCCCGGCCTCGACGCCTCCGGCCCGGCTTGCCATCCTGTGATCGCGGCATCGCTCTCCTCGCTCCCGACCGACCGCCAACCCCGATAGTTGCACGTCAAACAAGATGGCGTGAAAAACCAGCCAAAGTCGGCAACGAACTCAG
>JBBPZA010000007.1:0-56040 GCA_038199375.1 Solirubrobacterales bacterium | reverse complement strand
GTGCCGGCGCCTGGACGACCAGGTCGACGCGTTCCGCCACAGGCCGCTTGAGGGCGCGCACCCCTACCTGTGGCTCGACGCCAAGGTCGTCAAGGTACGCGACCGCGGCCACGTCTACCCCAAGGCGCTGGTGATCGCCTACTCGGTGCACGAGAGCGGCCGGCGCGAGGTGATCGGCCTGGACATCGGCGAGATCGAGACCGAGGCGTTCTGGGTCTGCTTCCTGCGCTCGCTGCGCGAGCGTGGCCTGAGCGGAGTGCGGCTGTGCGTCTCTGATGAGCACCTCGGGCTCAAGAACGCGATCGCCAGGGTGCTCGCCTGCCCGTGGCAGCGCTGTACGGTGCACTTCGTCAGAGACATGCTGCGCCACTGCCGCCCCGCCCAGCGCGGGATGGTCTCCGCGGCGTTGCGCGAGGTCTTCAACGCCGAGGGCCACGGGCAGGCCACCGACCGCTGCGGCGAGGTGATCGCGCGGCTGAGCGTCCCGGCGCCGAAGGTCTCAGAGCTGCTCGAGCAGGCCGAGGAGGACCTCCTGGGCTTCTACGCCTTCCCGGCGGCGCACTGGTCTAAGCTGCGCTCCACCAACCCGCTCGAGCGCGTCAACCGCGAGATCGGCCGGCGCTCCGACGTCGTCGGGATCTTCCCCAACGACCAAAGCGCGATCCGCCTCGCCGGCGCGCTGCTGATCGAGCAGAACGACGAGTGGCTCGTCGCCCGACGCTACCTCTCCGAGGAATCGCTGGCACTGCTCACCGACGAGCATCGCGACGAGGAGGTGATCGCCGAGCTGCAAGCCGCCGCCTGAGCGCGGGCCACGCGCCCGCGCGCACGCGCGAAAAAGCTGTTCATAACCTTCGGTTACGAACAGCACAACAACAACAACCTACCGACGAGCGTTTACACCACTACCTACGACTTGACTCGATCGCCCGCCGGCAAGACAACACCACGAGGCGGCGGCGCCGGCCACCGCATCGGCTCGCCCCCCGCACCCGGCTTGCCCCCAGACCCACTCGCCTCCGCCGAATCCGCCGGCGCCAAACCCCATACCAATCCCACCGCTACAACCAAGCAGCAGGCCAACCAGCCCCACCGACGCGCCCCGAGGCGACCCGCCACCGCTCCCCCCACTCCCAAACAGCCAAGCCGCCCACTCAAGATCAGACGCCCCCGTCTACTGCGCTGCTCTTGCATTCCCTCTCCCTCGCTCCGGCGACGCCCACGATGACCCTAAAAGGCGCTCTGACATACGACCGTATGCAGCTAGCCCCACAACGTCAATACATGCTGCCCATACCTAGGCAAACTGAGGTAGCCACTCTCACCACTCGCCCCGGCAACGAGGCACACGCCGGCCGGCGGCCGGCGAACTGTGCTCTGCGCCGAGCAGCCGCCGGCCGGGCGCAGCCCGGGGGGTCGCCGCCGCGGCGGCGGCGCTCGACCGCGATCCGGAAGCGCTCGACGTCGCGGGAGGGGATGAGGGCTGAGCCCGGCTTCGAGTAGGGCACGATCTCGGCGCGGAAGGAGCGGCGCACGCGCTCGAGCTCTGACTCCATCTCCTCGCGGATGCGCTCGGCGCGGCGCTCCAGCGCCTCGACCTGCTTTCCCATGCGCTCGAGCTGGTCCTCGAGCTCGAAGACGCGCTCGACCCCCGCGAGGTTCATGCCCAGATCGGCGGTCATCTCCTGGATGCGGCGCAGGCGATCGACGTCGCGCTGGGAGTACAGGCGGGTCCCCTTCGGCGAGCGCTCGGGGGTGATGAGCCCCCGCGTCTCGTACATCCGCAGCGTCTGGGGATGCATCTCGGCCAGCTCGGCGGCCACGGAGATCATGAACACGCCCCGACTCTTGGAGACGGTGATGGTGGTTCTGGTGCGCCGCGCGGCCATCAGGAGGTGCTCCCGCTGAACAGTCCGGCGCGCGGGTCGCCGTCGATGACCTTCGAGAGCTCCTCGACCGCCTTGCGCTGCTCCTTGCTCAGCGAGGAGGGCACCTCGATGACGAAGCGGTAGTGGATGTCGCCGCGGCCCTTGCCGTCGAGCTTGGGCGGACCCTCGCCGCGCAGGCGCTGCACGGTCCCGTGCTTGGTGCCGCCGGGCACCCGCAGGCGCTTGGTGGCGTGCAGGGTGGGCACCTCGACGGTCGCCCCGCTGATCGCCTCGGGGATCGTGAGGGGCACCTCGACCTCGAGGTTGTCGCCTCGGCGCTTGAATATCTGCGACTCGCTCACGCGGGTGATCACGTAGAGGTCGCCGGGCTCGCCGCCGCGCAGGCCGGGCTCCCCCTTGCCGGCGAGGCGGATCCGAGTGCCGTCGCGCACCCCGGCCGGGATGTTGACCCGGTAGCGCTTGACCGTGCGGGTCACGCCGGCGCCGCTGCAACTCTCACACGGATTCTCGATGACCGTGCCCGAGCCGCCGCAGCGCGAGCAGGGCTGGGCGATCGAGAAGAGCCCCTGGCCCTCGGTCTCCACGCCGCGGCCGTTGCACACAGGGCAGATCTTCGGCGCGGTGCCGGGCTTGGCCCCCGTGCCGCGGCAGGTCGGGCACGGGGCCGTAGTGGGCACGGCGAGGGGCACCTGCGCGCCCTGCACGGCCTGGTCGAAGGAGATGCGAATCTCCGTCTCGAGATCGCGCCCCTGCTGGGCCCGCTGACGGCCCGTGCGCCCGCCGGCCCGCGTGCCGGCACCGCCCTGGCCGCCCGGCCCGCCGGCGTTCCCGAAGAGGTTGGAGAGGATGTCCGACACGCTGCCGCCGAACGCTCCGGGGTCGAACCCGCCCGGCCCGGGGGCGCCCGCGCCGTAAGGGCCGGCGCCGCGGTCGTACTGCTTTCGCTTCTCGGGATCGCCCAGGACGTCATAGGCCTCGGAGATCTCCTTGAAGCGCTCCTCGGCCTTGGCGTCCCCGTTGTTGCGGTCGGGGTGGTACTGGCGCGCGAGCTTGCGGTAGGCCTTCTTGAGCTCCTCGGGAGAGGCCTTCTTCTCGACGCCGAGCGCCCGGTAGTAATCCTTGCGCGCCGCCATCGCCGACCGCCTACTCCGCCACCACCACGCGGGCGGGACGAAGCACCCCGCCGTTGAGGCGATAGCCGCGCTGATAGACCTCGGCGACGGTCCCCGACGCGGCGCCCTCGACGGGATGGGAGGCCATCGCCTCGTGCTCAGTGGGATCGAAGCGCTCGCCCACGGGCGAGAACCCCTCGATCCCCACACGCGCCAGCGCGGCGACGACCTCGTCGAACACGAGCTGTACGCCCTTCCTGGCCTCCTCGGGCAGCTGGGTCAGTGACAGCTCGAGGTTGTCGACGGCCGGCAGCAGCTCCTTGGCGAGCTTGGTCATCCCCCGCCGCTCGGCCTCGGAGACCTCCCGCGCCTTGCGCTTGCGGAAGTTCTCGAAGTCGGCCTGCGTACGCTGAGCGAGCGAGAGGTACTCGTCGCGCTCGCGCGCGACCGCCGCCAGCTCGTCGAGATCCTGCTCGACCGGAGCGGCCGGATCCTCGCCCTCCATTTCTTCAAGAGGAGGCGGGGCGGCCTCCTCGACCGCCACCTCCTCCTCCGTGACTGCTTGGTCACGCTCTTCGGCCATCAGGACTTGCCCTCGTCGACGACCTCGGCGTCGACGACGTCCTCCTCGACCTCGTCGGCCGCGGCGTCGCCGGCCGCACCGTTGGGAGCGCCGTCGCCCGAGGCCGCCTGCTCCTGCTGGGCGCGCTCGTACATCTGCTCTGAGACGCGGTGGAAGGAAACCTGGAGCGCCTCGGTCTTGGAGCGGATCTCGGCGACGTCCTCGGAGGTCAGCACCTCGCGGACCTCCTTGATCGCCGCCTCGATCTGGTCCTTGGACGCGCTGTCGACCGCTTCGCCCAGCTCGACGAGCTGGCGCTCGGCCTGGTAGGCGGCGTTCTCGGCCTCGTTGCGCGCCTCGGCCAGCTCGCGCAGCCGACGGTCCTCCTCGGCGTGATCCTCGGCGTCGCCGACCATGCGCTTGATCTCCTCGTCGGAAAGCCCGGAGCCCGCCTTGATCTCGATCTTCTGCTCCTTGCCGGTCCCGAGATCCTTGGCCGACACGTTGAGAATTCCGTTGGCGTCGATGTCGAAGGCGACCTCGACCTGCGGGATGCCCCTCGGCGCCGGCGGTATGCCGGTGAGCTGGAACTTGCCCAGCGACTTGTTGTAGGTCGCCATCTCGCGCTCGCCCTGCAGGACGTGGATCTCCACCGACGGCTGATTGTCCTCGGCCGTCGAGAAGATCTCGGACTTGCGGGTGGGAATCGTCGTGTTGCGCTCGATGAGCTTGGTCATCACCCCGCCCTTGGTCTCGATCCCGAGCGTCAGCGGGGTGACGTCGAGCAGGAGGACGTCCTTGACCTCTCCGCCGAGCACACCGGCCTGGATGGCGGCGCCGACCGCGACGACCTCGTCGGGGTTGACTCCCCGGTGGGAATCCTGCCCCGTGAGCTGCTTGACGCGCTCCTGGACGGAGGGCATGCGGGTCATGCCGCCGACGAGGACCACGTGGTCGACCTTGGCCACCCCCTTGTCCTTCGCGTCGGCCAGAGCCTGCTTGACCGGGCTCTCGACGCGCTTGAGCAGGTCGCCGGTCAGCTCGGTCAGCTTGGCCCGCGTCAGGCGGGTGTCGAGGTGCTTGGGGCCCGACTGGTCAGCCGTGATGAAGGGCAGGTTGATCTGGGTCTCCTGGGTGGTGGAGAGCTCGATCTTGGCCTTCTCAGCCGCCTCGTAGAGACGCTGGAGGGCCATCTTGTCCTGCGCCAGGTCGATGCCCTGGCCCTTCTTGAATTCGGCAACGAGCCAGTCCACGACGGCCTTGTCGAAGTTGTCGCCGCCGAGGTGGTTGTCGCCCGCCGTCGCCTTGACCTCGAAGACGCCGTCGCCGATCTCGAGGACCGACACGTCGAAGGTGCCTCCTCCGAGGTCGAAGACCAGGATGGTCTGGTCTGCCTGCTTGTCGAGGCCGTAGGCCAGCGACGCGGCGGTAGGCTCGTTGATGATGCGCTTGACGTCGAGGCCGGCGACCTTGCCGGCGTCCTTGGTCGCCTGGCGCTGGTCGTCGTTGAAGTAGGCGGGGACCGTGATGACCGCCGCGTCGACCGTCTCGCCGAGGTAGGCCTCGGCGTCGGCCTTGAGCTTCTGGAGGATCATCGCGGAGATCTCCGGCGGGTTGTACTGCTTGCCGCGCGCCTCGACGCGGGCGTCGCCGTTGGGCCCGGAGACGACCTTGTAGGGGACGATGGACTCCTCCTCGCGCACCTCGGCCTCCTTGCGGCCCATGAAGCGCTTGATGGAGAAGACGGTGTTCTCGGGGTTGGTGACGGCCTGGCGCTTGGCCACCGTGCCCACGAGGCGGTCGCCGCTCTCGGTGAACGCGACGACCGACGGGGTCGTGCGACCACCCTCGGCGTTCTCGATCACCGTCGGCTCGCCGCCTTCGAGCACGGCCATGCAGGAGTTCGTGGTGCCGAGGTCGATGCCGATGGTCTTGCCCATGTCGTGTACAGCTCCTTGATCGCAGGTTCTACGTGCGTCCTGCCGAGCTCGCATGAGCCGGCAGAAGAAATCTGAGTCCCAGTATTACAAATTTGTCGCGGTCGATCATCGGGTAATCTCAAATGGGTGCACAGCATGCCCCCGGAAGGCGACGATCCGGCTCCGAGCTCGCTGTGGGCGGGGGTTCCGCTCTTCGACGACCCGCTCCCCGCCAAGAAGCCGCGTCCGGCCGACCCGCCGAGGCCCAGAGCAAGCGATCTGCCGCCCCCCGCGAGGCCGAAGGCGAGCAATCTCCCGCCCCCCTCGTCGGAGCCCTCTGCCCCGACGTCGCCAAGGTCGTCGCCCCCCGCCGCACCAGCGCAGCGCGCGTGGCCGACCCCATCCCCCTCGAGCGTGTCGGGGCCATCCTCGGGCGCCCCGGGCTGGACCCAGCGCGCCCCGGCCAAAGGTGAAAAACGGCCCTTGTGGCCGATCCTCCTCGCGGCGTTCGTTCTCTTCAACGTGCTCGTGGTCGGGGGGATCTTCGCGGCGTTCTTCGCTTCGGGGGACGGCGGCGCGGACGAGGCGGCCTCGCCGCGCCCCGGGACCGAGCGGCGGTCCGCCCCCGCCAGCCCGGAGAAGGACGCGGCGCGCGGCGGCAACGACGAGAAGCCTTCGCTGCTGAGCCCGACCGGGATGCGCCGGGCCCTGAAGGAGGTCGAGCGAAAGCTCGGACCGGACGTGCAGCTCCAGTCGGTCCGCGTGGAAGAGGAGACCTTCCAGGCCATCGCGCGCGACAAGCTGGTGATCGTCAAGCGCGACGGTAGCTCAGACGTCCTGCCCGGGCCCCCGACGATCGTCGCTCCGTTCTCCCTCGACGCGGTCGACCCCGGCGCGCCCAGCCGTATCGAGCAGTCCTTCGTGAGCACGGGCAAGAAGCTCTTCTACACGATCCTCTCGGGGCTCCAGTACAAGGGGGGCGTGCAGTGGATCACCTTCGCCGCCGACGCGAAGAACTCCGCGTTTCGCAGCGACCGCGGCGGGCGCGGCCTCTGCCCCCTCACGAAGCGCTGCTAGCCCACCGCCTACTCGCGACGTGCGGGGCACATCCGGCGAAGCGCGCACTGCGGGCAGCGCGGGCGCTGGGCGTGGCAGGTCCGGCGGCCGTGGCGCAAGAGGTTGACGTGGAGCTCGAGCTCTGCGCCGGGTGGCGTGAGCGCGGTCATGGCGTCGTGGAGCTCCTCGCTGGGCGCCCCGGGCCGCAGGAGCGCGAGTCGGCCCGCCACCCGGCCGACGTGGGTGTCGACCGGCACGTCGCGCAGCCCGTAGGAGAAGAGCAGCACGCAAGCGGCCGTCTTGCGGCCCACGCCCGGGAGGGCGGTCAGGTAGGCGCGGCCTTGCGCGACGGGAGCGCGCTCGAGCCAGTCGAGGTCGAGGCCGTCCATCGCGCCGAGCATGTCCCGGATCCGACGCGACTTGACGCGTGAGATCCCTCCGGGTCGGATCGCCTCCTCGACCTCCTCGACCGGAGCGTCGCGCACCGCCTCCCACGCGGGCAGGCGCTCGCGCAGGCGCAAGTAGGCGACGTCGCGGTTGCGGTCATTGGTGGACTGGGAGAGGACCGTGAGGACCAGCTCGTCGACGGGCCGGCGGTGCGGAGGGCGAAGCGGGATGCCGTAGGTCTGTCGCAGCCGCTCCTGGATCCGGCGGACCCGAGCCGGGTCGGGGCGGCGCCAGGCGACGGAGCGTTTCATCGTCGGCACGGCGCGGACGTTATCGTCGCCGCCCGCGTGATTTCCCTGGTGGAGCACACTGACGAGATCGGGGGGATCCCCGTCTTCTGGCGAGAGGCGGGAAGCAGGCGCACCGGAGGCGGGGGCGCGCCGGGCGTGTGGGGCGACGATGCGGCGCGCCGATCGCCGGTCCTCTACGTCCACGGCGTGCCCGACAGCTCGGACCTCTGGGTGCCCTTCCTGGAGCGCGGCGGAGGGATCGCCGTCGACCTTCCCGGCTTCGGGAGATCCGGCAAGCGCGCGGACCTCGACTACTCCATCGCCGGCTATGACCGCTTCCTCGAGGACTTCCTCGACCACGCCGGCGTCGAGCGCCTTCGCCTCGTCGTCCACGACTGGGGCACGGCGGCGCTCGCGTTCGCCCAGCGCTTCCCGGAGCGGATCGAGCGCCTGGTGATCGCCGACGGCGTACCGTTGCTGCCCGGCTTCCGCTGGCACCGGATCGCTCGCCTATGGCGGGCGCGCGGTGTCGGCGAGCTGTTCATGGGCGGGGCGAGCCGATGGGGCCAGCGCCTGCTCTCCCGCGGGGGCAACGCGACGCCGGGCCCGATGCCCGAGAGCTACCTCGCGTCGGTCTGGTCGCACTTCGACGCGGGAACCCAGCGGGCGATCCTGCGCCTCTACCGCAGCGCCCCCGCCGACGCGCTGGCGCGCGCGGGCATCGGCCTGGGCGAGATCCCGTGCCCGGCGCTGATCCTGTGGGGCGCCGAGGATCCCTACCTGCCGCCGAGCTTCGCCCGCGCCTACGCCGACGCCCTGGGCGGCGACGCCGAGCACGAAGTCGTGGAGGCCGCCGGCCACTGGCCCTGGATCGACCGCTCCGAGCTCGTGGGGCGAATCGTCGACTTCGCGACGGCGTGAGCACCGCGACGAGGCGCGCGCTCGAGCCCGTCGCCCTCTGCGCGGTGCTCGCCCTGGCCTATCTCGTCCTCGCCCCCGCGAGCGCCGACCTCGCCGCCCAGGAGTATCGCGTCGGGCTCTTCCGCGCCGAGGGGCTCGCACTCTGGGACGGCGGCTGGTACGGCGGCCATCACACCCTGGGCTACAGCCTCTTCTTTCCCCCGCTCGGCGCCCTGCTGGGCGCCCGCGAGGCCGGAGCGCTCGCGGCGCTCGCCTCCACCGGGCTCTTCGCGGCGCTCGCCCACGGGCGTTGGGGCGACGGCGCCCGGCTCGGGGCGTCGTGGCTCGGGCTGGGCGCCGGGGCGTGGCTGTTCACCGGCCGGCTGACCTTCCTGCTCGGCGTCGCGGTGGGCCTCGGCTCGCTGCTCGCGGCCCAGCGGGGGCGAACCGTCCTCGCCCTCGCCCTCGCGGCGCTGTGCGGCCTGGCGAGCCCAGTCGCCGCCCTGTTCCTTGCGCTGGCGGGCGCCGCCTGGGCCGCAGCGGAGTGGCCGCGAAAGGGGACCCGGCGGCGGTCGCTGGGCGAGCGGCCGCGAGAAGGCCCCCACCGGCGGTCGCTGGGCGAGCGGTCGCGCCCCGAAGACGCCGCTCGCGGCAGCGGCCTCTCCCTCGCCGCCGCCGCGCTCGCGCCCGTGCTGCTTCTCGCGCTCGCCTTCCCCGAGGGCGGCTCGCATCCCTTCCAGCTGCGCTTCCTGCTGCCGATCCTGGCAATCGCCGCCGCCGGGGTCGCCCTCCTGCCGCGGGAGGAGCGCATGGTTCGGGCCGGGCTCGTCCTCTACGCCCTGGCCGGCATCGTGCTCTTCGTGGTCGAGACGCCGGTCGGCGGGAACGCCACACGGCTGGGGGCGCTGTTCGCCGGGCCGGTCCTGGCCTGCGCGCTGAGCGGCCGCCGCCCCGTCGCGCTCGCGCTCGCCGCGCTTCCCCTCGCTTGGTGGCAGCTCTACCCGCCGGTTCGCGACGTCGCCAAGGCGTCGGGTGATCCGTCGACCCGGGCCGCCTTCCACCGCCCGCTGGTCGAGGAGATCCGCCGCCGCGGCGGACCGGTCGGCCGAGTCGAGATCCCACCGCTTCGCAACCACGCAGAGGCCCGCTTCGTCGCGCCCGAGCTCCCGCTCGCGCGCGGGTGGGAGCGTCAGCTCGACCGTCTCTACGGTCCGTTGTTCTACGACGGAACCCTTGCACCGATGACCTACCGCGCCTGGCTGGAGGACAACGCGGTGCGATGGGTGGCGGTCGCCGACGCGCCCCTCGACGGGGCGGCAGAGGAGGAGGCGCGCCTGATCGCGAGGGGACCGGGCTACCTGCTGCCCGTCTGGCGCGACGGGAACTGGCGGCTCTACGAGGTGCGCGGCGCCGACTCCGTGGTCGTAGGCTCCGCGATGCTGCGTGGACTGGACTCCGATGCGGTATCGCTCGAGGCAGTCGGGCCCGGCACGACGACTGTCCGCGTCCGGTTCTCGCCCTACTGGGCCGTGGTGGAAGGCGAGGGCTGCGTGGACCGCGCTCCCGGTGGATGGACCCGCGTTCAGGCGCGACGCCCAGGTCGCCTGCGTCTGGCGATGCGCTTCGCGCCGGCGAGGGTCTTCAGGCGCGGGTCCCGTTGCACCGGCCGTTGAGTGGCCGCGCTGGGCCTCCCGTTCACGAGCCGTTAGAGTCTGCGCGCCTCCCCATGCTCGCTCTCCTGGCCAAGCTCCAGGCGAGGATCCTGCCGCGGGGCTGGCTCGACGCGCTGCGGCAGCTCGTTCTCTTCGCCGGTGCCTACTACGCCTACCGTTTCGTGCGCGGAGCGGTCGACTCGCGCGCCGTGGACGCTTACCAGAACGCACGGGACCTGATCTCCCTCGAGCAGGGCCTCCACCTCTTCGTCGAGCCGAGCATCCAGGCATGGGCGAGCGGGAAGGCGTGGCTCATCGACTCCGCGAGCTGGATGTACGTGAACTCGCACTTCACGATCACCGTCTCCTCGCTGGTCTTCATCTACCTCTTTCGCAACTCGTCGTTCTACTTCGTGCGCAACATGTTCTGCATCGCGATGTTCATGGCGCTCGTCGGCTATGTCGTCTTCCCGACCGCTCCACCGCGCTTCTTCCCCGAGTGGGGCTTCACCGACTCGGTGGCGGAGTTCACCCGCATCCCGCAGGACAGCACCCCGGTCAACGCGCTCTTCAATCCCTTCGCCGCCGTGCCCTCGATGCACGTGGCCTTCGCACTAATGCTCGGCCTCTCACTGGTGCGCCTGGTCAGCTCGTGGCCGCTCAAGCTCTTCTGGGCGATCTATCCCCTGGTGGTGACCTTCGTCGTCCTCGCCACGGCCAACCACTGGTGGATCGACGCAGCCCTGGGCGCAGCGGTCGCGGCATTCGCGGCTTTCGCGTCGCACTGGCTGCTGGCGCGCGCTCGCCCGGAGGCGTGGGCGTTCACGCGCACGGCAGAGGCGACCGCCTGATGGCACACGACCAGCTGGACCGAACCCGCCGGCCTCGGCGGGCGGCCGGCTCGCGCCGCGGCTCGACCGCCTCGGGCACGGACATGCGCACGCGCCTCATCGGGTCGCGCCTGACGCCCAACGCGATCTCGATGACCGGGCTGGCCGGAAACGTGATCGCGGCCGTGCTCGTCTGGCAGCGCTACTTCTTCCTCGCCGGCGTCGCGTTCATCGTCGGTTCGGTGATGGACACCCTCGACGGCCGCTACTCGCGGATGTCGGGCAAGGGCACGCCCTTCGGCGCCTTCCTGGACTCGACGCTGGACCGCATCGAGGAGGGCATCGTCCTCTGCGCGGTCGGAGCCTACTTCGCCGCGCAGGGCGACGAGCTCGCCGTGGCCGCGGTCGTCGCCGCGGTCCTCTTCTCGCTGATGGTCTCCTACACCCGGGCAAGGGCCGAGGCGCTGGGCGTGGAGTGCAAGGTCGGGATCGCCAATCGCGCGGTGCGGGTCGTGATCCTCTCGGCAGGCCTGGTCTTCGCCAAGGGCGCGGGCTTGGCGGACTTCGAGCTGCTCGAGCCCGCCGTCTACGTGCTCGCCGCGCTGACGATCGTCACGACCTTCCAGCGCATCTTCCACGTGCGCCGCGAGCTCGAGGCGCACGCGGCGGCCTGAGCTGCGCCGTGTAACAAGGGCGGGCCGGCGGGTAGGTCTCCCTGCACAGACTTCTCGAAAGGAATACCCCCTCGTGAGCAAGGCTTCGAACGGAAAGACCAACGGGAAGGCTGCCGCCAACGGCGCCGCCCGCTACCACGCCGACAAGGTGCGCGTCGCCATCGTCGGAGTGGGCAACTGCGCCTCCTCCTTCGTCCAGGGAGTCCAGTACTACAGGGACGCCGACCCCGCCCAAGAGGTCCCGGGGCTCATGCACGTCGACCTCGGCGGCTACCACGTCTCCGACATCGAGTTCACGGCCGCCTTCGACATCGACTCAGACAAGGTCGGCAAGGACCTCTCCCAGGGCATCCTCTCCGGCCAGAACAACACCCTGAAGTTCGCCGAGGTGCCCGAGATGGGCGTCGAGGTCCAGCGCGGGATGACCCACGACGGCCTGGGCAAGTACCTCAAGGAGAAGATCACCAAGGCCCCCGGTGAGACCGCCGACATCATCGGAGTCCTGCGCGACACTCACACCGACGTGGTCGTCTCCTACCTGCCGGTGGGCTCCGAGCAGGCGACCAAGTGGTACGTCGAGCAGGTGCTCGAGGCGGGCTGCGGCTTCGTGAACTGCATCCCGGTCTTCATCGCCCGCGAGAGCTACTGGAACAAGCGCTTCGAGAAGGCAGGCCTGCCGATCGTCGGCGACGACATCAAGTCCCAGGTCGGCGCGACGATCGTCCACCGCTCGCTGGCCCGGCTCTTCCACGAGCGCGGGGTCAAGATGCTGCGCACCTCCCAGCTCAACGTCGGCGGCAACATGGACTTCTACAACATGCTCGAGCGCGAGCGCCTGGAGTCAAAGAAGATCTCCAAGACCAACGCGGTGACCTCGGTGATGGGCCACACGCTGCCCGCGGGCGACGTCCACGTCGGCCCGTCTGACTACGTGCCGTGGCTGACCGACCGCAAGTGGGCCCACATCCGCATGGAGGGCCAGGCCTTCGGCGACGTGCCGCTCAACGTCGAGCTCAAGCTCGAGGTGTGGGACTCGCCCAACTCCGCGGGCATCGTCATCGACGCGGTGCGCTGCTGCAAGCTCGCCCTCAACCACGGCGTGGCCGGCCAGCTCGACGGGCCGAGCTCCTACCTCATGAAGTCGCCGATGCGCCAGCGCCCCGACTCCGAGGCACGCGAGCTAACCGAGGCGTTCATCGCCGAGCACGGTCGCGGACTGGGCACAGCGTCGGCCGTGAGAGAAGGAGGGGGCGAGAAGGCCGTCGCCGCGCAGGCCGGCCCGGCGCAAAGGTAGCGCGCGACTACCGCCTTTGCCCAGGCGTCGCTGTGCAAGAAGCAGAGCGATAGTATTGCTCGCAATATGAAGACGACAATCGATATTGCCGAGCCTCTCCTCGTCGAGGCGCGCGACGTCTCCCGGCGGGACGGCGTGACCCTGCGCTCACTCGTCGAAGAGGGACTTCGCGGAGTACTCGCAAAGCGGACCGCAGAGCGGACCGACTACTCGCCGAAGGTCATCACCTACGGCGGCAGCGGAACGTGCGAGGGCGTCGACCTCGAGGATTGGCGCTCGATCCGCGAGATCATCTACGAGCCGCGCACTTGATCGCCGTCGACACGAACCTCCTCGTCTATGCGCATCGACCGGAGGGGCCGTTCCACGAAGCCGCGGCGGCTGCCCTCGTCGAGCTCGCGACCGGCGCGTCGCCGTGGGGACTCCCGTGGAGCGTGGTCCACGAGTTCCTTCACGTGGTCACCCATCCCCGTGTGTTTGCCGATCCCACGCCACTTGCGGTCGCCGCGGATGCCGTCGAGGAGTGGCTCGCATCGCCGAGCGTCGTTCCTCTGGCCGAGCCGGCGGGGTACTTCGCGATCTTCCGTGGAGCGGCGGAGAGCGCCCGCGTGCGGGGAACGGGGATCTACGACGCCCGCATCGCGGCGGTTTGCCTCACCCACGGGGTTCGGGAGCTGTGGACGGCCGACCGAGACTTCGGCCGCTTCCCGGGCCTACGAACCAAGAACCCGGTCGTCGGGACTCCCTGAGGTCGCGTGAGCGGCCCGCCGGATGGCGGGCCGCTCACGTTGCCAGGTCGCTCAGTCGGCTCCTAGCTGCCGTTGACCGTGGCCACCTGGATGGCGGTGATGCTCCGGGCGATCCAGTTGCCGCTTCCTCCGTTGGTCCTGCAGACCACGGTCGCGTTGCCGGCAGCCGCGAGCGTGCCGGCGCCCGTCAGCGAGATCACCACCCGATCGTCGGTCGTGGATCCCTGGATGTCGAGGCCGGCGTCGCCGAACAGGTTGTCCAGCTGCGTCGGGCCGAGGTTCAGCGAGCAGTCGACCTGGCGGGCGACCGCCTCGTTGTTGTTCGCGACCACCTTGCCCGTGAGGACGAACTTGCCGGCGGGCAATGCCACCGTCGCGACCGTCTGGTCGGTGTTCGC
Organism: Solirubrobacterales bacterium; assembly: GCA_038199375.1. Taxonomy (GTDB): domain Bacteria; phylum Actinomycetota; class Thermoleophilia; order Solirubrobacterales; family Solirubrobacteraceae; genus JBBPZA01. Next base: position 42,328 of record JBBPZA010000007.1, on the reverse strand, counting down.
CACGAAGGCCTGGATGTTGGTACCGCTTTGGCTCGAGAAGGCGTCGCTCGGCCCGCGAGGCCCGGCTGGCCCGGCTGGCCCGGCTGGCCCGGTCGCACCGACGAGGTCGGTTGCGTCCTTGCCATCGACCTTGTCGGCGTTCAGGCCGGTGGCCACCCCGGTCGCGTTGGTGGTGAACGGCTTGATGGTCGCCGGGTTGGCTGTGCCCTCGTAGCTCAGCCGGCCAAGCTCAGGGCCGCGCGAGCGGAAGAAGAACGCGCGCGCGGTGCGCAGCGCGAAGACTTCCAGGCACGGCTCGTTGGCAGCGCTCGACCGGCAGCCGTAGGTCGCCGATCCGCCGTCGCCCTCGAGGTTGTTGGACTGGCGCGTTGCGAAGGTCTTGACCTTCTGGCCCGAGATGTTCGTCTCCTTGGTGTCGGCCGAGTTGCCGGCGCCGACCTTCATGGTGTCGCCGTCGGCGGCGATCGCGAACGGTGAAACGAGAGCGCCCAGGATCACGGCGCTGAGCAGCGCCCACTTTCCCTGGCCCTGAAATGACAAACGGACTCTCTTCAAGACCATCCCCCTCCTCGTTGGTGGCTGGGTAGCCGTACCACAATCTCACGCCGAGCGGGGGAAACTTCGGCCGCAGCGTGTCCGAGCTGCCGCCGTGCCACCCGATCCAGCGCGTAGGAGGATCTCGAGCGCCCCACCGGCGGGCTACCCTCCCCCGCGTGCCTCAGGAGCACTTCGCGATCGCGCAGGTCACGCCCTACGCGTGGGAGCTTCACAACGAGGTGAACCTCTTCGTGGCGCGCGCGAGCGAGGAGCTCGCCGCCCGGGGTCACCGGGTGGCGATCGTCGCTCCCTCCTCCTCGGAGGCTGCGGTCCGCGAGACCCGGAAGGCGATCCGGGCGGCGCGTGAGGATCCCGGGGCGCTGCTCGACGGAGATGGCCAGGGGCCTCGCGTGCTGGCGGTCGGCGAGGTCCTGCCGCTCGCCTCCACGCGCCGGCGCTCGCTGCCCATCGACGTCGCGCGGACGATCGAGGAGGTCCTGGGCGCGGCGCCCTTCGACATCGTCCACGTCCACGAGCCCTTCGCGCCGAGCACGGCCAGCGCGGCGCTTCGCAACTCGCGCGCCCTGAACGTCGGCAGCTTCCACGCGCCCACCGAGCGCGTCCTCTCCACCCAGGTCGCGCGCAAGGTCGTCGAGCTGGTCTTCGGGCGCCTGGACGCGCGCACGGCGAGCTTCGGCGCGACCCGCGATCTGATGCAGCGCTACTTCCCCGCCGAGTACCGCCTCATAACTCCGGGAGGCGACCCGGTTGCGAAGCCGGGGCGCCGGGCTTCGGAGATCGTGCACATCGTGCTGATCGCCGAGGAGGAGCGCCCCGCGCAGCGCCAGTTCCTGCGCGCCCTGAGGAGGCTGGGGCTCGACCGGCCGTGGCGTGGCACCCTGTGGTCGCCCGAGGGTGCGACGACCTCGCCGGCGCTCGGTCGCGACCTGCGCGAGCGGCTGACCTTCACCGGCCCGCAGGACGGCGAGGCCGACGCGGTCCTCGCCGACGCCGATGTGGTGGTCTGCGCCTCGGCGGGGATGCTCCCGGCCCCCGGGCTGCTGGTCAGGGCGCTGGCGGCCGGCGCCGTGCCGGTCGCCTCGCGACTGCCGGTCTACGAGGAGGTCCTGCGCGAGGGAGAGCGGGGCCTGCTCTTCGAGCCGCGCGACGTCCAGACCCTCGGCGCCCAGCTCGCCCGGCTGATCGACGACCCTGCGCTGCGCGAGCGGCTGCGGACGGCGGGGGAGAGCGAGGACCTGAGCTGGTCGCGGGTCGCCGACGAGCTCGAGGAGGTCTACGCCGGCCTCACGGCCCGGCGCCACGACGGGCGCGCCCGCACCGCCGTGGCAACGCGACTCGCGGGGCGCGCGATCATCGAGGTCGACCTCCACATGCACACCGACCACTCCCACGACTGCGCCACCCCGGTAGACGCTCTCCTCGCCGCGGCCAAGGCGCGCGGCCTGGGAGCGATCGCGGTGACCGACCACAACGAGATCTCGGGGGCGCTGGAGGCGCGCGAGCGCTCCCGCGGCGACGGACTGAAGGTGATCGTCGCCGAGGAGGTCAAGACCGCCGACCAGGGAGAGGTCATCGGCCTGTTCATCGAGGAGAAGATCCCGCGGGGGATGACCCTCGCGGAGACCATCGCCGAGATCAAGCGCCAGGGCGGCCTGGTCTACGTCCCTCACCCCTTCGACCGCATGCACTCGGTGCCCGACTACGAGCACCTGCTCGGGGTCCTCGACGACGTCGACGCGATCGAGGTCTACAACCCACGCGTCGCGGTCGGGCGCTTCAACGAGGAGGCCGTGCGCTTCGCCGCCAAGTACCGCATCCCCGCCGGGGCGGGCTCGGACGCCCACGTGGTCCAGGGCCTCGGCTCGGCGCGGATCCGCATGCGCGACTTCGACGGGCCCGAAGAGTTCCTGGAGTCGCTGCGCGACGCCGACATCATCCGCAAGCCCGCCAACCTGCTCTACGTCCAGGCGCTGAAGTTCCTCCAGACCAAGGTCGGCGCGCGGCGCAAGTCCTGATGCAGGGTCAAGGAGCGAGCGGCGCGCCGTCTAACTGGGGTGGGCCGATGCCCGCGACCGACGACGAGATCCGCGAGAAGTACCTCGAGCGTGCGATCCGCGAGCTCAACTCCTTCAGCCGGGACCTCCAGGCCTGCCCGCACTGCCCCCGCGGCAGCCTGATGCCGGTGCTCGGGTCGGGCCACCCCCAGGCCGACGTGTTCCTCCTCAAGCACGCGCCCCGGCCGGCCGAGGTCGAGGAGGGGGTCGCCTTCTACGGGCGCTCGGGCACGGCGCTGATGAAGTCGCTGCGCCGGCTGAGCATCGATCCGCTGTGCGTCTACGGGACGCTGTGCGTCAAGTGCCCGGTCGGCGATCCGGCCGTCGCCGACCCCGAGTGCATTGCGCGCATCCTCGAGGAGCTGGCCATCGTCCAACCTCGGATGGTGGTCGTGATGGGCGAGGAGGCCCTCGCCGTCCTCAACGACCTCGACGTTCCGCTGGCGAGGGCGATCGAAGCCGAGCCCGGCGTGATCCAGGTCCTCACCCCGTCGATCGAGGCCCTCTACGTCCCCAACATCGACGAGGCGCTCGACGACGAGGCGGGCAAGCGAGCGTTCTGGAGCGCGTTCAGGATGCTCGGGCAGTGGTACGCGGACCTTCCGCCCTACTAGCCGCCGCCGGCGGCGGCATCGCCTACCTCCTCCTCGCGCCCGCACTGCCCGATCTCGGCGACGGCGAAGCGGCCGTACTGGTGCCCGGCTCGATCGGCCTGGTACTGATCGGCGTGCTCGCACTGTGCCTGATCGACCTGCGCGACTCCGCCGTGCTGGCGGCGCTTCTCGGTCTCGGCGCCGCCCTGCTGGCGGCGGCGATGACAGTCGCGGAGGCGGGCGCGGTGGCCGACGTCCCCAAGGCGCTGTTCGCGGCGGCGGTCGGCATCGTCCTCGCCCGTGTGCTCGCGACTCCGGTGGTGGTGCTCGCCGTCCCGCTCTTCGTCGCGGCGATCGACCTCTGGAGCGTGTCCTCCGGGCCGACCTCGCGCCTGCTCGCACGCGAATCGGGAGAGGTCGACTTCCTCGCCTTCACCATCCCGGCGTGGGGAGGCGGGGAGGTCGGGCGGCTCGGGATCTCCGACGTGATCTTCCTGGCCTTCTTCGCCGCGCTGGCGTGGCGCTACGGGCTGCGCCGGCTGGTCACGGGCGCCGCGCTGGTGGGCGCGCTGGTGGGGGTCCTCGTCGTCGAGGTCGCGATCGACCGCGCCCTGCCCGTCCTTCCCTTCCTCGCCGCCGCCCTGCTCCTTCCCAACCTCGACCGGCTGCCCAGCCTGCTCAAGCCCGAGACGGAGGAGGACGGGTAGAGCGACCAACGCGTGCGCCGATGCGCGCTGTCCTGTTCTGACATCGGATAGCGAATACAATCCAGGACAGCGTGGCCGGGCGCGGCGGCTCCTACTCCATGAGGAGCACGACCTTGCCGACCTTCCCGCCTTCGGCAAAGCAGTCGTAGGCATCCTCGACGCGCTCGAGCGGGAAGGTCTGTGCGATCGGAACCTCGAGGAGGCCTCGCTCGAAGAGGGGGAGCACGTGGCGCTCGAGCGCTCGGGCGGCCGCCGCCTTCTCCTCCAGCGGCCGGGCGCGAAGGGTGGAGGCCATCACGCGCCCGCGCTTGCCCATGAGCGCGCCGAGGTTGAGCTCGGCCTTGGCCCCCGCGCCGATGCCGATCACCGCGATGCGCCCCCCCGTCGCGAGCGCCTTGACGTTGGCCGCGAGATTCGGCGCCCCGACGAGCTCGAGGACGACGTCGAAGGGGCCGTGCTCCTCGAAGCCCTCGGGGTCGACCGCGTTCGCGCCAAGAGCCGCGACCTGCTCGCGCAGCTCCTCGCGCCGGACGGTCGCAATGACCTCCGCGCCGGCCGCACGGGCGAGCTGAATGGCCGCGGTGCCGACCCCGCCGGCCGCTCCGTGGACGAGCAGCCGCTCGCCCGCCTTCAGGCCGGCCTGGGTGAAGATCGCGTCGTGGGCGGTGGTGAAGACCTCCGGCGTCCCACCCGCCCCGGGCCAGTCCAGCGCGTCGGGCACCGGCATCGCCCCGCGCTCGTGGACGACGGCCAGCTGCGCCTGCCCGCCGCCGCCGACCACCGCCATCACCCGATCGCCTTCCTCGAAGCGCTCCGCGCCCGGACCGCGCCCGACGACCTCGCCGGCGAACTCGAGCCCCGGGATGTCGGGCGGGGAGCCGGGCGGGGCGGGATAGAGCCCGCGCCGTTGGAGGACGTCGGCTCCGTTGACCCCGGCGCCACGAATCCTCACGAGGATCTCGCCGTGCCCGGGCTCGGGGTCGGGCCGCTCCTGCGCGCTGACCTCCTCGTCGGCTATGACCGCTGCGAGCATGGGCGGGCGATCCTACCGGCGATCAGCCCCGCTCGGCCCTCCCGCGAAGCAGCCACGCAAGACGGGCGCCTGCGAGCGCCCTACGCCCCCAGGGGCGTCGACTCAGCGGCCAGCGCGCGGCGCAGCCGGGCCTGCGAGTCGTCGGCGGCGCGCTCGAGCTCCCTCAGCCGCGCGGGGCTGGTCAATCGCTGACCGTAGGCCCTGGCACGGTAGAGGGCGTAGCGGTCCCGTGCGTGGCGAGCCTCGGCCCGCAGCTCCTCGATCTCACGTGCCATGTCTCTTCTGACTCTAGCCCTGCGCGACGGGCTCGGGTGAGCGCGGCGCTAGACTTGATGCTCAGTCGTCGGGACTCTCGTCCTCTCCGCCTTGCGACCCGACACCGGCAGAGAGGACGAGGAAGGCACTTCGATGACCGACCAATCCAGGCGTGACCAGGACGCCCACCGCGCCTCCCAGGAGAACGAGAAGCGCCACCGCGAGGCGATCCAGGACGTCGCCCGCCGCAACGAGGCGGCCCACAAGCAGGCCAAGAAGCAGCGGGAGGAATCGGACCGCTTCAAGATGGAGATGCGCCGGCACGCCGACTCCCGGTAGCCCGCGAAACGCAAGGAGCTACGCTGCCCGGATGGCCCTGCCGGTCCAAGCCTGGAAGCTCGAGGGGATCTCGTCCCGCGCCTACCAGCACCCTGCCGATCGGGCTGCGGCCGCGGCGCTCCAGAAGGTCCCCTACCTCGACCAGGTCGTGCGAAAGCTCATCGCGCTCGGGTACGAGCGGGCCCTTCGCGCCTCGGCGCTCGGCGCCGCCGTAAAGCTCGGCCAGTCCCAGCTCCCGCGCGTGTGGGTTCTTCACCGCGAGGCCTTCAACGCGCTCGACCTCGACGACGACGTCCCCGACCTCTACCTCACGCAGTACCCCTTCGCCAACGCCTTCACCTTCGGCTCGGGCCGGCCGGTCGTCGTGCTCAACTCCGAGCTCGTCCGGCTCCTGGACGACTCCGGCAAGCGCGCGGTGCTCGCGCACGAGGCCGCGCATGTCCACTCCGACCACGTCCTCTACCAGACCGCTCTGCTCATCCTCCTGCGCGTCGGGACCGGACGCCTCCCGGCACTGGCCGGCCTTCCGCTGCTGGCCATCCGCCTCGCGCTGCTGGAGTGGTACCGCGCGGCGGAGCTGAGCTGTGACCGGGCTGCGGCACTGGTCACCCGCGACGCGATGGCCGTGTGCCGCACCCTGATGGTCATCTCGGCCGGCGCCGCCGCCGAGGAGCTCAGCCTCGACGCCTTCATCGCCCAGGCCGCCGAGTACGACGAGGGCGGCCGTGGAGTCGAGCGGCTCACGAAGCTGATGAACGACCTCAACGTCACCCACCCCATGCCGGTGCGCCGCGTGCGCCAGCTGCTGGACTGGGTGCGATCCGGGGAGTACGACCGGATCGTCGGCGGGGAGTACGTTCGCCGCGGCCAGGAGGCGCCGTTGCGGGAGGAGACCGACGCGGCGAGCGCGCATTACACCCAGCGCATCGGCGACGTCTTCCAGCAGGCGGGGTCGTCGATCACCGAGGTCGGCGAGCAGCTCGGCGACTGGCTCAAGCGCCAGCGCTGAGGCGCTCCGTCCCCGGATCCGGCTACGCGAAGGGTTAGCGTGCCGGCGATGCGCGTCGAGCACGACGTACCCCTGGCGCCACTCACCACCCTGCGTCTCGGCGGGCCCGCCCGTCGGCTCGTCACCGCCGAGACGGCGGAGGAGATCGTCGCCGCCGTGCGCGACTCTGACGAGCCGCTGCTCCTGATCGCGGGCGGCAGCAACCTCGTACTGCCCGACACCGGATGGGCGGGGACGGCCGTGCGTATCGCCAGTCGTGGCGTCGAGGTCGCCGCGGGCCGGGTGATCGCCCAGGCGGGCGAGAACTGGGAGGCCCTCGTCGCGCGCTGCGTAGCGGGGCGGCTGGCCGGCGTCGAGTGCCTGTCGGGGATCCCGGGCTCGGTGGGCGCCACCCCGATCCAGAACGTCGGCGCCTACGGGCAGGAGATCGCCGAGGTCGTCGCCCGCGTTCGGGTCTACGACCGCAAGCACGACGAGGTAGTCGATCTCGGCCCGCGCGAATGCGGCTTCGGCTACCGCACCAGCGCATTCAAGCGCGCCCCCGGCGAGCGGGTGGTGCTCGAGGTCGAGCTCGCCTTGCGCGCGGAGGGGACCGGCGGACCCATCCGCTACGCCGAGCTCGCGCGCGCCCTCGGCGTGGCGATCGGGGAGCGCGCTCCGCTTGACCAAGTGCGCGCCGCGGTTCTGGCGCTCCGGCGCGCCAAGGGGATGGTCCTCGACCCCTGCGACGCCGACACGGTCAGCGCCGGCTCGTTCTTCACCAACCCCGTGCTCAACGAGGAGGAGTTCGCCGCACTTCGCGAGCGGCTGACGGAGGCGCCGCCGGCCTTCCCCGACGCCGACGGCCACGTCAAGACCTCGGCCGCATGGCTCATCGAGCACGCCGGCTTCCAGCGCGGCCACGGAGACGGCCGTGCGCGGGTCTCCTCCAAGCACACCCTCGCGCTGACCAACCGCGGCGGAACCACGGCCGAGCTCCTCTCGCTCGCCCGCGAGATCCGCGACGGCGTCCGCGAGGCGTTCGGAGTGACCCTCGAGCCCGAGCCGACGCTGGTCGGGGAGCGCCTCTAGTAGCGCGGCGCGCTACGATGCACTACATGAGCCAGCCGTTGAGCCTTCGCCTCGCCGAGGCCACGGTGAAGCGTCTCGGGTCGAGAGCGCAGCGCGCCCACCTCCCGCCGCGCACCCTGGCGCAGCGCTACGTCGAGGAGGGCCTGCGCATGGATGAGCATCCCCTCGTCCGGTTCGTCGACGGGCCGGCTGGGCGGCGTGCGACGCTCATCGGGACCGGCATGGACGTCTGGGAGGTCATCGCCGTGGTGCGTGACAACGACGGGCACGTCGGCAAGGCCGCCGACTATCTCGAGGCGCCGCTGGGGCCCGTGCAAGCCGCAGTCGCCTACTACGGCGCCTACCGGGGAGAGATCGACGAGTGGATCGAGCTCAACGAGCACGAGGCGGCTGAGGCGCACGCCGCCTGGACTGCTGGGCACGCCGCGCTCGAGCGGTGAAGCTGCTGCTCGACGAGATGCTCTCGCCGAGCATCGCGCGGGAGCTGCGCTCGCGCGGCCATGATGTCACCGCCATGAAGGAAAACGCCGAATGGGAGTCCCTCTCGGACCCAGAGGTCATGGACCTCGCGCGCCGCGAGCATCGCGCGGTCGTCACCAACAACCTGCGCGACTACCGGCCACCGCACCACGCGGCCATCACTCCCGGCGGCGGCGGGCACTTCGGCATGGTGTTCATGGCGGGCAACTACCGCCCTACCAAGCACGACGTCGGGCGCATCGCCTCGGCGCTGGAGGCCAAGCTCTCCGACCATCCGGGTGAGCGAGACCTCGCGGACGGCGAGACCTGGCTGTAGCGGGCGCGGGCGCCAGGGCATCAGCGCTCAGGCGTCAGCCCGCGACGCGCTCGAGCAGCGCCACGCACTCGATGTGCGGGGTCTGCGGGAACATGTCGACCGGGCGCACGCGGCGCAGGGCGTAGCCGGCCTCGACGAGCTGCGCCGCGTTGGGCGCGAGCGTGGTGGGGTTGCAGGAGACGTAGACGATGCGCCGAGGCGAGGCCTCGATCAGGCGGCGCACGACCTTCTTCGAGAGCCCGGCGCGGGGCGGGTCGACGACGACGACGTCGGGGCGGCCCGCGCGCTCGACGAGCTCGCGCAGCGCGAGGCGCACGTCGCCGGCGAAGAAGCTGGCGTGGGCGATGTCGTTGAGGCGGGCGTTCTCGATCGCGTCGGCGACCGCCTCGGGGACGATCTCGAGGCCGAAGAGCTGCGCCGCGCGGCCGGCGAGCGAGAGGCCCGCGGTCCCGATGCCGCAGTAGAGGTCGAAGAGGCGCTCGCGCCCGCGGAGGTCGGCGTACTCGGCGGCGAGGCCGTAGAGGCGCTCGGCCATCTCGGTGTTGGTCTGGAAGAAGGCCAGCGGCGAGATGCGGAAGCGCAGGTCTCCAAGCTCCTCCTCCAGCACCGGGGCGCCGGCGATGTACTCGGTAATCCCGCCGGTCGTGGTCTCGCCCAGGTCGGTGGTCCGCGTCCAGAAGACGCCGTCGACGGCGGCTGCGTGGGCCAGGCCGTCGGCGTCCAGCTTGCCGTCCGAGGTCACCAGACGGACCTGGAGCTGCCCGGTCCGGCGCGCCTCACGCACCACGAGGTTGCGCAGGAAGCCCTCGCCGCTGCGGCGGTCATACGCGTTGAGCCCCTGCTCGCGACACCACGCCAGGACCCGGCGGCGAGCCTCGTTGCCCGCCTCTGAGGCCAGCATGCAGTCCTCGACGTGATCGATGCGGTCCCACCGGCCCGGGGCGTGGAACCCGCACACCAGGGTCCCGTCCGGGGCCGTGCCGAAGGAGTACTCGAACTTGTTGCGGTAGCGCCAGCGCTCCACCGCCGGGACGATCTCCTCGAGCTCGAACCCGTCCAGGCCGCCGATCCGCCGCAGCGCTTCCTCTGCCTGGTCGCGCTTGACTTCGAGCTGGCGCTCGTAGCGCAGGATCTGCCAGGGAGCGCCGGGGTGGTCGGCGACCGGCTCCACGCGGTCGGGGCCGGGCTCGAGCACCTCGATCGCGCGCGCCTCGGCGAAGCTGCGCTTGCTCTTGGAGACCACGGCGCGCACCCGGTCGCCGGGAACTGCTCCCGCGACGAAGACCACGTAGCCGTCGCTGCGCGCGACGCCCGCGCCGCCGAAGGCGAGCGAGTCAACGCTGAGCTCGAGCTCAGCGCCGCGCTGGGGGCGCGTTCGGGTGGAGGTTTCCATCGCGCGCCTAGGATGGCAGCCCCGAGGCGCTCGCCTCCGCGAGCTCGACCTCACCAGCTTCGCTTCGTCCACATCGGCGCGGGTGATCCCGGGCACCCGGCAGCGCAGCGCGAGGCCCGCCTCGGGCACGTCCTGGGCCTGGATCCCGCAGACGGCTAGCGCCGCCTCCTCGGCCGAGGCGGCGGCGGCGGCCTCGGGAGTGAGCCGCTGAGCTGCGAGGCGCAGCCGGCGGAGAAGCGCCGACTCGACGCTCACCTGGCGCTCAGGGGCTTCGGGGCCTGCGGCCGCGACCGACTAGTCGAGCTTGGCCTCGATCGCCTGGAGGACGGACTTGCGGTTGCCGTGCCGGCGCTCGTAGTCGCGCACCTTGCGCAGCTCGGCCGCAGAGAGCTCATCGAGGCGATCGGCGATCTGGGCGGCGGTGAGGTCCTCGTAGGAGAGGATCGGGAAGGGGTGCCCGATGCCTGCGGCGCGACGGGCGCGGTCGACCTCGCGAAGGACGCGGTCGGCCGGCTGGCTCTTGCGCGCCGCGGTGGCCGCCGTCTCCAAGCCGCCCCGGCCGCGGCCGAGCAGGTGCTCGAAGTCGGCCAGGAGATCCGTCGTCTGCTGACGCCCGCGCTTGACCATCTCCTGGGCAAGCTCCTCGGCATCGGCCCGGCTCATGCGCCCGCGATCGACAGCTTCGTCGACGACTTCCTGGATGCGTTCGCTGGTGAGCATGACCAAGTGCAGCGGCCCCTCCATCCCGCGCTGGAGGAAGTCGCGAAAGGCAGAGAGGTTCGCGTTGAAGTCCTCGGAGTCCGCAGACGGCCGCTGCTCCGCCGCCTTCGACGGTGAGGTCGAGCGCGCGCGCTTGTCCCCCGAACCGGCGCGCGGTGAGCTCGCCGCCCGCGAGCGGGTGGTGCTGGACGGCCGCGCGGAGGACGAAGCCTTACGCCCGGCGCTCGCGCCCTTCCCGCTCGCGCCCTTCCGCGATCCCCCACCCGAGCCTGACCCACTGCGCTTTGCCTGCGGCATCCCACTCCTCCTGTCACGAGACGGCGGGCCGAGGCTATCGCACCGTCTCGAGCGGTACCGGCTGCTTCGTCGGAGAAAGGGGGGTCGACGAACGTCTATACAGGGGCCGGTCGGGACCTGAATCCTCAGCAGGGCGGAGCCCCCGGGGTCGCCTTGCGCTCAAGGCCCGACGAGCAGCTCCAGGAGCGCCTTCTGGGCGTGGCGGCGGTTCTCGGCCTGATCCCAGATGCGCTGGCGGCGACCGTAGAGCACGCCGGCGCTGATCTCCTCGCCCGGGTGGGCGGGAAGGCAGTGCAGCGCGATCGCGTCTGGCGCCGCGCGGTCGAGGAGGGCGTCGTCGATGCGGTAGGGGCCGAGCGCTGCGCGCCGCTCGTCCGCCGAGGCCTCGTCGCCCATGCTCACCCACACGTCGGTGTAGAGCGCGTTGGCGCCCCGCACGGCCTCCGCGGGATCGCCGACGAGCTGCGCTCCGGCGACGGGCTCGAGCTCGTAGCCGGCCGGGGAGGCGACGACGACCTCAACGCCGGCGCGCGCGCCGAGCAGCGCGAGCGAGCGGGCGACGTTGTTGCCATCGCCGACGTAGGCGACCCGCAGGCCCCCGAGCGCTCCGAACGCCTCGCGGAGGGTGACGAGGTCGGCGAGCGCCTGGCAGGGGTGGTGGCGGGCCGTGAGCATGTTGACCACGGGGACAGTCGCGTGGAGAGCGAGCTCCCCGAGCAGCTCGTCGGGGCCGGTCCGCAGCCCGATCGCCGCCACGTGGCGCGAGAGGACCATGGCGGTGTCGCGCACGGACTCTCCGCGGGTGAGCTGGAGGTCGCCGGCGCGCAGGACCATGGGGTGGCCCCCGAGCTCCACGACGCCCGACTCGAAGGAGACGCGCGTGCGCGTCGAGGGCTTCTCGAAGATGAGGGCCACCGTGCGCTCCTCGAGGACCCGCGAGCTGCGGGGCGCCGCCTTGAGCTCGAGCGCGCGCTCGACGAGCGCGAGCAGCTCGTCGGCGTCGATCTCGGTCCCGGTGAGGAAGTGGCGCGTCAAGTCCGAGAGGATACGGCTGTGCGTGTGCTCACCTGGAACCTCTTTCACGGGCGGTCCGAGCCCGGCTCGGGCCGCCCGCTCCTGAGTGAATTCTCCGCAGCGCTGGCCGGCTGGAAGTGGGACGTCGCGCTGCTGCAGGAAGTGCCTCCGTGGTGGCCGCCGGAGCTGGCGCGAGCAACGGAGGCGGTTCACCGAACGGCGCTGACCTCGCGCAACGTCTGCCTGTCCCTGCGCCGCTTCGTCGCCGATCGCCGGCCCGACCTCATCAAGTCGAACGGTGGTGGAAGCAACGCGATCCTGGTCCGCGGCGCCGTCGAGGAGCATCGGATCCGCCGACTGCGGATCTTCCCCGAGCGGCGCGTGATGCATGCCGTCCGGCTCGCGAGCGGCGCCTGGGTGGCGAACCTCCACGCGACCGTCCACCGCCCCGACAGGGCGGCGGCGGACATCGGCCTCGCCCGTGAGACGGCCCTGCGGTGGGCGGGCGAGGCGCCGCTGGTCGTCGTCGGCGGCGACCTGAACCTGCGCACCGTGCGGCTCCCGGGGTTCGTCTACGCCGGCGGCTGCAACGTCGACCACGTATTCGGGCGCGGGCTGCGTCCGGCCGGAGGCGCCGACGTTCTCGATCGCGGGACGCTCTCCGACCATGCCCCGGTGGCGGTCACCCTCGTCGAACCAAACGGCTCGCAGGATCGTAGGTAAGGTGACGTCCGCCGTCATCGACCCGGAGGCCTCTCCATGACCCGGCTGCTCTCGCTTCTCGCTCTCCTTCTCGCCGCCGGCGCACTGACCGTCGCGGGGTGCGGCGGCGACGACGAGGACTCCGGGGACGCGGGTACGCCGAGCGCGGAGCAGGGCGGCGCGGACACCGGGGGCGGCGGCGCGGCCGGCGGCGGATCGCAGGGCGGCGGGGCCGTGAAGATCGACATGAAGAACATCGAGTACGTGCCCAAGCAGGCCACCGCGAAGGTCGGCCAGAAGATCGAGTGGACCAACGGCGACAGCGTCGCCCACACGGTCACCGCGAAGAGCGGCGCGAAGTTCGACTCGGGCACGCTGGACCCGGGCGCGAACTTCTCCTTCACCCCGACCACGGCCGGCACGATCAACTACTTCTGCGAGATCCACCCCAACCAGACCGGAACGATCACCGTCACGCAGTGACGGCCGTTCTCAGCTCCGCACGCCGAACCCTCTGATCGCCAGCAGCGCACGCTCGCCGACCGTCCCCGCGGCCGGGAGCAGGCCGACGTCCACCGCGGTCGAGTAGAGGTCGAAGAAGGCCCGGACGCGCTTGAGCCTCGGCTCTCCCTCTTGGAGCTCCCCGTAGAAGACTCCGTTGACGACGACGAAGCGCCCCGTCGCGGGCACCGGGCCCAGCCGGGAGCGCTGGGTCCCGAGCAGGCGGCACGGGGCGGCGACGTAGGTGCCGTCGGTGAGGCGCTCACCCGTGCGCTCCAGTCGGACGTCGGGCATCGCCGCCCACAGCCGGCGGGCGTGGCGGCCGAGGGCCGCGGCCCCCTCCAAGGGCTCCGAGGTGAACGGATCCTCGTAGTGCACGTTCGCCGCGCAGAGCTCGGCGAACGCGTCGGCGACCCGGCCCGACCACGCCGACTGCCAGCGGTCGATGAGGTCGTCGACTTCAGCCTGGCCGACGCTCACGACAGGTCTGCAAGCCCCGCGTCCGGCGTGGAAGCCTCGGCGTAGAGGCGCCGCGGAATGCGGCCGGCGCCACGCGCGAGGCGCCCGGCGACCACGGCGGCGCGCACGGCGAGCGCCATGGCGACCGGGTCCTGCGCGCGCGAGATCGCCGAGGCGCACAGCACGGCGTCGCAGCCCAGCTCCATGGCAAGCGCAGCATCGGATGCCGTCCCGACCCCGGCATCGAGCACGAGCGGCAGGCGCGTTCGCTCGCGCATGATCGAGAGGTTGTAGGGGTTGCGGATGCCCATCCCGCTCCCGATGGGGGACCCGAGCGGCATCACCGCGGCACACCCGACGTCCTCGAGGCGGCGCGCGAGCACCGGATCGTCGTTGGTGTAGGGCAGGACCGTGAAGCCCTCGTCGACCAGCACCTCCGCCGCCTCGAGCAGCTCGGGCGCGTCGGGAAGCAGCGTGCGCTCGTCGCCGATGACCTCGAGCTTCACCCAATCGGTGTCGAACGCCTCGCGGGCCAGGTGGGCGGTGCGGATCGCGTCGCGGGCCGTGAAGCAGCCGGCGGTGTTGGGCAGGAGGTCCACCCCCGCCCCGTCGAGCACGTCCACGAGCGACCCGCGTGCGGCGGGATCCACGCGGCGCAGAGCCACGGTCACCAGCTCGGCGCCGCTCGCGTGGATGGCCGCGGCGAGCGACTCCAGGCTGGCAAAGCCGCCGGTTCCCAGGAGGAGGCGCGAGCGCAGGCTGCGCCCGGCGATCACCATCGGATCGGCGGCCTCGAGCGCGGCGAGTTGGGCGGTGTCGTGCTGCTCGGTCGCCATGCCGGTCAGCCTCCCTGGATCGCGTTCACGATCTCCACCCGCACGCCATCCTCGAGCGGCCGATCGCCCCACTCTCCCCGGGGCACGACCTCGCCGCCCACGGCCACGGCGACCCCCCGCCGCGCCTGCACCCCGAGTCGCGCGAGGAGCTCGCCGACGGTCTCCTCGTCCGCGACCTCGGTGCGCTCGCCGTTGAGAAGGACGTTCACCGGCGGGCTCCGGAGAGCGGGGTGCGGTCGGAGGGAGTTGGGCGGGCGTCGGAGAGCGGGGAGCGGGTCCCGGCGGCAGCGGCCCCTCCAGCGGCGAACCGGCGCGGGTCTGCGGCGTCGATCTTCGCCCGCGGCTCTTCTCCGACCAGCATCGCGGCGACCGCATCCGCCGTGAGCGGCGCGAGGAGGATGCCGTTGCGGTAGTGGCCGGTCGCCCACACGAGGCCGCCGACCGCGGCGGGACCGATGACGGGGGCGTTGTCCGGCGTTCCCGGGCGCAGGCCGGCGATCGCCTCCTCGAGCTCGAGCTCGAGCACGCCCGGGAGCAGCTCGGCGGCGTCGTGGACGAGGTCGTGGAGCGCCCCGGCGGTGATCGAGGTGTCGTAGCCCCGCTCCTCGACCGTGGCCCCCAGGACGTACCGGCCGTCACCGCGCGGGACGAGGTAGCCGCTTCGCAGCCCTGTGGCCATCCGCAGGCTGCGGTGCAGAAGACCGGGACCCTCTGGGTCGCGGAGCCGTAGGACCTGGCCCTTCACGGGGCGAACCGGAACGCGCGCCCGCTCCGGTACGCCGGGCAGGGCGCCGGACCACGAGCCGGCTGCGACGACAACGGTGCCGGCCGCGACAAAGGAAGCCGCTTCGCCGGCGACGGGAACCGAGCCCGAGCCCGAGCCGCGCGCGTCAGCGACGCCTACGCCCGTAACCTCGCCTCCCTCGATCACGACCTCCTCCACCGCAACCCCCTCGCGCACCTCCACGCCCTCGCGAGCGCAGGCCGCGGCCAGCGCCGCGGTCAGCCGTCGGGGATCGACGGCATGGTCGTCGGGGGCGTGCAGGGCGAGGCGGATCGTGGGCGCGAGGGCGGGCTCGAGCCGCCTCGCTTCACTGCCGAGGAGGCGGTCGGCCGCGAGGCCGAGGGAGCGGCGGAACACGATCTCGCGATCGAGCGCCTCCGCCTCGTCGCGGTCGCGCGCGACGACGAGCGTGCCGCACGCCCGCAGCGAGGGATCGAGCCCCGACGCCGCTCCGAGCTCGCGCGCGAACCCCGGCCAGCGGGCGGCGCTGGCAAGGCCCAGCTCGGTGAGTCGCTCCTCGCCGAAGGTCGCCTCGGTCACCGGGGCGAGCATGCCCGCGGCGACGTGCGACGCGCCGGCCCCTATCCGCTCGCGCTCGAGCACGAGCACGCGCAGCCCGCGCTGGGCGGCGCGCCAGGCGACGGCGAGACCAATGGCGCCGGCGCCGATGACGACGGCGTCGTGGCGAGGCTTGGGCGAAGCGGGGTTCACGGTGTTGGCTCCCTGCGCCGGCATGACCCGGATCAGGTTCGGACGGTCGGCGGCCCGGTGGCGCCCTCTCAGCCCGTGTGCGGGCTCCCGTTTGGTTGCCACTCCATGGTAGTGGCCGCCTGACACACTGCGGGGCATGGACGACCACCGGCGAGCGCGCCTGGCCAGAGCACGGCTCTATCTCGTGTGCGATGCCCAACCGGCGCGCGTCCTCAACGCCGCCCTCGCCGGAGGCGTCGATGTCGTCCAGCTTCGCGACAAGCGTCTCGACGACGAAGACCTCGTCGTAGTCGGCCGCCGCTTTCGCGAGGCGTGCGACACCCACGGCGCCCTGTTCGTGCTCAACGACCGCCCCGATCTCGTGCCGGCCTGCGAGGCCGACGGCGTCCACGGGGGCCAGCACGACCTACCCGTCCGCGAGGCGCGAGCGCTCGTCGGCGAGGAGCGGCTTGTCGGGCTCTCCACCCACTCGCCGGCCCAGGTCGACGCCGCCCGGGGCATCGACTACATCGCGGTCGGCCCGGTCCACGAGACGCCGACCAAGGCCGGCCGGCCCGCGGTCGGGCTCGACCCGATCCGCCATGCCGCGGCCCACGCACGCGTTCCCTGGTTCGCCATCGGCGGGCTCGATGCCCGCACGATCGAAGAAGCGATCGGCGCGGGAGCGCGACGCGTGGTGGTGGTCAGGGCGATCACCGAGGCCGTCGACCCGGAAGCGGCGACGCGAGCGCTTCGCGTGGCGCTGGACGCCCATTCCGTCGAGGTGGAGGCGCGCGTTGGGGCGACGTAGCCGCAGGCGCGAGCGAACCGACCACGGCGCGGCAGATAAGTCGGCCGCACAGAGCACCGCGCGAACGGCGTCGGCCGCGCAGACGACTGCGACGCCGCGCGACCGCATGGCGGAACGCTACGCGCGCGGACGGGCCAAAGACGCCGCGGTACGCGCGCAGCTCGAGCCGCTGGCCGAGGGAGAGCGGCCCGAGGCGGTGACCGTCGCAGCGGTGGTCGCCGCGCTCCTCGTGCCGTTGAACGTCGCCGCTTCCTTCCTGACGGCCGACTCCTCGGGACAGCTGCCGGTGGCGGTACTCCAGTCCGTCGTACTCCTCGTCGCCGCCGGGGGCATGTGGCGCGCGAAGTACTGGGCGGTGCTGGGGTTCGAGGCGCTGCTCGCCATTCAGATCATCTCCTTCAGCCTTGCTCTGCTCGTCGTGGAGAACCCTGTCTATGCCGCCGGCTTGGTGGTCCTCATCGCCGGCCTGGGCTTCCTGTTCTACAAGCTGATCCGCGCGATGGCCCGCATCCAGATGCCCGAGCGCGGGCAGCGCGATCACGTGGGTTGAGTTGGGTGCTCTAAGGTGCCCCGCCGATGGCGGAGCGCTCGTATGACTGCGTGGTGATCGGGTCCGGGCCCGGGGGGTACGTCGCCGCGATCCGGGCGGCGCAGATGGGGATGAAGACTGCGGTCGTCGAGAGGGCCGGAGTGGTCGGAGGGCGTTGCCTCAACGAGGCGTGCATCCCCGCCAAGGCGGTGCTGCGGGTCGCGGACGTCAAGGCGGAGATCGACGACGCGGAGGAATTCGGGCTCAAGGTGCAGGGTGAGGTGCAGGTCGACTTCGGCGCCGTCGCCCAGCGGCGCGACAAGGTCATCAAGACGCTCACAGGCGGGGTCGCGGAACTGTTCAAGAAGAACGGCATCGACGTGATCGAGGGTGAGGGAGCGCTCGCCGGCGGCGGAAGGGTCACGGTCGGCCGCGAGGAGATCGAGGCCAAGACGATCATCCTCGCGTGCGGCTCGATCCCCCAGCCGATTCCCGGTACGGAGTTCGGCGGCCGCGTGATCGACACGGCCGGGGCATGGCTCACCGACGAGCAGCCCGAGGCGATCGCCGTGCTCGGGGCGGGCGCCTCCGGCGTCGAGATCGCCTCGGCCTACGCGCGGTTGGGGACGGAGGTCATGCTCTTCGAGGCACTCGACCGCGTCACGCCGCTCGAGGACGCCGAAATCTCGAAGCTCGTCGAGCGCGGCCTCAAGAAGCAGGGCGTGAAGGTGCACACCGGCACCCGGGTGGAGAACGTCCAGACCGGCGAGCACAAGGTCTCCTTCTCCTACGGGGACCAGAGCGCCGAAGTCGACTTCGTGGCCATCGCCGCGGGTCGTGGCCCGGACGTCGAGGCGCTCGGGCTCGACCAGGCGGGCGTGGAGGTCGACGACGAGGGCAGGGTCGCGGTGGACGACATGCTGCGCACCTCGGTCGAGGGCGTGTACGCGATCGGCGACATGGTCCGCGGCCCCGCGCTCGCGCACAAGGCCTCCGACGAAGGGTTGATCGCCGTCGAGCACGCGGCGGGCCTGGACCCGGAGCCGATCGCGCTGGTCGACGTCCCCCGGGCGACCTTCTGCACGCCCAACGTGGCGAGCTTCGGCCTCACCGAGGAGCAGGCGCGCGAGCAGGGCTACGAGGTCACGGTCGGCAAGCTCCAGTACGGCGCTGTCGGAGCGGGCGCCGTCTACGGCGACCGCCAGGGCCTGGTGAAGATCGTCGGCGAGACCAAGTACGGCGAGCTGCTGGGCGGCCACATCGTCGGCGCCAAGGCGACCGAGCTCATCCAGGAGCTCGTCAACGTACGGGCGCTGGAGGGCGGCTACCACGAGGTCGCCCACATGGTCCACGGCCACCCGACGCTCTCGGAGGCCGTGATGGAGGCGGCACGGGCGGCGGACGGGTGGCTGATCCACGGATAGCCGTCGCCCGCCGGGAGGGCCGGCAGGCAGCGGTTCCCCAGCCCGACGCCAGGACGGCCGCCGAGCCCGAGCGGCCCGTCTTCTACTACGACCTCTCGAGCCCCGAGGCCTACCTGGCCGCCGAGCGGATCAACGCGACGTTGCCCGTCGTGCCCGAGTGGGAGCCGATCCTCCTCGCCGGCCTGGAGCGTGGCGAGACGCTCGACGCCTGGCGCTGCCAAGCAGAGCGCGACAGCGTGATGGAGGACCTCGAGCGCCGCGCCCGGGCCCATGGGCTCCAGCCGCTGCGCTGGCCCCAGCGCTGGCCGGGAGACTCCGAGCTCGCGATGCTGGCCGCGACCTACGCGAAGGGCATCGGACGGGCGGTCGCCTTCTCGCTGGCGGCCTTTCGCCAGGCCTTCGCGGCCGGGCGCGAGCTGAGCGAGCCCGACTCCGTGCTCATCGCCGCCGCCGCGTGCGAGCTTCACCCCGCGGCGGTACTCAAGGCCGTGGAGCTCCGCGCCACCCGTCACGCACTGCGAAGGGCCACTGCGCAGGCGGGGGCGGCAGGGGTCCGCTCGGTTCCCACCGTGCGTTTCGGCGACGAGCTCTTCGCCGGCGCGGACGCCGTAGAGGCAGCGGCGAGCGCTGCGGCGTGAAAGCGAACCGCGCCTACCGGCTCATCGTCCGCCGCGGCGGACTGGCCCCGGCGCTCCTCGCCGATACCGACCGCGTCGACCACATCGAGATCGTCGAGGTCGACACCGGCGAGGTCGCCCTGTTCTGGGACCTCGATCCGCGCCGCGCCACCCGGCTGGCGCGAGCGCTGAAAGCCGACCTCGCACAGCTCGACTCCGACGCCTTCATGGCGGCATGGCGCGACGCCGGCGACGAGCCGAGCGGGTCGCTGTAGCGCTCCGATCCCGTGGCCGTGACCGACGGCGGCCGGCTTGTTGGCGCCCCGATACGCTCCGCCCAATGTTCTCCAAGGTGCTGGTGGCCAACCGCGGTGAGATCGCCGTTCGGATCATCCGCGCGCTCGACGATCTTGGGGTTGCGAGCGTCGCGGTCTACTCAGAGCTCGATCGCGACGGGCTCCACGTCGCGCGGGCCGACGAGGCCTACCTGCTCGGTCCCGGCCCCGCAGCGGAGTCCTACCTCCTCGTCGACAAGGTCATTGAGATCGCCAAGCGGTCGGGAGCCGAGGCGGTCCACCCCGGGTATGGCTTCCTGGCCGAGAACGCCCGTTTCGCCCGCGCGTGCGAGGAGGCGGAGATCGCGTTCATCGGGCCGCCTGCGTCGGCGATCGAGGCGATGGGCTCCAAGACCGCCGCGCGAAGGCTCATGGAGAAGGCCGGCGTGCCGATCGTCCCGGGGACCACAGAACCCGTCGCATGCGTCGAGGACGCTCAGAAGGTGATCGAGGACACGGTTGGCTATCCGGTCGCCGTCAAGGCGGCCGGCGGGGGGGGCGGCAAGGGCTTCCGGGTGGCCCAGACCGAGGAGGAGCTCGAGAAGGCCTTCGAGGGCGCGGCTCGCGAGGGCGAGAAGTTCTTCGGCGACGCGACGGTCTACCTCGAGCGATACCTCCCGGACCCGCGCCACGTCGAGGTCCAGGTGCTCGCGGACGGCAAAGGGAAGGTCGTTCACCTAGGCGAGCGCGACTGCTCGGTGCAGCGCCGCCATCAGAAGCTCGTCGAGGAGTCGCCGGCTCCCGCGGTCGACGAGGAGCTGCGCGTGCGGATCGGCAAGATCGCCACCGACGCCGCCGAGGCGGTGGGGTATCGGGGCGCGGGCACCATCGAGGGGCTCCTGCAGGACGAGGAGTACTTCTTCCTCGAGATGAACACCCGCGTGCAAGTCGAGCACTGCGTGACCGAGGAAGTCACCGGCATCGACATCGTGGCCGAGGGCATCCGCATCGCGGCCGGCGAGGCGCTCTCCTTCGCCCAGGAGGACGTCGAGTTGCGCGGCCACGCGATCGAGTGCCGCGTCAACGCCGAGGACGCCTCCAAGAACTTCGCTCCGGCGCCCGGGTGCATCGGCCGCTATCGCGAGCCTGCCGGGCCGGGCGTGCGGGTCGACTCCGGTGTCGGGCCAGGCTCGGAGATCTCTCCGATGTACGACCCGATGGTCGCAAAGCTCATCGTCTGGGGGCGCGACCGCGAGCATGCGACCGCCCGCATGCTGCGTGCGCTCGGCGAGTACGAGATCTCAGAGCTAAAGACGCTGATTCCCTTCCACATCGCACTGATGGCCAGCGACCAGTGGGCCGCCGGCGAAACGTGCCGAGACCTCGTCGAGGACAAGGAGTGGCTCGCGCAGCTCTCCTTCCCGGAGCCTGATGCGAACGCCGACGACGAGGATGAGGACCCCGAGAAGGTGGAGCGGGACTACACCGTGGAGGTCTCGGGCCGACGCTTCGAGGTCAAGGTCATCGGCCCTCCCGGAGCGGCGGCCGTAGCCGGTGGGGCGAACGGCGCCGCGCCGGCCGGGGCCAAGCCGAAGCCCAGGCGCAGCGAGCGCGCCGGCGGCCGCGGCGGCGGGGGCGGACCCGACGCGCTGATCTCCCCGATCCAGGGCACGGTCCTCAAGGTGGCGGTCGAGGAGGGGGCCAGCGTCGACCAGGGCGCCCTGATAGCCGTGGTCGAGGCGATGAAGATGGAGAACGAGATCTCCGCTCACAAGGCCGGAGAGGTGGCCGAGCTGCCGATCTCGGTTGGCAGCTCGGTCGCCACAGGCGACACGCTCGCCGTCATCAAGTAACCGTTCCGCCGCGCGCCGCAGCGCCCGACTCCCTCGAGCACACCGCCCCGCTTCCGCCGCACGGCTGACGAGGGCGCGCGGCGAGGGCCGGCGCGGGCCGCGCCGTCAAGTCTCGCCCCGGAAGGGTCGATACTTCCTGGATCGTGCGTCTTCGCACCAATTCCGCCTCACCGCTGGCGCACGACCTGCGCTCGTCGAGCCGCGACTTCTACCCACGGTCAGACCTGCCGCTCGCCAAGCGCCTGGGCGGCCTGCTGTGGATCGTGGGCGCGGCGATCGTCACCGTCCTGCTACCGCTCTCCCCGCCGACGGCCTCGTCCATCGGCGAGTGGGGATGGGCAGTGTCCGCCGCCCTCACCGCCGCCACCGTCGCCGCCGCCTGGCGCCTGCTGGCACGACCCGAGGAGACCTCGCCCGACGAGCTCATGGCCTCGAGCTATGCGACGCTCGCGGTCATCGGCCTGCTGGTGTGGCTCGGGGGCGAGCGAGCACCCTACGCTGAGATCTTCCTCCTCTCCGTCCTCTACACCGCCGCTTTCCATCCTCCCCGGCGGGTGCTCGCCTACCTCGTCGCGCTCGTGGCGGTCACGGCGGCGCCGCTGGTCTACGGAGGCTGGAACGCGACGCTCGGGGCTGAGATCGCCGGCCGGCTGATCATCTGGTGCGGGATCGCCGTGGTGACGATGGCCTACGCCTCGCGCGTGCGCGCCCAGCGACTGGGCCTGGAAGCCGAGGGGCAGGAGGCGCGCGCTCTCGCACGGGTCGATCCGTTGACGGGCCTGGGCAACCGCCGCGCCTTCGACGAGGCGGTCGAGACGGCGGTTTCCCGCGCCCGCCGCTACGGGCGCCCGCTCACGGTCATCGTCGCCGACCTCGACGGATTCAAGGAGATCAACGACAGCTTCGGACACATCGTCGGCGACGACTGCCTGCGCTGCGTGGCGGAGGTCGTCGAGAGGACCGTGCGTACGCCGGACTCCTGCTTTCGCTGGGGCGGTGACGAGTTCGCGATACTCGCCGAGACGGATGCGGCGGGAGCCGAGCCCCTGTGCGCCCGCGTCGGCGACGCCGTGTCCGAGCGCTGCTTCGCCCCAGACGGCCGGCCGCTCAGCGTGCGCCTCGGCGCCGCCGAGCTGCGCGAGGGAATCTCCGTCGGGGAGCTGGTCACAGAGGCGGACCTCGACCTGATCGCCGCCAAGAGCTCCTGACGGAAGCCTCAGGGCCCGCCTGCCACCAGCTCGACGTTGCTCGCATGGAGCCGGCGCTGGGCGGCGGTGCGGCGGCCACCGGGCAGCGGCGCGCGCTCGCCGTCGCGCTCGAGCGCCGCGAGGTAGACGAGATCCTCCTCGAGCAGGCCCAACGCGCGCTCGCGCGCAACCGGCGCACCATGGCCGGGGACCACGAGCGCCGCGCGCTCGACGAGCGGCGCCAGGCGCTCGAGCGTCTGGCGGTAGGCCGGGAGCGAACCCCCTGGCCCCAACAGCGGGATCTCGACGGGCGAGAGGTAGTCGCCGGGGCACAGCACGTCCGCCCACGAGATGTAGAGCGCCGTTCCGTCGGCGGTATGGCCCCCGGCGGGGTGGAGCTCGAGCTCGTAGTCGCCGACCTCCAGGTGGCCGGGAACCGGCAGCTCCTGGGCCGCCCCGAGCGAGAGCGGTCGCGGTCGCTGGACGTAGTGCTCCGCGTCCCAGCGGCGCATCTCACGCTGGGCGCGACCCGGCTCGGCGGTGAGCCGCCGCGCGGTCGCCTCACCCACCCCGAGCGGCGCCTCGGGAAAGGCGAGCGAACCGAGGAGGTGGTCCCAATCGGCGTGGGTCGCGACGAGTCCGACGACGGTGAAGCGCGCCTGCGCCAGCACCGCGGGCAGCGCCTCGAGCTCGTGGGGAAGCACGGGCGAGTCGATCACGAACGCCTCCTCGCCGCCGCGTACGGCGATGCAGGAGGTCTGCCACACGGCGCTGCGAATCACGACGACGTCCTCGTGGACGCCGACAGCGCGCATCAGCGGCCGTCAGGCGCCGAGCAGCTTCGCCGCCTCGCGGAGGCTCTTGACCTCGGCGGTCGGCTTCTTCTGGCCGGGCTCGAGCGCTTCGCCGTTGCGGTTGACCCACACGACGGGCACCTTGAGCTTGAGGCAGGGGTCGACGTCGTGGTAGTAGCTCGCGGCGACGTGGACCCAGCCGCGCTTGCCGCCCATCCGGCGCTCGCACTCCTTGAAGTGGGCGGGGTCGGGCTTGTAGGAGCGCACCTGCTGCGCGGTCACGACGAGGTCGAAGTCGAGTGGGATGTGCCGACGCGTCTGGCCCAGGAGCTTGTCGTCCACGTTTGAGAGCAGGCCGAGACTTCGCTTCTTGCCGAGCTTCTCCAGGGTGGGGATGGTCTCCTTGAACGGCCTCCAGCGCTGCACAGAGTCGGGCAGGAAGCCTGACCGAGAAGGCTCCAGGGGCCAGCCGATCTCCTTGGCGATCTGGACGGCCGTCCGGCGCAGAACCTCGGCGTAGAGCTCGTAGGAGCCGCCCTGGATCTCGCGCTCGGTCTGGTGGAAGACGGGAATCAGCTCGTCGCGGTCGATGGTGAAGCCGTCGCGCGCGGCTTCCTTGGCGAACGCGTCGTAGACCCCCTCCTCCCAGTCGATGAGAGTGCCATAGACGTCGAAGGTGACGAACTTGATGTCCTTGGGCAGCGGCATCCGGGGAGGGCATTGTAGGTTTCCGGTCCCCGATGGACCTTCTCGAGTACCAGGGCAAGCAACTCTTCGCCCGGCACGGTATCCCCGTCCCCCCCGGTCAGGTGGCCACGAGCGTCGACGAGGCCTTCGCCGCGGGCGAGGAGATCGGCTATCCGTGCGCCGTCAAGGCCCAGGTTCACATCGGCGGGCGCGGCAAGGCCGGCGGCATCAAAGTCGCGCAGAGCTCGGAGGAAGTCCGCGAGCACGCCCAGGCCATCCTGGGCATGGACATCCGCGGACTGCGCGTGGACGAGGTGTGGGTCGAGAAGGCCTCCGACATCGCGGCGGAGTACTACGCCTCGGTCGTCTTCGACCGCTCGGCGCGAGCGCCCCTCCTCCTGCTCTCGACCAAGGGAGGCGTGGACATCGAGGAGGTCGCCGAGGAGGACCCCGAAGCGATCGCGCGCCTGCACGTGGACCCGCTCATCGGCTTCCAGGCCTTCCACGGGAGGCGGCTGGCCTTCGAGGCGGGCGTAGACGCCGACGTCGTCAAGCCCGTCGCGGCGTTCCTGAAAGCGCTCTACGACGCCTTCGTGGCCGAAGACGCGATGCTCGTCGAGGTCAACCCGCTGATCGTCACCGAAGACCGTCAGGTGACGGCGCTCGACGCGAAGGTCACCCTCGACGGCAACGCTCTCTTCCGCCACACCGACAACGCGGGCCTGCGCAAGTCCTCGGACGAGGACCCTCAGGAGCGGATGGCGCGCGAGCGCGGCCTGACCTACGTCAAGCTCGACGGGGACGTCGGGATCCTCGGCAACGGCGCGGGCCTGGTTATGTCGACGCTCGACGTCGTGTCACAGGCCGGGGGCGCGCCGGCGAACTTCCTCGACGCGGGGGGCGGATCGAGCTCCGAGGTCATCGTCGAGTCGGTCGAGGTCATCCTCTCCGACGAGAAGGTCCGCGCGGTGCTCTTCAACATCTTCGGCGGAATCACGCGCTGCGACGAGGTCGCCCGCGGGCTGATCGAGGCCTTCGGCAGCGTCGACGTGAAGGGAGTCCCGTTCGTCGTGCGGCTGGACGGGACCAACGACGAGGAGGGGCGTCGCCTGCTGGCAGAGGCCGACCTTCCCAACGTCCACGTCGAGAAGACGATGCTGGGCGCCGCCGCGCGCGTCGTCGAGCTGGCCGGGGAGGCTTCGGCGTGAGCATCCTCGTCGACGCGAACACGAAGCTGGCGGTCAGCGGCCTCACGGGCCGCGAGGGCAGCTTCCATGCGCTCAACAACCAACGCTACGGCACCGACCTCGTCGCCGGGGTTACGCCGACCAAGGGCGGCCAGGACGTGGAAGGCGTCCCGGTCTTCAACACGTTTCGCGAAGCCGTCGCGCAGACCGGCGCGAACGCCGCGATGGTCTTCGTGCCTGCTCCCTTCGCGGCCGACTCGGTGCTCGAGGCGGCCGACGCCGGCATCGAGCTCGTCGTATGCATCACCGAGGGCGTGCCGGCCCACGACATGCTGCGCGTCTACACCCATCTGCGCCGGGGCGGCGCGACGCGGCTGATCGGCCCCAACTGCCCCGGGGTGCTCTCGCCGGGGAAGGCGAACATCGGGATCATCCCGGCCGCCTTCTTCTCTGAGGGCAACGTCGGCGTCGTCTCGCGCTCGGGCACCCTCACGTACCAGATCGGCAACGAGCTCGCCCAGAGTGGATTCGGGAACTCGACGATCGTCGGGATCGGCGGCGACCCAATCGTGGGCTCCTCCTTCATCGACATCCTCACGCTCTTCGAGGAGGACGATCAGACCGAGCTCATCGTCATGTGCGGCGAGATCGGCGGCGACGAGGAGGAGCGCACCGCGGACTTCATCGCCGAGAACGTGACCAAGCCCGTCGTCGGCTACATCGCCGGCTTCACGGCGCCGCCCGGCAAGACCATGGGCCACGCGGGAGCGATCGTCTCGGGCTCCAAGGGCACAGCCGCCGCGAAGGCCGAGGCGCTCGAGGCCAAGGGCGCCCGGGTCGGGCGGACACCGACCGAAGTCGCCGAGATCGCCGTCGACATCCTCGGCGGCGGGAGCGGGTAGCGCGAACCGGCCGTGGACGAGCGGGGCGACGTCCACACGGCGCTCGCGGAGATGGAGCGCAAGCTGGCCGAGCTCCAGCGCGAGCTGACGGGCGAGGGAACCGAGGAGGGCGCTGCCCGCCCGGATTTGTACGCGGCCCCCCCGCCGCTGCCCGCGGACGTCGGCTCTCCGCCCGCGGCCGCTCCACCTGCGCCCGCGCCCGCTTCACCCCCGCCGGCCGCAGCTCCATCGCCACCCGCGGCCCTTCCATTCCCGGCGGCCGAGGCGCATCTCCGCGCCGGCCCCTTCGCCGACATCGAGTCCCTCGGGCGCTTCGAGCAGGCGCTGCGCGAGCTCGACGGGGTCGAGGAGGTCCTCCTCCGCGGGTTCGAGGGTGACCGCGCGCTCTTCGACGTCCGCCTCGCCGCGCGCCGATAACCTCCGAGCGTGGCCTCCGAGCAGCCCATCTCCTTCGCCCGCGGGGCTCCCTCGCTCGACATCGTCGACGTCGACGGGCTGCGCGCGGCCGCCGAGCAGGCCTTCGAGCAGGACCCCGGCGGCATGGTCGGCTACGGGACGGCGATCGGCTACCCGCCGCTGCGCGAGTGGATCGCCGAGCGCCACGGGGTCGAGCCCGAGCGCGTCATCGTCACCAACGGGTCCATGCAGGCCGACGCCTTCCTCTTCGAGACGCTCGTTCAGCCGGGCGCCAGCGTCATCGTCGAAAGGCCGACCTACGACCGGACCCTGCTCTCGCTGCGCGAGCGCGCCGCGGGGATCACGGCGGTCGCGCTCGAGCCCGACGGCATCGACGTAGAGAAGGTCGAGCGGCTCCTCTCAGGGGGACTGCGCCCGAAGCTCGCCCACATCATCCCGAACTTCCAGAACCCGGCGGGCCACACGCTGTCGCGGGCCAAGCGCGAGCGGCTCGTAGCGCTCGCCGCCGAGCACGACTTCTCCATCTTCGAGGACGACCCCTACGTCGCCCTGCGCTTCGAGGGCGAGCACCTCCCCTTCATGCTCGACCTCGACCCGGAGCATGTGGTCTACGCGTCCTCCTTCTCGAAGACCGTCTGCCCGGGCATCCGGGTCGGCTACCTCGTCGGACCGCCCGACCTCATCGGTCGGATCCGGACGCTGGCGACCAACACCTACATCTCGCCGAGCATGGTCAGCCAGGGCATCGTCAACGCCTTCTGCCGCTCGGGCGCGCTGCACCGCTCGATCGAGACCGTCAAGGCCGCGCTCAAGGAGCGAGCCGCCGCCCTGACCGGCGCGCTGGCCCGCGACCTCCCCGAGGCCCGCTTCGTCGCTCCGCAGGGCGGCTACTTCCTGTGGGTCGAGCTCCCCGAGGGAACCGACGTTCCCGCCGTCTTCGACGCCGCCGCCGAGCGCGGAGTCGCGATCGTCAAGGGCACCGACTTCGTGCTCGAGGGAGGCGAGGGCACCCTGCGCCTGGCCTACTCCGGGGTCACGGTGAGCCAGATCGAGGAGGGCGTCGCCCGCCTCGCCGAGGCCGTGCGCGCAGCGACCGGCGGCTCCGCGTGAGTTGTAAGATGCATGTCCCGGCTGTTGCCCGGACATGCGAACTCGAGCCTCCACCCTCCTCTCCGTAGTCACCGTCGGGGTCGTCACCACAATCGGCGCCCTAATCCCCGGCCTCGGCCCTGATGCCCAAGCCGCGTTCCCCGGTGGCAACGGCCGTATCGCCTTCCACTACGGCCTGAACGGCGGACCCATCTACACCGTCCGTCCCGACGGCAAGGGTCGCAAGCGGCTGACCCTTCCCGCGGTGAGCCTCCCGACGGCCACGAGCTGGAAGGCGACGGGGAAGCGGATCCTCATCGAGGACTTCCGCGGGATCGCGATCGCAGACGCGGACGGCTCCAACGTCGGGCGCGCGCCCCTGCCGGACTTCCCCGCACCCCCCGGCGACGACGAGTCCAACCCGAACAAGCCGTGGTACAGCCCCGCCTGGGCGCCCGACAGCTCGCGGTTCGCCGTCCAGTACAACTCGGACGACGGGCCCAACCAGCAGATCTACGTGATCTCATTCCGAGGCAAGAAGCCGAAGCGCGTGGCTTTCGGCATTGCACCGGTGTGGGATCCGAAGGACCGGTTCATCGCGTATCTCGGCGACACCGGCCGGTGCGAAGGCATCCGCGGGGTGAAGCCGAACGGCACCGGCGACAAGGCGCTGTTCGCGCCCACGAAGCGGATCATCAACCGGTCCAGCCAGTGCCTCTACTCGCCGTTCAACTTCGACATCTCGCCCGACGGCAACCGTCTCGCCTTCGTCGGCCTGACCTCGGCCAAACCCTCGGGTTCGAGCAAGCACGACGTCTACGTCGTCAACATCGGCGGCAAGGCTCCGCGACGCCTGACCACGAACGGCAACGCCCGCGACGTGGCGTGGTCGCCCAACGGCCGGCTCATCGCCTGGACCGACGATGTCGGCGCCGTTGGAGCGCGGCGCGCCCTCTGGACGGTCGGTGTCGCCGGCGGCAAGAGCCGTCGGATCCTCTCGGGCCTCGTCGCGGACCCGAGCTGGCAGCCGGTGCCCTAACGCCCGTAGCGGTCCTTGGAGAGCACGAGCTGCTCCGGCAGCGCCGTGCGCGGCGGCGGTGAAGGATCGGCGCTGACCGACACGGTCTCGGCGACGCTGCGGGTGACGGTCGCTTCGCCGCCGTCGACCTCCACCGTCACCTCCTCGTCGTCGGCGCGGGCGACGACTCCGTCCATGCCCGGCTCGAGGCCCGCGTCCTTGAGGTAGTGCAGGAGGCTCTCGGCCTCGTTCTCGAAGCGCACCACGCGGACCTTGGCGCCGATCTCGACGTCGGCGAGCGGCACGCCGTCGACCCGCGTTCCCGGCTGGATGGGATGGCCGTGCGGGCACGTCTTCGCGTCGCCGACCGCCGTGCGCACGTAGGCCTCGAAGCGCGGCGACATCGCGTGCTCCAGGCGCTCGGCCTCTTCGTGGACGTCGTCCCACGGGACGCCGACCACGTCGGTGAGGAAGCGCTCGATGAGGCGGTGGCGACTGACGATCTCCTCGGCCTCCTCACGGCCGGACTCGGTGAACCGGATCGACTTGTCCGCGGCGCGGGCGATGTAGCCGTCGCGCTCGAGCCGGCCGACCATCTCGTGGACGGTCGGGGCAGAGAGCTGCATTGCCCGCGCGATGTTCGCGCCCGTCATCGGCAGGCCGGCTTCGTGGAGCCAGAAAAGCGTCTGGAGGTACTCCTCCTCGGCCTCGGTCGCGACGTCGTGCGCCATCCGCCGGATCGTACCCGCCCGCCGGCTCCGGACCGCGCGGGCCGATAGCATCGCGCCGCCCTTGGCCCTCCCCCTCTCACCGCCCATCGCTCCCCAGCTCGCACGCTCGGCCGCGGCGCTCCCCCAGGGCGAGCGCTGGGCCTATGAGCCCAAGTGGGACGGCTTTCGGGCCATCGCCTTCGTCGATGGCGAGGAGGTGACGCTCCAGTCGCGCAACGGCCGCCCGCTTACGCGGTACTTCCCCGAGCTTCGCTTCTATCCCGGTCGTTACGTCCTCGACGGGGAGATCATCCTGCGCGACGACGAGGGCCGCCAGGACTTCGACGCGCTCGGCCAGCGCATCCACCCCGCCGAGTCGCGGATTAACAAGCTCGCTGAGGAGACGCCGACAGCCTTCGTCGCCTTCGACCTTCTCGCGCGCAGCGACGAGATCCTCCTCGGCGAGACCTACGAGACCCGCCGCGAGAAGCTCGAGCTGCTCGTCGCCGCCCCCGTCGAACTGACGCCGTGCACCCGCGAGCTCTCCGAGGCCGAGCCGTGGCTGGGCACCGCCGAGGGTGTCGTCGCCAAGGAGCTCGACGCGCCCTACCTCCCGGGCGAACGGCGCGGCATGGTGAAGATCAAGCGCGTTCGAACGATCGACGCAGTCGTGGTGGGGTGGCGTCCGGGCAAGGCCGAGGGCACCGTCGGCTCGCTGATCCTCGGCCTCTACGACGGCGACGACCTCCAGGTCGTCGGTCATACGTCGGGCTTCACCGCCAAGCAGAAGTGCGAGCTGGTCGCCCAGCTCGAGCCCTACGAGACCGGCGAGCGCGGCCGGGGCGATCCGAGCCGCTGGGCCAGCGACCGCGAGCTCGAGTGGATCCTCGTGCGCCCCGAGCTCGTCATCGAGGTGACCTTCGACCACGTGAGCGGTCGCCGCATAAGGCACGGAGCGAAGGTCGTCCGCTGGCGCGAGGACAAGCCCCCGCGCGAGTGCGGCATCGATCAGCTCTTCGCCTGAGCACGGGTCGATTCCGCGGGGGCCTGTCCTGCCTAGGGTTCGCTATGCGAAGTCAAAGCAGGACGGTGGAGCAGAAACTTGCGCGTATCGCCGGCGCCGCTCGCGCGCGAGGCGACGCGCTACTCCTCGAACTCCTCGGGCCGGCCCTGGCCGGTACGCGGGGCGCGGCGCTTGCCGGCCTCCCGCGGACGTCTCTGCTCGGCCTGACCCGAGGGCGGGCCGCCGGGCTGGGGGTCGCCGGCGCGGCCGCGCTGGGTCGGGCGGTCGGTGTCGCGGGAAGGCTGGACGCGCTTGGGCTCGCCTCGCTGCTTGCGGAAGTGGGGCGGCCACGGAGCGTCGCCCAGGCCTTCGGACTCGTCGCGGTCGGCGAGGGCGTGGAGGGCGTCGAGAGACCCCACGTGGACGTCTATCTCCGCGCTTGGATCGCCGTGCTCGCGCACGCGCTGGGCGACGGTGTCCAGCCGCAGCTCGGCGGGCTCGACGTCGGGGACCTCCGCCCACTCCAGCGGGCAGGAGACCCGCGCATCGGGCGTCGGTCTGACCGAGTAGGCGGAGGCGACGGTCCGGTCGCGGGCGTTCTGGTTGTAGTCGACGAAGACGCCGTGGCGCTCCTCCTTCCACCACTTGCTCGTGGCCAGCGGCGAGCGGCGCTCGACCTCGCGGGCCAGGGCGAGGGCGGCGCGGCGCACCTCGGTGAACGTCCATCTCGCCTCGATCCGGACGTTGACGTGGATCCCTCGTGAGCCCGACGTCTTCGGCCATCCGCGCAGCTCGTGCTCCTCGAGCACCTCTCGCACCACCATCGCCACGCGGCGCACATCGCCCCACGACGCTTCGGGGGTGGGGTCGAGGTCGACGCGAAGCTCGTCGGGATGGTCGAGGTCGCCGCGCCGCGCCGGCCACGGGTTGAAGTCGATCACACCGAGGTTGACCGCCCACACGAGGTGGGCGGCGTCGTTGGCGACCAGCTCCTCGGCGGTGCGCCCGCTCGGGAAGGCCACCGTCGCGGTCTGGAGCCAGTCGGGCACCTTCTGGGGGACGCGCTTCTGCCAGATCGGCTCCTCCTCGATCCCGTTGACGAAGCGCTTCATCACCGTCGGGCGCTCGCGTAGGTGGATGAGCGTGGCGTCGGCCACGTCGAGGTAGTAGCGGCAGAGGTCGAGCTTGGTCCAGCCGGGCGCAGGGAAGTAGACCTTGCCCGGGTTGGAGAGCCGAACCTCCCGGCCGCCGGCCTCGAGCATGGTGTGGTCCGCCTTGGCCATCGCGGAAGGAAGGGTGACACGCGTGCCGGTTACAGAACCGCTCAGGCGGCGTACGCTGCGCGGGTGCCGTCCGAGTCACGCTTCGTCCTCTGCGCCCCCGACGCGTTCAAGGGGACGTTTCGCGCCGTCGAGGTTGCTGCGGCGCTCGTCCGGGGCGTCGAGGCGGCGGGCCTGCGCGGCGAGGCGCTGCCCGTCGCCGACGGCGGGGAGGGAACGATGGAGGCGCTCGTGCTGGGGCTCGGCGGCGAGACCTGCGCGGCCGAGGTGTCAGACCCGCTCGGCCGGCCGGTGAAGGCCGGCTTCGCCTTGGTGGAGGATGGAGCCACCGGCGTCGTGGAGATGGCCCAGGCCTCCGGGCTCGGACTGGTCTCGGAGGAGGAGCGCGACGCCGAGGCCGCCAGCACCAGGGGCACGGGCGAGCTGATCCTGGCGGCGCTCGCGGCGGGCGCGAACGAGGTGGTCGTGGGGGTCGGCGGAAGCGCGACGACCGACGGCGGCGCCGGCGCGATCGAGGCGATCGAGGAGGCCGGCGGCCTGGGCGACGCTCGGCTCACCGTCGTCTGCGACGTTCGCACGCCCTTCGAGCGCGCCGCCGAGGTCTTCGCCCCACAGAAGGGCGCCGACGAGGCGACGGTGAAGCGGCTCACCAAGCGCCTCGACGACCTCGCGCAGCGCCTTGCGCGCGACCCGCGCGGGGAGCCGATGACCGGCTGCGCCGGCGGCCTGTCGGGCGGGCTGTGGGCCGCCTTCGGGGCGAGCCTCGTGCCCGGGGCAGCCTTCGTGCTCGATGCGCTGGACTTCTCCGAGCGCATGCGGGCCTCCTGGGCGGTGATCACAGGCGAGGGACGCATCGACAACCAGACCCTCCAAGGAAAGCTCCTGGGTGAGATCGCCACCCGCTGCCGCCAGGCGGGCGTCCCGTGCCACGCGGTGGTGGGCCGCAGCGACCTCGGAGCCTTCGAGCAGCGGCTGCTCGACATCGAGGCGCTCGAGGAGGCCTCGACCCTGGAGGAGGTCGAGGCCGCCGCCGAGAAGATCGTCACCGGACAGCGCGAGCCGGCGACGTAGGCTACCCCGGCGCCTGCAAGTAGGGCAGGGCCTACGGGAGCCGGAAGAGGTCCTCGACAGTCAGCTCGAAGCCGGGCAGCGCAGGCGAGATCAGGGATTCACCCATGCGCAGCTCCGCTCCCTCGGCGAAGATTGCCTCCCCGGGGCCGCTGCGGCGGGCGACGGTTACGGCCTGCGCGTCGGTGTCGACGAGCCACAGCTCGCCGACGCCATGCTCCTCGTACAAGCGCCGCTTGACACCGATATCGAACAACCAGGTCGCGGGTGAGCGGACCTCGACGGCCAGGTCGGGCAGCGGTTGAATGCCCTTGCTCAGATCGACCTTCGACGCGTCCGCCCACCACAGGAGATCGGGGATCAGCACGTCGCGGTCGGTCAGGTGGAGTCCCTGGCCGAAGTTGACGAAGCCGCGCCCCGGTGCCGCTTCCATCCACCCGCGCAGCGCCACGATGAGATTCTGCACCACAAGGTTGTGCAGCCCGCGCGGCGGGTCCATCACGATCCGCCCGCCGATGAGCTCGCAGTGGCGAGTGTGGTCGTTCTCTGGCAGCGCGAGGAACTCCTCCGCGGTGAAGGTGCGCTCGGCGGTCGCCACGGCTTCACGGTAGCGCGACACGGCCGGTGGGTCTACAGGTTGTCATCGGCCCACGGTACGAGGCGACTTGCGGCAAGTGGGTCGCGTACAGCGCCGATTCAGCGCCGTACCGCGCCCGTGGCTACGGGAAGCGGAAGAGGTGCTCGACCGCCAGCTCGAAGCCGGAAAGCGCGGGCGAGGTCAGCGGCTCAGGTGAGGACAGCTCGGCCTCGATGTCGAAGCGCGGCGCATCCGGCTCGCTCCGGCGACAGACGATCACCGAGGACGAGCTGGTGTCGGCGAGCCACAGCTCGCCGGCACCGTGCTCCTCATAGAGCCTCCGCTTTACCCCGATGTCGTACTTCCACGTGGCAGGAGAGCGGACCTCGACGACGAGGTCGGCCACCGGCTGCACGTTCTTCTGCGGGTCGACCCGAGCGGTGTCAGCCCACCAGAGGAGGTCGGGACTGAGGACGTCACGATCGGTGAGGTGCTGGTGCTGGTTGAAGATCACAAGTCCACGACCCTGCGCGCCGCTGATCCAGGAATTCAGCGCGACGAGCAGCTTCACGACGACATGCTGGTGCAGGCCCCTCGGATCGTCCATCACGATCCGCCCGTCGATGAGCTCGACCCGACGGTGCAGTGGATCCTCGGGACGAGCCACGAACTCCTCCGCGGTGAAGATGCGCTCGGCAGTCGCCACGCCTTCACCGTACCGCGGCGCGGCGGACAGGTCCACGGGTGATCATGGGTCCACAGTACGTCGCGGCCTGCGTCGAGTCTGCGGAGCGCTGCCGTGCTCCTCGTACAGGCGCTTGACGCCGACGTCGTAGGCCCAGGTCAACGGAGAGCGGACCTCCGCGACGAGATCTAGCACCGGCTGGACACCTGTACAAGGAGGAGGCGGAGAAGCTCACCGCGGTCGCGCGGTAGTACAGCGTTCCGCTGACTTGCCCGCCACGCCTCTTGAGCCACCGGCGCGCCGGGTGGTCAGCTCGAGGGTGAGATCGTCGGTGCCGTAGCGCCCGGCGACCGCGACTGCCTGAGGGCGGAGGCCTGCCAGCAGGCCTCCGCGGCCTCGATCACGACCTCCGCGGATAGGCTCGCCGACGCAATGGCCGACCGCTCGCGCAGAGAGAGCCCTCGCCGGGCGGTCGTGATCGGCGCAGGGTCCTTCGGTACCGCGGTCGCCGTGCTGCTGGCGCGCGGGGGGCTCCGGGCGACGCTCCAGACCCGCACGGCGGAGCAGTGTCGCGTGCTCGACGATGCCCGCGAGAACCGCACGTACCTTCCCGGTGTCCAGTTCCCCCGCGACCTCCGGGTCGAGCCCGCCTCGGCCGGGCTGTCGCGCGCGGACGTCGTCTTCCTCGGCGTGCCGTCGCACGATCTCTACGGCGTGATCACCGGGTTGAGCGGCGCGGGACTTGCCGACCGGGCGGCGGTCGTGTCGCTCGCGAAGGGGCTCGTGGCGCCCGACGGAACACCACCCACCGTGATGCTCCGGAGCCTCTTCATGGACGAGCGGATCGCCTGCATCGGCGGTCCCGCCCATGCGCAGGAGATGGTCGGGGAGGGGGCCGGGCTCGTCGCGGCCTCGACGAGCGAGCAGCTCGCGGTCGCGCTCGCCGGCGTCTTCGAGCAGGCGGGGGTCGTATGCGAGGCGTCGAACGACCCGGTCGGGGTGGAGCTCGCCGGCGCGGCCAAGAACGCCGCGGCCCTGGCGTCGGGCGCGACCGAGGCGCAGGGGCTCAATGCGGCGGGCGCGGCGGCCGGCCACATCTTCGCCGAGGTCTGGCGCTACGCCGAAGCGCTCGGCGCTCGCCCTGAGTCCCTCATCGGGCTGGCGGGGACGGGCGATCTCGTCGCCACGGCGCTCGCCCCCCAGAGCCGGAACCGTCGAGCCGGAGAGCTCCTCGCCCAGGGAGTTCCCTCCGCCGCCATCGCCGCACACATCGGCCAGGCCGTCGAGGCGCTCGAGTCCGTGCCGCTCCTGGCCACGGCGCTGCAGCGTTCGGGAGTGGACGCGCCGGTGACCGCCGCCCTGGGCCGCCTGATCTCGGGCGAGCTCCCCCTCGACGACTGGGTCGCTCTCGTCCGTACCACGGTGCCGCCAGCCGCCAGGTGGCGTGTGGCGGGTGGGTTCTGGCGGCGTAGGTGGGAGCGCGTGCGAGACGTGTTCCGGCGCGAGCGGTGAGCCGACCGCCCGCAGCGGCAGGTATCACGGAGTACCCCACGCGAAGAGGGGCACGACCGCGGAAGCGCCCCTTGCCGAGAATGCCGCGCCCGACGGAGCCTCGTCTCAGCGCCGCTCGGCCAGAGTCGTCACGACGGCCTCGTAGACGCCCTCGCCGTGCGCTCCCTCGGCGACGCGGACGTTGCCGTGCCTTGCGATCTCCTCGCGCAGCGTGGGGTCGCGCTCGATCGCGTTGGCCACCAGCCAGAACGTCCCCACCACCGCCGCGGCGCCCATGTCCTCGCGCGAGTCCCCGACGGCGATGCACGACTCGCGGTCATAGCCGCGGGCCCGCATGTGAGCAGCGACGGCGCCGGCCTTCGAGGCGGCAGCGGGAACGAGGTGGTAGGCGCGCGTCTGCCCGAGGCCGGTGAGGTCCTCACGGTGGGCGACGTTTCCGTTGTCGACCAATCGCAGGTGACCGAGGTCGCGCTCGGCGAGTAGCGCGTCGGCGTCGGCGACGTCGACGAGGCCGCGGAACAGGTGGGAGACCTCCCGGTCGACGTGCCACGGGCTGTGGTACTCGAAGCGCCCACCGTAGTGATCGAGCAGCAGCGCCGGCGCGCCCGACGCCTCGATCTGCTCGAAGATGGAAAGCTCGCCCGGGAGCAGGTCGCCGGTCAGCCAGTGCAGCTCGCGGTCGAGCACGAGCCCCGCCCCGGCCTCGAAGATGTAGGCGCCCTGCCCGATGAGGCGGGCGTCCTCCCCCACCTGCGCCCGCCTGCGTCCGGAGTAGAGGACCACCTCGGCACCGACGCGCGAGCATGCCTCCAGGGCGCGGACACCGAGCAGCGTGAAGGCGCCCTCCCCGTCATGGAGCAGCGAGGCGCCGCGACCCAGCAGGGTCCCGTCGAGGTCGCAGTAAAGGCAGCGCAGGCTCACGCCGGGGCGCGAAGCGAAGCGCTCGGCGGGCGCTCTACGACCGCGAGCGGCTGGTTTGCGTCCGGCCCGGGCCGCAGGTGGTCCACCGACCGAACTCTAGAGCGAGCGAAGCTCACCGGCCTAGCTCAGGCAGGGCCCGATGGCTGCGGCGACGGCAAGGACCAGCGCGATGACCGCGAACGAGATGCTCAAGAGAGACAGGACCCACCGGCGCGCGATCAGGGCCACGACCCCGCATAGCCCGACCGCGAGACCGCTGCCCATCGCGCCGAGCAGAACGACACCCCACCCGCCACCGGTCCGATCGCTGCTGCAGCCAGCCCCGGCAACGCCGGCGCTCAGGATCGCCAGCAGGGCCCCGGTGAGCACCGCGAGGCCGAGGGTGATCCGCCCGATCCTCGCGACGAGCGAGCCGGGCGACCCTCCACCGGAATCACCTCGGGGTGGGCCCGGCTGGCCGTTGGCCGGCACCCCGCCCCACGCCGATGTCGGTGAACAGCGCGTGCCAGCGAGCCCGCGGCGCCGAGCGCAGCCCAGCGACCGTAACCGCGACGACGGCGAAGATCGACGTGAGGGAATAGAGCCACGCCCGGGCGACGAACCCGTCCTCGAGCCGTTCTCGCTCGGCGACGGCGGAAACAGTGTGCGCCGGACGGTCGGGCGTGAAGATCCCGACCTCGGGCAGCCTCGAGGCGGTGACCCGGTGGTCGATCGCGGAGGTGACGAGAATCGCGAGCAACGCCAGGCCTCCCAGGACCAGCACCCGCCCGGGCCATCGGCGGGTCATCGCTCGCGACCGATGACCCGCGCGCGCTTAAGGTGATCGGGCCGCCTGTCGGCTCCCGTCTCGAGTGCTCACGCCGCGGCGCGCACCGAAGCCATCGGCGGGCGCTCGACGAGCTCGATCTCGCGCGGCTCCATCCCCCCGGGCAGCGGAGCGAGGAGGAGCTCGCCTCCCAACGGCCCGTCCAGCCGCCCCTCCTGCGAAAGTCGCCTCGCGGCGGCCTGGAGGACGGCGCAGGCCATCGGGTAGAGGTCGGCCAGCGGCTGATGGGAGTTCTGGCGGACGTCGAGGTCGACCTGCGCGATGGCGTCCAGCCCGACCGTGCGGTAGACGTCGAGGAGCATTGCGATCTCCACCCCGTAGCCCGTGGCGAAGGGCAAGCGCTCGAGCACCCACCGCCGTGCGGCGACCTCTCCTGACAGCGGCTGCCGCAAGCCGGCCAGCTCGGGCCAGAACAGGTTGAGCAGCGGCCGCGCGGTCAACTCGGTCACCCTCCCGCCGCCGTCGGGCATAACCATGTCGCCGAGCCTGAACGGCCGCCGGTAGAACGCCTTGACGAAGTGCACGTCGGGATCGCCTACCAGCGGCCCGGCCAGACCGCACGCGAAGTGGGGGCCGAAGGCCTCGGAGTCCGAGTCGAGGTAGACCACGATGTCGCCTTCGAGCACGGAGAGCGCCCGCCACATCGCATCGCCCTTGCCGCGCACCGGGCCGAAGGCCGGCATGAGGTCTGCCTCCTGGTGGACCTCGGCGCCCGCCCGCTCGGCGATCTGCACCGTCCCGTCGCCCGAGCCCGCGTCCACGACGACGACCTGGTCGACCACGCCGTCGTCGCGCAGCCCCAGGAGGGCGTCGAGGATGGGGCCGATCGTCGTCGCGACCTCGCGCGCGGGAAGGCAGACAGAGATCGTCTCGCGCCTTCGCCGCCTGATCGCCTCGGCCGGAAACTCGGAGTGATGATGGCTCCGGCGGCGCGACCAGTCCTGCGCGACGGTCATCAGGCCGGCGAGCGTAGCATCGGTGCGATGGCCGTCCTGCGCGACGTCGAGCCCTGGGAGGTGCTGCTGGAGACCGGCCGGACCGACGCCCGCCTGGTCACCCAGACCCGCGCTCCCGCTCGCGAGCCGGTGCTCGCCGAGCTCCCGGAGGATCTTCATCCCGACCTGCTCGCCGCTCTGCGACGCACCGGGGTCGACCGCCTCTACTCCCACCAGCGCGACGCGCTCGACGCGGCGACCGCCGGCCCGATGGTCGTCACCACCGGCACCGCCTCCGGGAAATCCCTGTGCTTCAACCTTCCGACCCTCGACGTCCTGTGCACCGACGCGAAGGCTCGCGCGCTCTACCTCTACCCCACCAAGGCCCTCTCCCAGGATCAGGCGCGCGCGCTCAACGCGCTGGGGCTGGGCCGGCGGGTCCGGCCGGCGATCTACGACGGCGACACGCCGCGGGCCGAGCGCGCGGCCATTCGAAAGCGCGCCAACGTCGTGCTCACCAACCCGGACATGCTCCACGTAGGGATCCTGCCCAACCACCGCGCGTGGGCGGACCTGTTCGCGAACCTCGCGGTGGTCGTGGTCGACGAGGCCCACGTCTACCGGGGCGTCTTCGGCTCCCACGTCGCCAACGTCCTGCGCCGGCTTCGCCGGATCGCCAACGCCTACGGAACCGAGCCGCGGATGCTGCTGGCGACGGCGACGATCGCCAACCCCGTCGAGCTTGCGCAGCGGCTGACCGGCCTGGAGGACATCGCGCTCGTCGACCGCGACGGCTCCCCGCGCGCGGTGCGCACGACGGCGATCTGGAACCCGCCGCTGCTCGACGAGGACCTCGGGACGCGGCGCTCGGCGCTGACCGAGGCGGGCGACCTGTTGGCCGAGCTGGTCTCGCGCGGCTCGCGGACGATCTGCTTCATCAAGTCGCGCAAGGCGGTCGAGATCGTCGCCCGCAACGCGGCCGCGCGGCTGCGCTCGGACGGCGAGACGGCGCTCGCGGGGCGTATCGCGCCCTACCGCGCGGGCTACACGCCCGGCCAGCGCAGGGAGCTCGAGCGCATGCTGGTCGCCGGCGAGCTGATGGGCGTGGTGGCCACCGACGCGCTCGAGCTCGGGATAGACATCGGCGCGCTCGACGCGGCGATCTGCGTGACCTTCCCGGGGACGGTGGCCTCGCTGCGCCAGATGTGGGGCCGCGCCGGCCGGCGCGGGAACGGACTCGCGCTCTACGTCGCCGGCGAGGACGCGCTGGACCAGTTCTTCTGCCGCCACCCCGACGAGTTCCTCGACCGCCCGGTCGAGGCGGCGATCCTCGACCACGAGAACGAGCAGATCCACCTCCAGCATCTCCTCTGCGCGGCGCACGAGGGTCCGTTGAGCGACGCCGACGCAGAGACGCTGGGGCCGCGCTGGCGCGCCTACGCGGAGCGACTCGAAGAGTCCGGCGAGCTGCGCGAGCGAGCGGGGCGCTTCTCGCTGCGTCGGCCCGAGGAGTACCCGGCCGCGAAGGTATCCCTGCGCTCGGCCTCCCCCGACGTCTTCACGGTGATAGAAACGGATTCCGGGGAGCTGCTGGGAACGATCGAGGCCTCCCGCGCCTACAGCGCCGCCCACGACGGCGCGATCTACCTCCACCTCGGCCGCTCCTACGAGGTCCAGGCACTCGAGCTCGACGAGCGCCAGGCGCTCGTGCGCCCCTTCTCGGGCAACTGGTACACGCAGCCCAGGCGCGAGACCGAGACGTGGATCGACGCGCTGCTCGACCGCCGCGAGGTGATGGGCGTGACGCTGTCCTTCGGTCGCGTGCGGGTGACCGAGCAAGTGCTCGGCTACCAGCGCAAGGCGGTCTCAGACCACCAGACGATCGATTTCACCGCGCTCGAGATGCCCGACACCACGTTCGCCACCCAGGCGCTGTGGTACGAGCTGCCCGCGTCGCTGACGGGCTCCTCGGTGCCCATCGACGCGCTGCTCGGCGCGCTCCACGCGACCGAGCACGCCCAGATCGCCGTCCTCCCGCTGCTGGCCATGTGCGACCGCTGGGACATCGGCGGCCTCTCGACCAACCTCCACTCCCAGACGGGCGGCCCGACGATCTTCATCTACGACGGCCACCCCGGCGGGGTCGGAATAACCCGCCAGGGCTTCAGGGAGTTCGGATCGCTGGTCGAGGACGCCTACCGGCTGATCGCCGAGTGCCCCTGCAAGAGCGGGTGCCCCTCCTGCGTGCAGTCGCCCAAGTGCGGGAACCTCAACGAGCCGCTCTCCAAGGCCGGGGCGCGCGAGCTGCTGGCGCGGATGCTCGAGGGGTAGCGGCCGGGGTCAGCGCAGCTCGCGCAGGAGGGCCAGCCCGGCGACCGTCGCCCCGGCGGCGAGCGCCATGACCCCTGTCCGCCCGGCAGGCGGCAGGGCCCGCCCGGCGATCGCCGTGGCGACGAGGTCGGTGGCGTCCGCGAGGACACCCGCCGCAAGCCACGGCCGGACGCGGCCCTCGCGCATCGCCGCGAGCGTTCCCAGCCCGAGCGCTACGTCGCGGGCGCCCATCGCCCGGATCACGACCTGCGAGGCGGTCAGAGCGGCTTCCGGTCCGATCCAAGGTTCCGCCGTCTTCGCGGGCGCGACGAGCAGCGCGCCGCCCAGCACCGCGCGCCCGATCGACATCCCAATGGCGACTTCTCGAGGACCCACCCACCCGACCATACCCCGCTAGCCTCCCCACTGCTCGGCGAGATAGCTCAGTTGGTAGAGCACACGACTGAAAATCGTGGTGTCCCCGGTTCGAGTCCGGGTCTCGCCACTCGGGAAAGGCCCTGTTATCGGGGTCTTTCTGTCTTTCTGCTTCGTCGCGCCACTCGTCGACGACATCCTCGACGGTCGGTTTTTGCGCTCGTGGCCCATTCCGTGGCCTAATGGACGGTGTGTCGGCCGTATCGGTGGGTCCTGCTGGGGTGCCGTAGAGGCGCTCGCGGGCGCGTCGGACGAGCGCGTCGAACGCTTCGCCGTGTTCCCGCCGGGCGCGTTGCTGGAGTTGGGCGTAGACGTCGGTGGTCATCTTCGAGTCCGCGTGGCCGACCTGGCTCATCACCCACAGGACGTCGAAGCGGTTGGCGAGCAACGCGACGGAGATGTATGTGCGGCGCAGACTGTGGGGGGTGGTATTGGGCAGCGGCGGGAGCGCGCGCTCGACGAGTTGCCCCGTGGCGAGCTGGGCGGCCTCGCGAACGATCTCGGCGACCCGCTGGCGACTCATGCGACCGCCGTGCACGTTCGCGAACAGGAAGGCATCGGGGTCGGTCGGCAGACTCACGCGGCGAAGCCGGTCAAGGTGCGCGACGACCTCCTCAACGAGGTCGGGACTGATCTCGACCTCGCGGATGCCGGCCTCGGTCTTTGCGTCGGGAATGCGGAACCGCGCGCCGGTGGGGTCGTGCAGCCGTACGTCGCGCAGGCGTACGTCGCACAGCTCACTCGCCCGTAGGCCCGCCCCACCAAGCGTGGCGACAACCGCGCGTCGCCCGACGTAGTCACTCGGCGGCCGGGCGACGATGCGCTTGACGTGGTAGTTGACCGTCGACCTGGCTAGTCCGAGCTCGTCCGAGATCTCGCCGGCCCGCCTCCCAGCAGCGAGGTGCTCGGCGACCTTTGCCGCAGTCGGTCCGAGTCCGGCGACCTGCGAAGACGAGACGCGGGCGAGTGGTGCGTCCTGCTCACCGGCGGCGTCGGTGAGCGCGACGAGCTCGTCCATTTCCAGGAAGGTCCGCGTGGGCTTAGGAACCCTTACGCGCATCCGTCGGCCACGGGCGGGGTTTCGGTTGAGGTGGCCGTCCTCGACCGCCTCGTCGAGGATCGCCGCCAGGCAGTCGATCAGCTTGCGGATCGATGCGGGGCCCAGCGGGTGGAGGCGCCGCCTTCGATGGTCGCGAAGGACCGCGCCCGCGGCGATAGCCTTGCGCAGCTCGGCAGCCTCCCGCACCTTGGCGGTCTTGAACGCCTGGCACAGTGGCGCGTCGATCTCATCGAGTCGATGCGTGCCAAAGAACGGCAGCAGATGCTTAGAACGTGTTTGAGATGTAGGGCAGGATTTGGGTGTGGCAGGGTGGAAGCCCTCGGTTATGTCAATCAAGGGGCGGTATCCATCTGATCTGACCGACGCGCAGTGGGAGCTCGTCGAGCCGCTGCTGTCGGCTCCTCG
>JBBPZA010000006.1:0-4239 GCA_038199375.1 Solirubrobacterales bacterium | reverse complement strand
GCGTTCTCGTTGACCACGCCGAAGAAGCGAGGCGACACGCGAGCACTTGTCCGCGAGACCTTCGCGGCCGAGACGCACCGTGCGCGGCGGGCTCTGGCCTTCCTGCCCCGTTGGCCCTTCCCGGCCTTCTTACACCGCTTGACCTTGACCTTGGCCTTCGCCGATTTGGCGACGGGCGCGTTCGACGCGGCCGACGCGGCGCTCGGGCCGGCAGCGGTCAGCACGCCGGCGAGGAGCAGCACCATGAGTGAAGGATGGAGGCGGCGGGTCTTGAGCACTTGATGCCCCGGTCGGGGTCGGAGGGGACGTCCCCGGCGCTATCGACCCCTCCTCCGGCCCCCTCACCCAGCCGGCGGAAAGCTGGACGGACGTTGCACCAAGTGGCCTCGACATCCTCGACGGTGTGCGCGAAGTGATGGACCGCAGCGCCGTGATCCTGGGTTCCGGTGGTTCCTCAGTCGCGTTGCCGCGGCCGCGGGCGAGGCGACCCGCCGAGAGCCGACCAACTGGCGCACCTGGCTGGTCCTTTCCCGCCTTCAAGCCGAGCGCGGGCAATCCGCGGCATCGGTTCGCGCCTACCGCCGCGCCCGCTCGTTGAATCCCAACTCCTCGACGTCACGACCTCAAAGTCCGGATGACC
This sequence comes from Solirubrobacterales bacterium, assembly GCA_038199375.1. Lineage (GTDB taxonomy): Bacteria > Actinomycetota > Thermoleophilia > Solirubrobacterales > Solirubrobacteraceae > JBBPZA01. The sequence goes on along the minus strand of JBBPZA010000006.1, from coordinate 3,599 downwards.
CACCCGCGCCCCGACCCGCCCGACCTCGAGCCCGCCGGCACCGACGTCCTTGCCGCGATGGCCGGGCACCTGCGCGACGAGCGCCCGGTCCCCCGCGCGACCTTCCGCAGGGACCTGCGCAGCCTGCTCGGACCCGGTCTTTGCCGGACCCGCACCTGACGCGATCAGTCTCGTCGTCGCGGACGGTGATCTTGTCGTTGCCGGCGCCTGCTGAGACACGGTCACGGCCGGTGCTTCCATTGATGCGGTCGTTGCCGTCACGTCCGACGAGCTCGTCGTTGCCCGCGTCACCCTCGATCTTGTCGTTGCCGGCGCCGCCCGAGAGGCGGTCGGATCCGCTTCCGCCGTCGAGCTTGTCGTTGGCCTCCGAGGTTGTCGTCGCCGGAGCTTCCACCGAGGCGGTCGTTGCCGTCGCCGCCACGAAGCACGTCGTCGCCGCTTCCCCCTTGGATCTTGTCGTTCCCCGTGCCGCCCTGATCCGTGCCTATGAGCAGATCAGGCCCCGCAGTGCCTGAGATCGTCGCCGCGTAGGCGACCGTCGCCAGCGCAAGCGCGCCGACCACCGCGATCACTACCGTAAGCCGTACCTTCTTCACCGGTCCTCCTCGTGTGCTCCCGGCCCGCCGCAAGCGAGCGATGGTCGTTGTCCACCGTCTTACGAAGGCTGGGCGGGGAAGCTGACGTGTGAGGTCCCGGGCGAGGGCGAGGAGATCGAGCTCGGGTGCGCGCCCTCTTCCTCAGTGGCCCGCCTCCTTTCAGCGCTGGAGGTGCGGGCACGGTCGATTGCCCCTGCGGCTCGGCGAGGCTCGCGTGCTCATGGAAGAGCTCGCGCCCGAGCTGCGCTTCGCGCGCGCGCCGGCTCACGAGGGCCACGCGCGCGGAGCGGAGTACTGGCCACAGTTCGTGGAAACCGTGCCCGCCGCGGTGAGAGCGATCATCGCCCCGGCATCGCGCCCTTGACCCAGGTGAGCTTCAACGACAGCCTGGCCCAGGACGTCGACTGCTCGTTTCTGTGGCGCGGAACCCTCGCTGAGCCGCTGCGCGACCCAGGTTTCCTTCCGCAGGTCCGGGTCGACAGGAAGCGCGCACGGCCGTGTGGCCAGACGGTCTCGACCCGGCGCCAGAGCTTGCTTCACGGCGATTACGAGCCGGCCGTGTCAGTCGGCAGCGGGTAGGGCGTTTCCATGTGCGAGTCCTGCTCGGGCGCGAGCACTGAGCTCGACTGAGGCTGCTACCCCAGCCCTCTGGGCCTGGCCCGGAGGGCGTAGGGGCGGACCGCAGGTGTCAGGCGACGATCAGCGCCGGCTCGATCTTTGCCGCTGTGACGCGGTCCGGCGGGATGATCATGAGGGCGCTGCCGCGCCGGAGGAGGAAGCACACGTGACGAGGACCATGCCGATGACGGGCGCTGACCCGTCGTAGTCCACCGCACCGCGAAGGCCGGCGACTCGCTGAAGTCCATGACCATCACCTGCCCGAGCGAGATCGGTGTCGAGGCATTCGGGATGCGATGCTAGAATCCTAATTCGTGAATCGGCGACGGACGACTCTCGCGGCGAGCGCCGACTCGCTCGCGACCATCGAGGGCGAGGCACGGCGGCGCGGGGTTGCCCTGACCGCGGTGCTTGCCGAGGCGGTCGACGACAAGGCCGACAGCATCCGCGCCGCCCGGCGCCCGCGGGTGGGAATCGGCCGCTCTGAGGACGGGCGCACGGCAGCCGACGTAACCGCGGAGCCGATAGCACGGCCACCCACGTAGTGGCGCTGATCCTCGACACCGGTCCGCTTCTCGCGGCGCTGGATGCCGCAGATCAAGACCACGCGAGGTGCGCATCGCTGCTCGTCGAAGCCACCGAAGACCTCGTCGTCCCCGGCCTGGTCCTCGCCGAGCTCGACTACTGGTGCCATGAACGGCTGGGCGCCGAGGTGTGGCTGATGTTCCTTGAGGATCTCCTGAGCGGCGCCTACCGCCCCGAGCAACCGACCCCGGCTGACCTGACACGCTGCGCAGCACTTCAGCGCGAGTACGCCGACCTCCGTCTCGGGGTTGTCGACGCAAGCCTCATCGCGCTTACCGAGCGACTTGACGAGCCCAAGGTCGCAACGCTCGACCGCCGGCACTTCAGCGTCGTGCGCCCCACCCACACCGACGCGTTGCGTCTGCTGCCAGAGGGCGAGCCCTAGCTGCGAGAGCCAGCGCGCCGCGGCCTCGTCGCCCCGCAGCACGTCGATGGGCACCGAGGTGTCGAGGACGATCACCGCGATCGACGGCGTCGATGCGCGTCGAACTCGAGCTCGCGCTCCCGATCGGCTTGCCTGAGCTCTGAGACATAGTCGCTGCCGCTGGCCAGGTAGGGAGCGGCGCCTGATTCGGCCGCCACGGCCGCGCGCAGCCGCGCAACGTCAGCTTGCGCACCGCCTGTGGGCGCGAGGTAGGCGTCCAGCGCGTCGCGAATCAGCGCCGACTTCGTTCGGCTCGATGCGCTCGCCCGGTCACTGACAGCGCGGTCCTGCCGCTCGTCTAGATAGATCTGCGTCCGGCGCACGATGTACACACCATACATCGCATGCGCCCCAGCGGACACCGGAAGGCGGCCAATCTCTCCTCAGAGCGCGAGCGCGGCCACCTCGGTGGCGAACGCGAAGACCTGTGCATGGCCGAAGGTGTTCCACGGGTCTACGACCAGGCACTCACGGCGGGCTGAGTCGAGGATGGAGCCCAGCGCTTCGGGGCGGCTGAAGGGGGAGTGGTTGGTGGCCACGACGATGACGTCGGCGTCGAGGATCGCGTCGTCGAAGCTCTGGGTGGGCTCGGAGACGTGGGGGTCGTGGACGGCGACGTCGGCCAGCTCGCGCTCGAGCATGCGGATGAGCTTGTGGGCGAGGGAGTCGCGCTCGTCGTCGGTGTCGCGCTTGAAGGCCAGGCCGAGGACGGCGACCTTCCTTCCCGAGAGCGTGTCCAGCCGTCGCTTGATCCCCTCGACCAGGAAGAGCGGGACCGACTCGTTGACGCGCGAGACGGCGAGCAGCATGCCGGGCGCGTTCGAGCGCTCCTCGCTGAAGGCGAAGTCCTTTCGCAGGCAGGTGCCGCCCGTCAGGCCGGGCTGGGCGATCCCCCCGCGCGGGTAGTCGTGGTTGATGAGGTCGATGACCTCGAAGACGTTGGCGCCGTTGCTCTCGCAGTCCATCATCAGGAGGTTGGGCAGCGCGAACTGGGCGTAGCGCAGGATGTTGGTCCAGATCTTCGCCAGCTCGGCCTGGACGGGCGTGGTCTGGACGATGGGGGCGCCGAACACGCTGAACAGCCGCCCGACGCGCTCGCCGGACTCCTCGCCCACCCCGCCGACGATGCACGGCAGCGTCGTGATCTCCTCGACGAACCTGCCGGCGGCGATGCGTTCGGGGGCATGGGCGACGAAGATCTCGCCCCCGACGTCGAAGCCGCGCCGCTTGGCCAGGTAGCCGGCGACGAAGTCGGTCGTCCCCGGGCCCACCGTCGAGCGCAGGATGAGCGAGTGCCCGGGCTCGAGCACGGGGAGGAGGTCGTCGAGCGCCGAGCGTATGTCGCGCATGTCGATCTCGATGTGCGAGAACGAGGG
>JBBPZA010000005.1:0-69789 GCA_038199375.1 Solirubrobacterales bacterium | reverse complement strand
CTGGCCGGTGCGGACGGCGCCCACCAGATCGTCAACCGGAGCGACGAGACCGTTCGCTTCCTTGCCTTCAGCCCCTTGGCCGGGCCCGACATCGTCGTCAGACCCGACTCCGGCACGCTCGGCGCCTACGAGCGCCGGCCGGACGGCGGCGGGCTGCGCGAGGTCTATCGCCGAACCGACGCGGTCGACTACTACGAGGGCGAGTCGCCGCCCGGCTAGCGGCTAGCGACCGCCGGCGACGGCCGGCAGGATGGTGATCTCGTCGCCGTCAGACACCGAGGTGTCAAGGCCTTCGAGGAAGCGGATGTCCTCACCGGCGACGTAGACGTTGACGAAGCGCCGCAGGCCGCCGTCTCCCGAGATGCGGTCGCGCAGGTCTGAGAACTGCTCGTAGAGCGAATCGAGCGCCTCGCCGACGGTCGACCCCTCGACCTCGGCGTCGGTCACGCCACCGGCGGCGGCGCGCAGCTGGGTGGGGATCTTGACCGTGACCGCCATGAGGACGCGGATCCTATCCGGCCCTCAGGCCGCGACGGCGTCCGGCAGCGCCTTTTCGAAGGCGGCGAGGCTAGGCTCGATCTCGTGGAGCTCGAAAGTCCCGCGGGCGACGTCGATCGTCTTGAGGCCGTCCCCGGTGATGTAGAGCACGACGCGCTCGTCGGCTCCTATGTCGCCCCGCTGCGCGAGCTTGGCCAGCACGGCCGTCGTAACCCCACCGGCGGTCTCGGTGAAGATCCCGGTCGTCTCGGCCAGCAGCCGCACCCCTGCGCGGATCTCGTCGTCGGTGACCGCGTCCACCGCGCCGCCGGTGCTCCGCGCCAGCTCGACCGCGTAGGGGCCGTCGGCGGGGTTGCCGATGGCCAGCGACTTGGCGATCGTGTCGGGCCGCACCGGACGGCAGACGTCATGGCCCGCCTCGAAGGCCTGGGCCACGGGTGAGCATCCCGCCGCCTGGGCGCCGTTGAAGACGGGGGTCTCGCCGTTCGCGAGCCCGAGCTCGAGCCACTCCTCGAAGCCGCGGGCGATCTTGGTGAACAGCGAGCCCGAGGCGATCGGCGCGACGACGCGGTCGGGCGTGCGCCAGCCCAGCTGCTCGACCGTCTCGTAGGCGAGCGTCTTGGAGCCCTCGGCGTAGTAGGGGCGCAGATTGACGTTGACGAAGGCCCACGGATGCTCGGCCGAGAGCTCCGTGCACAGGCGGTTCACGTCGTCGTAGCTGCCGCGCACCGCGACCAGCCGCGTGCCGTAGATGCCCGTGGCGAGGATCTTCTGCTCCTCGAGGTCGGCCGGGATGAAGACGTAGGACTCCATTCCGTAGGCGGCCCCGGCCGCCGCGACCGCGTTGGCGAGGTTGCCCGTCGACGCGCAGGCCAGCGTGTCGAAGCCGAGCTCACGCGCACGGGCCACCGCCACCGCCACCACGCGGTCCTTGAAGGAATGGGTGGGGTTCGCCGCGTCGTTCTTGACCCAGACCTCCCCCAGGCCCAGCCGCTCGGCCAGCCGGTCGGCCCGGACGAGCGGGGTGCAGCCGGCGGGCAGGCCCGCGCGCGAGGTGTTGCGCCCGGAGGACCCGGGCTGGGTCTCCACGGGCAGGAAGTCCGCGTAGCGCCAGATGTTCTGCGGGCCGCCCTGGATGCGCCGCCGGAACTCGGCGACGTCGATGTCACCGATCGGTCGGTAGGCCACCTCGAGCGGGCCGAAGCAACGGTCGCACACGTAGCTCGCGTCGAGCGGAAACTCCGCCTTGCACTCCTTGCACTTCAACGCCTCTGCACTTGCCATATGAAAAAGACCCCCGCCGGTCTGTGTGGCAGAGGTCTCTGAGCGATCGCCCTGTCCACATCTCGAAGGAATTGCCACCGTTCCGCGGTGAAGCGAATGGTTGGCGGGGTTTCGTAGGGCCAGTCCCTCCACCCCTCTTGATGTAGTCCAGCTATGTGAAGAAGGAGGATAGCGGACGCCGCAGCTAGAATCGACACCGAGGAATCCCGATGAGAAGCGACGACCCGCGAAGTTGCCATGCCGAGCCTTCCGAAGCCACTGCGCCGTTCGGCTCGCTCGCGCGAGGGCGCCGGAAGCGCGCCTGAGCCCCAGGTCCAGCCGCCCAACGTCGAGGTCGTCGAGTCGAACGGCCTGCGCTGGATCAACATCGAGCGTCCGCGCGCGAGCGAGCGCGCGTGGCTCGAGGAGCACTACGACTTCCACCACCTCGACCTCGAGGACGTCTTCTCGCGCAACCAGCGGCCCAAGATCGACGAGTACGAGGCCTACCTCTTCATCGTCCTGCACTTCCCGCGCTTCGACAAGCAGATCCAGCGCCTCAACGCCGCCGAGCTCGACGTCTTCATCGGCGCCGACTACCTGATCACCCTCCCCAACGAGCCGCTCCAGCCGGTCTCCTACCTCTTCGAGCGCTGCCGCGGCAGCGAAGACGCTCGCGGGCAGCTGTTCTCCCAGGGGCCTGGCTTCCTGCTCTACAGGATCGTCGACGACTGCGTGGACGCGAGCTTCCCGATGCTGCGCAAGATGGGCAACAAGCTCGAGCGCATCGAGGACGAGATCTTCGAGGGGCGCTCTACCGAGGTCGTGCGCGACATCTCGAACGTCAAGCAGGAGATCATCAACTTTCGCAAGATCGTCCGCCCGCAGCGGGCGGTGCTGGGCGACCTCGAGCGCACGAAGTCGCGCTACATCGCCGACGAGCTCGACATCTACTTCGACGACATCAACGATGCCTCCGAGCGCGTGTGGCAGATGCTCGAGGGCTTCAAGGAGACCGTCGAGGCGCTGGAGGCCACCAACGAGTCGGTCATCGGCCACCGCCTGTCAGACGTCCTGCGGGTCCTCACCGCCTTCAGCGTCATCCTCCTCCCCCTCACCCTGCTGGCGAGCATCTGGGGCATGAACACGCACGTGCCCGGCGAGGGCGAGGTGTGGGGCTTCCTGCTGGTCATCGGGATCATGGTTGTGCTGCTCGTCAGCATGGTGACCTGGTTCCGCCGGCGGGGCTTTCTCTAGAGGAGCAGCGTCCTGGCCTCGACGCTGCCGCGCGCGAGTGCGGCGGCGGTTACCGCGTCGGCCGCGAGCCCGACGAGCGCCACCCGGCCCGAGAGACCCCCGCCCCAACGCCGGGCGTCTGCGACGAGCAGGGCGGCGTAGGGAGCCGCGGCCGCGAGGGGGAACGGTCGCCGGCACACGAAGGCGGCGAGCCCGCCGCCCAGCGCCAGGTCGAAAGCGGCGCTGCGGCGGCCGAGGACGAAGCGACGGTAGGCGAGCCGGTCGCGCAGCTCTGGGATGCGGGCGACGAGGGCCGGGAAGGCGCGCAGGCGCATCCGCTCGGCCACGTAGCCCGCCGCGCCGCGGTGCAGGACCGCGTGATGGACGACGGCCTCGGGCACGAAGGCCACCCGCAGGCCCGCCCGGCGAGCACTCCAGCCCAGCAGCGTGTCCTCCCCCAGCTCGATGCCGCGGCGCGGGCGCAGCCAGCTCTCGAAGCCGCCGAGCGCGGCGAAGGCCTCGCGACGGACGAGAAGGTTGGCGCTCTCGTAGAGGCCGTGCTCCCCCTCGACCCAGAGCGTGCGGTCGAAGGGTCCCACCGCCGCGCCGGGCGTCGGGCGAACCGCGCCCTGCACGAGATCAGCGACTCGCAGCGCCTCGAGGCCGGCCTCCAGCCAGCTTGCCGACGGAGCGCAGTCGGCGTCGGTGAACGCGAGGATCTCTCCGCGGGCCGTGCGGGCGCCGGCATTACGCGCCGCGGCGGGGCCCTCCCCCGAGGCGCCGACCACCCGCGCGCCCGCGGCGCGGGCCAGCGCTGCGGTGCCATCGACGCTGGCGTCGTCGACCACGATCACCTCGAAGCGATCGGGGGCGAGGGTCTGGCCCGCGAGCGCGTCCAGGGTCGCGGGCAGCGTCGCGGTCGCATCGCGCGCGGGGACGATGACGCTGACCTCGGGCACGGCACGCGAAAGCCTAGTCCTGACGGGGCCCCCTGCCTCGGCTCCCCCACCGGCGACATCCCGGCCTCCGCCGGCCGGGCAGAGCCCGCCTGGCGCGTAACGAGCCGCCTCGGTCGGTGTTCGATGCCCGATGCCCGCCCCGCCCGTCGACTCGCTCGAACGGCTCGTCGACGCCGCCGCAGCGCTGACGACGCCGCTTGAGCCCAAGCGGATGCTGGTCATCGTCAACCCCTACGCGACGACGGTCTCCGACCGCCTGAAGAACCTGATCGTCTACGCGCTTCGCGGCCGCTACGAGGTCGAGGCGGTCGACACCGAGCGCAAAGGGCACGCGACCCAGCTTTGCCGAGAGGCCGCCCAGGAGGGCTACGACCTCGCGGTGGCCTTCGGGGGCGACGGGACGGTCAACGAGGCGGCCAACGGGCTCGCCGGCTCGCAGACCGCGCTGAGCGTCCTCCCGGGCGGAGCGACCAACGTGTACTGCCGCGTGCTCGGGATACCCACGGAGATCGTGGACGCGACCGAGCACCTCCTGCGACTGGCAGATCGGTTCAGCCCCCGGGCGGTCGACCTCGGCCGCGTCAACGGCCGCGCGTTCACGTTCACCGCCGGACTGGGACTAGACGCCAGCGTGGTCGAGCGCGTCGACCGTCACCCGCGGCTCAAGAGGCGCCTGGGCGCCTACTACTTCACCTACGCTGCGGTGACGACCTTCATTCGCCGCTACCTTGTGGATGCCCCGCGCATCGAGGTGGCCGTCGGCGACGAGCGAATCGAGGGAGTGACGGCGATCATCCAGAACCTCACGCCCTACACCTACTTCAACGACCGGCCCATCGAGCTCGGCGAGGACGTCGAGCCCGAGGACGGGACCCTGGCCGGCACCGTGCTCGAGCGTGCACACCCGCTCGACATGCCGACGATGGCCTGGCGCGCGTTCGCCGCGAGCTCGCGCGTCGCCGCGCACCGACGTGTGCGCGGGTTCTCGGGGGTGCGTGAGCTCGAGGCGCGATCCCTCGACGGCCGCCCCGTGCCGCTCCAGGTTGACGGCGACCACGTCGACGACGTGACCTCGGCGCGCTATGCGGTAGAGCCCGGCGGCCTGCTGGTGGTCGCATGACCAGCGCCCCCGGGTGGTATCCCGACCCGAATGCTCCCGCCCAGCAGCGCTACTGGGACGGCGGCCAATGGACCGAGCAGGTGGCACCCGCGGCGGCCCCGCACCAGCCGCCGCCCGCCGCGCCCTACTACGCGGCGGCTCGCACGCCGATGGCGCCCGAGCAGGCGCGGCAGTGGGCGATGTTCGCCCACCTCTCCGCGCTCGCCGCCCTGCTCGTCGGCTTCAGCTTCATCGGTCCCTTGATCATCTACCTGGTCAAGAAGGACGAGGACGCCTTCGTGGCCGACCAGGCGCGCGAGGCGCTGAACTTCAACCTCTCCGCGCTCATCTACTTCATCATCGCGTTCGTGCTCATCTTCGTCATCGTGGGCATCGTGCTGCTCCCAGCCGTCGTCATCGCCTGGATCGTGCTCGTCATCGTCGCGGCCGTCGCGGCCAACAAGGGCCAGTTCTACCGCTACCCCCTGACGATCCGCTTCATCACGAACGGACTCCCCGGATTCGTCCCGCCGCCGGCTCTGGACTAGGAGAAATCAGCCCGCGCTACAGCGCCACCTGAGCGAGCAGGTCGACCTGCTCGGGATCCGGCGACGTCGGGAAGAGGATCGCCTCGTCGCACCCTGCGGCCTCGAAGGCCTGTAGGTAGGTCTTGACCGTGTCCTCGTCGGTGGCCGCGCTCGAGGCGATCATCTCCGCCATTTCCTCGCCGAGCCAGGCGTAGTAGTGGGTGAGGTCGCGGTGCGTGGTGGCTTCGGCGTCCTCGCCGAGAGCGAAGTAGACGAGTGCACCGATCCGGGGCTCCTCTTCGCGACCGGCGTCGCGGAAGGCCTGGCGGGTCTTCTCCGCCCCATCGGCGAGCTGGTCGGGAGTGCCCCCGCCCATGATCCACCCGGCTCCGAAGCGGGCGGCCCGCCGGTAGGCGGCGTCGACCATGCCGCCCACCCAGAGCGGCGGCCCGCCCTCCTGGACCGGCTTGGGGCCCACCTCGTCGCCGCGCCAGTGGTCCTGCATCTCCTCGAGCATCTCCTCGAAGCGCTTCCCACGACCTTCCGTCGGCACGCCCGAGACCCCGTAGTCGTCGTTTCGACCGCCAAGGCCGACGCCCAGCGTCAGGCGGCCGCCCGAGAGCACGTCGACGGTTGCCGCCTGCTTGGCCACCAGCGCCACGTTGGCCCGATTGGGAACGATCAGGATCGCGGTCGTCAGCCGTATGCGCTCGGTCACCGCGGCAACGGCTGCGAGCGTCACCAGCGGCTCGAAGTTGTCGTAGACGATGCGGTCGAGCACGCCGAGCGAGTGAAAGCCCGCCGCCTCGGCGCGCCGCGCCGCGTCGAGCACCTGCTCGGTGGTGACTCCGGGAATGGTCGACGGAAGTCCGACACCTACATCCATGCGCTCTCCTCTCGGGGTACAGGTGCGGCCCATCCTTCCACAGCACACCCCGCGGCTTGGAGCACTCGATGTCCGAGGTGGCGATCGAGTAGCGCGAGAGCTCGTCGGCGCCGTGAGGGCGCATCACTCGTCGAGCAGCCGGTCGATCGCTCGTTCGAGCGGCGGTAGATCGCGCTCGACTATCGCGAGCACTCGGTCGATCTCGATCCTGAAGTACTCGTGGGCGATCAGGTCACGTAGCCCGGCGACATCCGTCCAGGGGATCTCGGGCTCCGCATTCCGTGTCTCGGGCGCCAGATTCTTCACGGCCTCTCCGATGACCACGAACTGGAAGAGGAGCGCATCGTGCAGCAGGGTGTCATCCTCAACCCCCGGCTGCCCGGGAGTCCGTGCGAGGTGCGCGTGGATCGCGACGATCGCGTCCTTGACGTCTCGCAAGCGCTCTCGCTCGTTTCGACTCATAGCGGTTTCGCCTCGGTGTCGACCTCAGACCGGATGCGCTCCTTGAGCATGTCGAGCGTTGCGACATCGACCCGGATGCCGAGGATTCCCTGGGCCTCGCGCCGGAAGGCGGCGAGGTCGAGGAGCGTTCGGCCGGGCTCGAGGTCGACGAGGAGGTCGACGTCGCTCTCGGGCACCTCCTCGCCACGGGCGAGCGACCCGAACAGCCGAACCCTGCGCACGCCGCGTTTGCGCGCGGCGTCGAGCAGGCGCCGCCGATGCCGGCGCAGCTCCCGTGCGCGCGGGCCCAGCTGGCCCCGCACCGATGTGCTCGCGGATGACGGCGCAGTCGCCCGAACGCCGCGGATCTGCAAGCGTCGCCCGCATGCCGCCAGGAGCCGCTCGAGCGTGGGCAGTGTGGGGAGGGCTGCTCCGGTCTCGTAGCGGGCGAGCGCCGGCTGAGAGGTGCTCGCGCGCCCGGCTAGCTCGGCTTGAGAGAACCCCGCGCCGGCGCGAGCGTGACGGATCAGGTCGCCCACCTCGTCCATGCCCGCCACTATACCGGTTTCGGTATACTCAGTCGAGTAGCGCCACGTAGGCGATGGCCGGTGAGAAGCGTCCAAATCCCGCCCCGTTACTCGCCAGGCATGTGCACCCGCGAGGTCGCACGATTAGGCTGATGGGGATGCTCTCGACGCCGGTCCAAACCCTCGATGCAGCCTGATCTACGACAGCTGGAGGACCGTCTGTGGGATGCCGCCGACGAGCTGCGGGCGAACTCCGGCCGCGACGATCGCGTCGCTCCTGCGCCACATCAGCAGCTACACGAAGGACGTCGAGGGCGATGCCTTCGGTCTGATCTACGAGTACTTCCTGGCCAACTTCGCGCTCGCCCAGGGACACGGCGCGGGCGAGCTCTTCACCCCGATGTCCATCGTGCGCTTGATCGTCGAGGTCATCGAGCCCTACCACGGCCGGATCTTCGACCCGGCTTGCGGATCGGGCGGCATGTTCGTCCACTCGGCCCATTTCGTCGAGCGCCATCGCCAGTCGCCGGGTGAGGAGCTCTCGATCTACGGGCAGGAGAAGACGGGCGATACGGTGCGCCTGGCGAGGATGAACCTGGCAGTCCACGGGCTGTCGGGCGAGATCCGCGAGGGCAACAGCTACTACGAGGACCTGCACGCGAGCACGGGCCGGTTCGACTTCGTGATGGCCAATCCGCCGTTCAACGTCGATCGGATCGACAAGGCAACGCTCGAGGACGATCCACGGTTCCCGGACCTGCCGAAGGCCGACAACGGCAACTACATCTGGATTCAGCTCTTCGCCACGTGTTGAACGAGACCGGTCGCGCCGGCTTCGTGATGGCCAACTCGGCCTCGGACGCCCGTCACAGCGAGGGCGAGATCCGGCGCAAGCTGATCGAGGACCGATCGGTCGACGTGCCCGGCCTCTGCAAGGTGGCGACGATCCACGAGATCGAGGCCCAGGGTTGGAGCCTGAATCCCGGTCGCTACGTGGGAACCGAGGTAGAGGAGCTCGAGGACGAGGTCTTCGAAGAGAAGCTCGCCGCCGCCCACGCCGAGCTGCGAGCGCTCGGGGGCAAGGCCAGGGAGCTGGAAGCCAGCGTAGACGAGGTACTCGGCAAGCTACTGTCGGGGAGGCCCTGACGGCCGCTGGAACCGTCGAGGCCGTCTCTCCAGCGCTACACCAGCACGACCTCGAGCAGTCCGACGTTTGCTGCGGCGTCGAAATCGGTGTCCTGGGTGCAGACGGCGACATCGTGGGCCATGGCGGTGGCGGCGATCCAGGCGTCCATTATCTTCATCGCTCGTCCGAGCGCCTTGAGCTCGACTCGCAGGCGCGCGAGCTCGTCTCCCACTGCCTCGTCGATCGACAAGGCCCTCCCGATCTGCCTGGCCGCCTCCAGCGTGCTGAGGCGCCGCGCCCTCTGCGTGTGGTGACCGGCGGCGAGTACACCGTGGCGCAGCTCGGACAGGGTCACGACGCTGACGGCGACCTCGTCCGGCAGAGGGGCGAGCGGCCGTTCTTGCTCGCGCGCTATGAAGACCGATGTGTCGAGCACCGCGCGCACGCGAGGGCGATCGTCTAGAGCTGATCGGTCGTATCAGGGAATGCCTCGTCGAGCTCGTTAGAGAGTTCCGGATCGGCCCGGGCGGCCGTGATCAGCTCCTGGGCACGCGAGCCGGCCGTCCAAGACGGTGTCTCTTCGATCGGTACCAGGTCAGCGGCGTCGCGGCCCGCGACGGTGATCCGTAGGCTTTCGCCAGTCATCACGCGGCGAAGGACCGCAGAAACGTCGTTACGCAACTCACGCTGGGGGATGCGCCGCATGGTGAGACCGTAGCAGACCTGCTACACCCGGACTGAAACCGGAGGCCTCATCACCTGCGCGAAATCCAACGCTTCTGTCGGCTTGGCGGACGAGACGCTCGCTGGCACTCGGAGGCGGAAGGTGCGACGCACGAATCAGGCGCCCGACAACGGCAGGAAGAAGCAGCGGTGCGAGCACTTTCATCCGGCTCGGGCTTGAGCATGAGCCGCAGTGCGTCGATCTCGCGTGCCTCCGAGCGGGTGCGACCCTGGCGGATCGCGCCTGGGACCTGCTCGATCTGCGCCATGGTCCAGCCCTCTCCACCGTCTGAGTAGCGGATGGTCAAGCGCAGGCCGTCGCTCACGGCGATCACGTTACCGGCCGTCGGTCATCGCGTCGAGAACTGCGGGCGATGGCTCACGCAATGGGCGGACTACCAAAACGCGCTTGTCGACAAGATCGGGCGCGACCATGCGCAGCTGATCGCCGATGAGGTGGCGACCCCTCGGCTGCTCGGCTACGGATCCTGGAACACGGAGTACGTCCTTAACCCCCTCAGTGCGGGCACATCGAATTGAGCTCGCGACCTGGTTTTCCCGACGAGGCGTCGTGCGCGCCGTCCTTGGACCAGCGGCGCTGGTCCAGCTACTTCTTGCTGTTGTGGTTGCTGTCTCCGCCGCGCTTCTCCGGGATGAACACCGTGGCGGGCAATGCCTTGACCTTGTCGGGCGGGGGAGCGGGCGAAGGGGAGGACGGCTTCTCGGCCATTGCAAGTCAGGCTACCGCAAGCGCCAGCGCCCACAGAAGGGTCTGCACTCCGAGGCTGAGGACGCCAGCTTGAAAGAGGAGCTCGAGCCTGTCGATGATCGTCTTGTTCTCCCGGTAGCGGTCCCGTGCGCTGTAGGCGACCGCGAGCTGCACTTCGGCCACGGCTGCGGCGAGCGGATACAGCTCTTGGTAGGTGGCTCGAGCGTCAAAAGCGAACCGCAGCTCACGGGGCCACAAGACGACGAGGCTCAACCCGCCGGTGAGGGCCAATACGAGCAGGGCGATGACCGACCACATTGCGAGCCCGCCGTGCTCTCTGATGGCGGCCGCGCCAAGGAAGGAGGCAATGAGGGCGGCTGCGGCGATGACCGGTGTTCGTCCGCGCGCGCAGTTCCGCGAGCTCACGTTCCTGCTGGTCGAGCGAACAAGGCAAGGTCGTAGACGATCGAGGGGATATCGGCCACGGACCCGAGCCTACGCTTCGCAGCGGCGGTTGCTCTGACGTTGCCGAGCCCCAGGCGGAGGCGATTCGGATTGAGGCCAGGCGCAGCCATCGGCTGCATCAAGTTCGCATACGGGCTTGTAGGCAAAATAGGTACACAACGCGCAGACGGGGGCCTCGCTCCGCGGCCGCCACGGTCCAAGCGACCTACCAGGCGACGGGTCGCGACCCTCAGGCCATCGCGGCGGCGGGCTCGAAGTCGTCGTCGCCGGGCGCGTCAACCCTCAGGCAGGCCACAACCAAGTCCGAGCCGTTCGACAGTTGGGTGCTGGCATGGCCCACGGGGGTCAAGATGACCGGCGTTGGCACCCGCGTGGGAAAAGCGGACCGGAGCGTCCAGCCCGGCCACGTCCACCGGCAAGTCGGTCGCACCCAGGTATGGACCCCATGTCGATGGCCGGAAGCGCTTCTGCCCCCGAACGGAGCCCGTGAACGGCAGTTCTGCAAGGACCGATCGAAGCGCAGCCTCAGCCAGCCGTTCGCCGCCAAGGAGGACTGAAGGCTCGGCGCGCGCGAGCAGAGTGCGAAGTCCCGCGAGGATGATCTCCTCCACGCGGTCGCGGGCGATGGGCATCTTGTCCAAGACTCCCTCGACCGGCGGTCGCCGCTTGACGGACGTCCTCGGGGTCGAGCAGGCCAAGCAACGTGCCGGAGTCCGAGTAAAGGCAGTGCGTTTCGCCGTCCCGCCCCCTCTCGACGACGAACCCTTCGCCAAGAACCACTGGGCGTCGATCCGCGAGCCTGGCACGGGTCGCTGCCGCGTCGGGACCCCACTCGGCAGCGAAGCGGTCTGCGGCCATGTGGTCGTCGTCGTCGTGCACCAAGTAGTCGCTCGACCTGCTGGCGCCCGCGTCAGCCTCCCGAGGGCGTGACGCGGTAGGCGTCGAACACGCCGTCCACGTTTCGCAGGCGGGTCACCGTGGAGTCGAGGCCCTGGGCGTCTCCGACCTCGACGACGAACCGGTTGCGGACCATCTGGTCAGTGACGATGCAGCGAGCCTCGAGGATGTTGACGCCCGCCTCTGCGAACCCCCGCGAGAGGTCCTCGAGCAGACGGTGGCGGTCCCAGGCGTCGACGTGGATCTCCACGCGAAAGGCGGTCTCCCCCTCGCTGTCCCAGCTCACCGGGGTGAACCGCTCGGGGTCCTTGCGAAGGGCGACGGCGTTGGGGCAGTCCTCGCGGTGGATGGTGATCCCACGCCCCAGCGAGATGTAGCCCACGATCGAATCGCCGGGGACGGGGCGGCAGCACTTCGCCAGGCGGAGCATCACGTCCTCGACGCCCTCGACATTGATCCCGTACTGGGAGGAGGAGGCGCTGGGGCGCCGGCCGCGGGTGCGCCGGCTGGTGAGCAGGTCGTCGGCGGCGGTGGGCTGCTGGCCCTCGGCGGGATCGCCCTGCTTGAGGCGCTGCATGACCTTGTTGACGACGACCTTGGGCGAGATCTTCGCCCCGCCCAACGCGATGTAGAAGTCATCTGCCTTCTTGAACCCCATCTCCTTGGTAACCTGGGCCAGGAGCCCGGATCCGATGATCTTCTGGGAGGGCAGGCCCTGGCGGCGCAGCTGCTCCTGAAACAGCTCGCGGCCGGTGTGCTCGGTGTCCTTGCGCGACTCGGCCTTGAACCACTGCTTGATCTTGTTGCGGGCGCGCGTGGTCTTGACGATCGCGATCCAGTCGCGCGAGGGCCCGCGCTCGCGCTTGGAGGTGAGGACCTCGACGATGTCACCCGACTGGAGCTCGTAGTGGAGCGGGACGATCTTGCCGTTCACCTTCGCCCCGACGCAGTGGTGGCCCACGTCGGTGTGGACCTCGTAGGCGAAGTCCAGCGGCGTCGCGCCCGCGGCCAGCGACTTGACCTCGCCCTTCGGCGTGAACACGAAGACCTCGTCCTCGAAGAGGTCGACCTTGAGCGTCTCCATGAACTCCCGGGGGTCTGAGAGCTCCTGCTGCCAGTCGAGCAGGCGCCGTAGCCAGCGAAGCTTTCCGTCGTGGTCGGTGGGAATGCCGGACTTGCCGTCGACCTCCCCGGTCTTGTAGATCCAGTGGGCGGCGACCCCGAACTCGGCCATGTCGTGCATCTCGCGGGTGCGGATCTGGATCTCCAGCGGGCGGCCCTCGGGCCCGATGACCGTCGTGTGCAGCGACTGGTACATGTTGAACTTGGGCATCGCGACGAAGTCCTTGAACCGCCCCGGCAGCGGCTTCCACAGCGAGTGGATGACGCCGACCGCGCCGTAGCAGTCCTTCACCGAGTCGACGATCACCCGCATCGCGGTGAGGTCGTAGATCTCGTTGAACTCGCGGTCCTTCTTGGTCATCTTCGAGTAGATGGAGAAGAAGTGCTTGGCGCGACCGGAGATCTCCGCCTCGATCCCGAACGCCTCGAGCTCCTTTGACAGGTAGTCGCCGGCCTTGGCGACGTAGCGCTCGCGCTCGGTCCGCTGCTGGCTGACCAGATCCTTGATCTCGCGGAACTTGCGCGGATGCAGCGTCGAGAAGGCGAGGTCCTCGAGCTCCCACTTGATCGCGTGGATGCCAAGCCGATGAGCGATCGGCGCGTAGATGTCGAGCGTCTCCTTGGCCTTGTCGATCTGCTTCTGCTTGGGCATGGCGCCAAGCGTGCGCATGTTGTGGAGGCGGTCGGCGAGCTTGATGAGCACGACGCGGATGTCGCTCGCCATCGCGACCATCATCTTGCGGTAGTTCTCGGCCTGCGCCTCGTCGCGTGACTGGAAGGTGATCCCGGTCAGCTTGGTCACGCCGTCGACGAGCCCGGCGACCTCCTCGCCGAACTGCTCTGAAACCTCCTCGAGCGAGGCGCTGGTGTCCTCTACGGTGTCGTGCAGGAGGGCGGCGCACAGCGTCTCGGTGTCCAACCGCATGCCGGCGCAGATCCTCGCGACTCCCACCGGATGGGTGATGAAGTCCTCGCCCGACTTACGGCGCTGGTCGGCGTGATGCTCGCAGGCGAAGACGAAGGCGCGCTCGACCTGCTCGCGGTCGATCGAGACGGCCGTCTCGGCCGCGTGCTCCTCGACGATGGCCATCAGGTCTGAGAGCAGGCGACGCTCGGATTCCTCGAGGTCGGTTCGTGCGATCGTGGGGGCCGCCACCTCGTGGGTGAGCGTGTCGACGGGCAGGCGCTGCGGGAGGGTCGGCCCAGCGTCGGCTGCGCCGTTTCCCCCCTGGGGCGGGGACGTGCCTGAGCCGGGGGCGGGCTCCACCCCCTCCAGGAGCTCCTTGCTCAAGCTGCTCGTGCTGTCGATTCGTCGAGCCACCGCAGTCCGTCCTCGTAGCATCGAGTGTACGCCCGGAAGGCAATGGAGCGATCGAGCGCGGTCCGGCGGGCTTCCGGGACGGAGGCGGCGCCGCGTGCGCGGTCGACCACCACGAGCCCGAGCTCGTCGAGGATCCTGAGCAGGCGCCCGGCGTGCGCGGGCGAGCGCGGGTGCGCTCCGTCGCCGCGCAGTGCCGCCGCGAGGCCGGGCCGCTCCACCGCCCCGGCGGACCGCAGCGCGCGGTAGAGCGTCGCGACCTCCGGCCGCAGCGCGTACTCGTGCTCGTGCATGCGGCGCGCGAAGCTCAGCTCGTCGGCACCCCAGGCCAGGTGGGTCCACCCCGCGCCGGCAAAGACGGGCGGCTCGGGCGCGGCCGGCGGATCGAGCACGACCACATGGCGCGACCGGGCAGCAACCTCCGGCCGGCGGCCGACCGCCTCGTAGGAGCACAGGTCGAAGCCGCCCAGCCGCTCGGCGAGGCCGCCGCGGCGCCGCGACACGCACGCGCACACCACGAGGACGGGCTCTCCGGAGGAGACCACGTCGCTCACCACGCCGGCCACCCCCGCGCCGCGGCGGTCGACGAGCGAGCGATTCCCACCCACCGGCGCCGCTTCACCCGTGAGCGGGGCGGCGAGCTCGTCGAGCGCGGCGGCGAGGTAGTCCTCGGGCTCGCCGACGATCTCGATCGCCGGCGGCGCGCACGGTCTCGCCGTGCCGAGGACGAGGCGGGGCTCGACCGCTCCGCGGTACTCGTTGAGCTCGAGGCGGACGGTCGCGTCGGCCGGCGCACCCGCCTCGACGGGCAATCTCGCGCTGCCGAAGCACATCGCCCGCGACCGGATCCCGCCGGCGTGCAGGGTGAAGCGAACGTGGCGGCCCTCCCCCATCGGCCGAGGATCGGCGAAGGTCGCCGCCGGGACCAGGAGGGTGGGAGCCGGGTTTCCGGCGCCGCAGGGCTCGAGCAGCTCGAGCTCCTCGGCGAGACCGGCGCCGAGCGCGTCGCCCGTCACGACGGCGTCCACCCGCTCGACCGCGACGAGGTCCTCGGGTGCGAGAACTTCCTCCGCGTGGGCCTCGAAGGCGGCCCGGAAGTCGTCGAGCCGGTCGCGCTCGACCTCCATTCCCGCGGCCGCACGGTGGCCGCCGTAGCGGGCGAGGTGCCCGCCCGCCGCCCGCAGCCCGGCTAGGAGGTCGAAGGCGGGGATGCTCCGCCCCGAGCCGATCCCGCGCGCGCCGTTCAACGCGACCAGCACGGTCGGCCGGTGGTGGCGCTCGGCGATTCGCGCTGCGACGATCCCGATGACGCCGGGGTGCCATCCCTCGCCGGCGAGGACGTAGGCGAACGGACCCGAAGCGTGGCGCTCGTCCCCTCGTGCCGGAACCAGCTGCGCCCAGCGCTCGTCCGCCTCGCGAGCGAGGCGCTGTGCTTCGAAGAGCGTGCGCTCCTCCACCGCGCGGCGCTCGGCATTGGCCGCGTCGAGCTCGGCGGCGATCGCCTCGGCGCGCTGCGGGTCCTGGGTGAGCACGAGCTCGACCCCTGCGTCGGCTCGGTAGAGCCGCCCCGCCGCGTTGATCCTGGGGGCCAGGCGAAAGCCGACGGCACGGGCGTCGACGCCCGACGGGTCGACCCTGGCGACGCGCATCAGCGCCCGCAGGCCCGGCTTGGTCGTCGCGGCGAGCGCCTTCAGGCCGGTTCGGGCGAGGCGCCGGTTCTCACCCCGCAGCGCCACGACGTCGGCGATGGTGGCCAGGCCGACGAGGTCGAGGTCCTCGTCGGCGCCGGCCGGGTCGCGGCCGGCGCCGGCCAGCACAGCAGCCACGAGCTTGTAGGCGACCCCCGCGGCGCACAACTCCTGGCAGGGGTAGCTGCCCAGGGCGGGGTGCACGATGGGCGCGTCGGGGAGCACCCCGTCGGCCCGCGGAGCATGGTGGTCGGTGACCACGACCTCCATTCCCGCCTCGCGAGCCGCAGCGACCTCCTCCACCGCGGTGATCGCACAGTCGGCGGTGACCAGCACCGCGGTACCCCTCGCTGCGAGCCGTGCGACGGTTGCCGCAGACAAGCCATAGCCGTCGTCGACCCGGCTGGGGATGAACCACCCGACCTCGCCGCCCAGCGAACGCAGCGCCCGGACGAGGATCGCCGTCGAGCACACCCCGTCGACGTCGTAGTCCCCGTGGACGACGATCGGCGAGCGCCGGTCGACGTGGCGCAGGATCGTCGCGACCGCATGCTCGATCCCTTCGAATTCGGAAGGATCATGAGCCTCCTCGGCTGCGAGGAACGCCTGTGCCGAGGCCGGCTCAGTGCAGCCGCGCCTCACCAGGATCTGCGCGAGCACGTGGCTGATCCCGAGCTCGCTCTCGAGGCGCTGAGCGGCGGCGAAGTCGTAGGCGGGGATCTCCTGACGCGGAAGCACCGAGCCACCGTACGCCCGCCCCCCGACGGAACGTGGCGGCGAGGAGAGCGCGAGCTGAGGCCTCCAGGCGCGGCCTGGCGTGGTCAGGATTCGCGGCGAATGCCTTCGGCGTAGGTGACCGCGATGCCGATCAGCGCGCCGGGGATCGCCTCGAGCGCGGTCAGGATGGTCGTGTCGTCCTGGCCCGGGATGGAGAGGGCGTTGACCGCCAGGCCGAAGAGGGCTGCGCCGATGACCGCGCCCAGGAACGCGCCGACGATCCCGCCCCATTCGCGATCGGGCAGGAAGATCGTGAAGTGCCAGATGGCGAGGCCCATCATCACCCAGGCCAGCATGCCCATCAGCGACGCCTCCCGTGGCGCTTGGCGGGCTGGCGCTTGGGCTTGGCCCGCTGCTGCTTGGGCGCTGAGGCGTCGACCTCCTCGGCGGTCGCGTCGGGCGCCGAGGCGACCTCTCCGCCGCTGTCCTCCTCCTCGGAACGGCCGAGCGCGGCCTGCGCCTCGCCTCGGCCGTCGGGCTTCTCCTCCGCCGGGCGAGCGCGGACTGCGCCGGTGCTGCGGGAGGCGCCGGTCCGGGCCGTCTCTCGCGGGCGCTTCGGCGCGGCAGGCTGGGGTTTGGGCGCCGGCTCGACCTCCGGAGCGATGTCGCGCACCATCTCTTCGAACTCCTCGGCCGAGACCTCGTCGGGCTGGTCGGGCGCCAGCGCGCCCGGCCGGTGCAGCCGGCGCCGGTCAGCCTCGGCCTCGGGATCGACGTCGATCGGCTCGCCTCCGCGGGTCGCGGTCGGGTAGGCGGGCACCCTCCCGCCGCTGCGGCGCTGGACGCCCTCCAGGCGCTGGCGCCACGTCTCCTCGCGCTCCTTCCAGTACGTGAGGACGGGCGCGGCGATGAAGATCGACGAGTAGGTGCCCGAGGCGGTGCCCACCAGCAGCGCGAAGGCGAAGTCCTTGAGCGTCTCGCCGCCGAAGAGCATCAGCCCCAGGACGGGCAGGCCGGTGCAGAAGCTCGTGGCCAGCGATCGCGTCAGCACCTCGGCCATCGATCGGTTGACGATCTGCGAGAACGCCGCCCGGGGCATCCGCGGAACGTTCTCCCGGATCCGGTCGAACACGATGATCGTGTCGTAGAGCGAGAAGCCGAGAATGGTGAGAAGCGCCGCGACCGTCGACGTCGTCACCTCCCGGCCGGTCAGCGAGTAGACGCCTCCCGTGATGAGGATGTCGTGCATCAGGGCGATGAGGACCGGCACGGCGTACTTCCACTCGAAGCGCAGCGCCATGTAGGCCCCGATGACGATGAGCGAGGCGATGATCGCTATCAGGGCGCTGCGCGCCACCGTCTGGCCGAAGGTCGGCCCGATCGAGCTGTTGGAGAAGTTGTTGCCGACCCCGAAGCGCTGGTCGAGCCCGGAGCGGACCTTCGTCACCTGGTCAGGCTGGAGCGTCGACGTCGATATCTGGAAGACGTTGCGCCCGAGCTCGGGATCGTCGATCCGCTGGATCTTGGCGTCGTCGAAGCCGGCGGCCTCCATGACCGAGCGGACCTGGTCCTCGTCGGCCGGGCGCTGCAGCCCCGTCGTGATCCGCGTGCCCGACTCGAAGTCGATACCGAAGTTCAGCCCGTTGCCGCCGATCGCCAGCGCGCCGATGAGCAGGATCACACCCGACATCGAGAAGAACCACTTCGAGGCTCCCATGAAGTCAACGCTCCAGCGCCGCTTCTGGGGCCCCGCTCCCAGCGCGCTGGGGCGCACGAGCAACGGCGAGCGGCTCAGGGTTCCCAGGATCGCTGAGGTCGCCAGCACCGCGGTGAACAGCGACACGAGCGTCCCGATCCCGAGGACGAAAGCGAAGCCCTTGACCCCAGACGTGGCGAGGACGAAGAGGATGAACGCCACCATGATCGTCACGACGTTGGCGTCGATGATCGCCGAGAGACCCTTCTTGTAGCCCGCCGCGATGCCCGACGGGATCGATCTGCCCGCGCGGATCTCCTCCTTGACGCGCTCGAAGATCACGATGTTCGCGTCCGCGGCGACGCCGACCGTGAGGATGAGCCCCGCGATCCCCGGCAGCGTCAGGGTGATCGGGATGAGCTTGATGATCGCGAAGAAGTAGACCGCGTAGACCGCCAGCGCAGCCGACGCGATCAGCCCGAGCACGCGATAGAAGAGCAGCAGGAAGAGCATGACGACGGCGAAGCCGGCGATGCCCGCGAGGAGCCCCTGGTCGAGCGCCTGCTTGCCCAGCGTCGCCGAGACCTGGGATTGGGAGATCAGCTCGAGCTTGATCGGCAGGGCGCCCGTCTTGAGCAGGCGAGCGAGGTCCTGCGCGCTGGTGATCGTGAAGCCACCCGAGATCTGGGCGCCGCCGCGGCCGTCGATTCCGTCTGGGTTCTCGGTGTAGCTGATGAACGGCCGGGTGACGACCTCGTTGTCGAGCACGGCGGCGAAGTGCTGGAAGTTGTCCTGGGGCAGGCGGCCCGGATCCGCCTGCTGCTGGCCGCGTTGCGCAACGCGTCGCGTGACCTTCTGGAATTGCTGGCGACCCTTCTTGGAGAAGTCGAAGGTGACAATCGCCCCCCCGGTGCCCCCCGGGCCCTGATCGAAGTTCTGCTCGGGGTTCTTGATGTCGGTCCCCGAGAGCTCGGGGTCGTCGTCGAGGACGAAGAAGCGCTCGTAGGGCTGGTTCTTCGGAAACTTGTCGGGCCGCTCGGCCTTGACGACGACGGTGCCGGGCGCGATCTTCAGCACCTGGCTGCCGGGTGGCCGGCGACGGCCTGCAAGCTCCGAGAAGAGCTCGGCGGGCGGCCTCTCGGCCGACGTGCCCTCCTCGGGGCCCGCGAGCAGCTTGCGGTCCTTGCCGAACAGGAACCACTGGAAGTTGGTCGTGTTGTCGCCGTCGGCCTGAGGAGCGCGCTTGGCGGCGCGCTGGACGGCGTCGAAGAACGTCGGCAGGGGAACGTCGGTGACCTGGCGGTTGCTCGGGTCGGGCCGCCCTTCGGGCCCGATGACGTTGATCTCCCAGTCGTAGAAGAAGAGCTGCGCCACCTTGCCGACCTGCTGCTGCGCCCGACTGGCGTTGGTGACGTCCGGGAGCGAGACCGAGATCTGGTCGCGCCCGGAGCGCTGGATCTCGCTCTCCGCGACGCCGAGGCCGTCGACCCGCTCGCGGATGATGTCGATGGCCCGGTCGAGCGCCTCCTGGGTGACCTGGGGGACCTGGGGCGTCGGCTTGCCCTGGTAGACCAGCTCGACACCGCCACGCAGGTCGAGGCCCAGGCGCATCTTCTTCTGGGCGATGACGACCGCCGAGGCCAGGAGCAGCCCGAGGACGGCGAGCAGGATGAAGAGGTTGCGGCGGCGGTCGGTCATGGGGACGGCGGGTCAGCGCTACAGGCTACCCGCGGCTACTTCTGCGGGGTGAGGACGACCAGCAGCCCGCCGTCGTCGTCGTAGGCCGGGAAGAGGTCGGCGGTCGCCTTGGCGGGGAGATCGCCCTCGGCGTTGACCTCCACCGGCTTGGAGAGGACGCGCACCCCCCACTCCAGCGCGGTCCCGACGTGATCTGACCCGTCGGCGAAGCGCAGGCCCAGCACCTCGTTGGCCGCCCGGCCGATCACGCGCTCCTCCTTCAGGCCGGTCAGCTCGAACGAGCCCCGGCCGCAGCCGATGACCTTGCCCTCCTGGTCGAGGACGAAGAAGGCCGCGTCGGGCGCCGGGTAGTAGTCGTCCAGAAGCTCGAAGAGGAATGGGAAGCCGCACCGCGAGCAGCCTTTGGGCGCCCGGCGAAAGCCGGCGTTGCGCTCGGTCGCGGTCGAGCGGTTGCCGCAGTTCGGGCAGATGAAGAGGTGGGCCATCGCTCAGAAACCAAGATAGAGACCAGGAGAAGGTAGGCGCAGCACCTAAAGGCCGCTTGAGCCCCCAGGGAAGCGACCAGGCCGCACGGCGGCGCATCGGGCCGCCTCGCCGCGAGGATCGCCCGATCGGGACTCAGAACAGGGTCGCGTCCCTCGGCGCCTCGAGCCCCAGATGCTCCCACGCGCGTGCGGTCGCCTGCCGGCCGCGCGGCGTGCGCTGTATGAGCCCGCGCTGGAGGAGGTAGGGCTCGTAGACGTCCTCGATCGTGTCGCGCTCCTCGCCGATCGCGACCGACAGCGTGCTCAGGCCGACCGGGCCGCCGGCGAACTTCTGGCAGATGACGGAGAGGATCTCGCGGTCGAGGCGGTCGAGGCCCTCGTGGTCGACCTCGAGGAGGTCGAGCGCCGCCGTGGCGACGTCGCCGTCGATCGCGCCGCCGCCCTGCACCTGGGCATAGTCGCGCACCCGCTTGAGCAGGCGGTTGGCGACCCGCGGCGTCCCGCGGCTGCGCGCGGCGATGGCGCGGGCCCCCGCGTCGTCGATCGCCACCTCGAGGATCGCCGCCGAGCGCCTCACGATCAAGGCCAGGTCGTCGGGCGCGTAGTGCTCGAGGCGGTGCTGGATGCCGAAGCGGTCGCGGAGCGGGGTTGTCAGCAGGCCGGCCCGGGTGGTCGCGCCGACGAGCGTGAAGGGCGGCAGGTCGATGGTCACTATCCGCGCTCCGGCGCCCTGGCCCACGGTGATCGGCAGGCGGTGGTCCTCCATCGCCGGGTAGAAGGTCTCCTCGAGCGCCCGGGGCAGCCTGTGGATCTCGTCGACGAAGAAGACGCTGCGCGGCTCGAGCGCGGTGAGGAAGGCGGCGACGTCGCCCTTGCGCTCCAGGGCCGGCCCGGCCGTCTGCACGAAGGGTGCGCCGAGCTCCGCGGCGACGATCTGGGCCAGCGAGGTCTTGCCCAGGCCCGGCGGGCCGGCGAGGAGGACGTGGTCGAGCGCCTCCCCGCGCGCTCCCGCAGCCTCGATCGAGACCGCCAGCTGAGCCTTGACCGCCCGCTGGCCGACGAAGTCCTCGAGGCGCCGGGGGCGCAGGGAGCGGTCGAGCTCGTCCTCGGGGATCGGGTCGGGGGTCTGGATCCGGGCGCCCTTCGCGAACGCGTCGGGCGTCTGGATGCGCGCGCCGTCGGTCACGGGCGCGCGGCCTTGAGCGCGTGGGCGATGAGATCCTCGGGGCTCTCGCCCGGAGCGCCTTCGAGGAGATTCTCGGCCTCGGAGAGGGTGAAGCCCAGGCTCAGGAGCCCTTCGCGCGCGAGCGCGCGCGGATCGTCGGGCGCGGGGCTCGAGATGCGGGCGACGCTCGGCTCCCCGGCAACCTTCTCGCGCAGCTCGACGACGATGCGCTCCGCGGTGCGCTTGCCGATCCCCGGGACGGCCTGAAGCCGGCCGACGTCCCCGGCGGCCAGCGCGGAGACCAGCTCCCGAGGCGGGCCCCCCGAGAGGACCGCGAGGGCCACCTTCGGGCCCACGGATTGGACGCCGATCAGGAGCAGGAAGAGGTCGCGCTCCTCCTCGGCGGCGAAGCCGTAGAGCGCGAGCGCGTCGTCGCGCACGACGAGGTGGGAGTGAAGGGTCACCGGCTTGCCGACGGCGGGCACGTGGCGCAGGGTCTCGGCGGAGACGGCGAGGCGGTAGCCGACCCCTCCGCACTCCACGACGACGTGGTCGGCACGCCGGAGGGCGACGGTCCCCGAGACGAGCGCGATCATGCGGTGGCCAGCGCCGCCGCGAGCGGCGCGCGGTTGGCGTGGCAGATGGCGACGGCCAGGGCATCGGCCGCATGGTCGGGCCTCGGAGGTTCAGCCAGGCCGAGGAGGTGGGCGACCATCGTCTGGACCTGCGCCTTCTGCGCCCGGCCGTTGCCGCACACCGCGCTCTTGACCTGCTGCGGGGTATAGGCGGCGCAGGCGATTCCGCGCTGGCCGGCCGCCAGCAGCACGGCGCCGCGAGCCTGGCCGACGGCGAAGGCGGTACGCACGTTGGCGCCGAAGTAGAGCTCCTCCACCGCCATCGCCTCGGGTGCGTGCTCGTCGAGCAGGGCGGCCACCCGCTCGAAGATGAAGGCCAGCCGGTCGGCGGGAGGCTCGTCGGGCGAGGTCTCGATCATTCCTCCGTCGAGCGCGAGCAGCCGCCCGCCGCGGCGTGCGACGACGCCGTAGCCGGTCGCGGCGGTGCCGGGATCTATGCCGAGGACGACCATTCGCTCGGGATTCTCCGGAGCGGGTCGGATGCCTTCCCGCTTCACCCGGTCGACCATCTGTCTACGCGGTCCTCCCTTCGTCCATCCTGGCGCGTATCGCCACAAGCTCATGCCCGTCGAACCCGAAAGAGAACTTATGCTCGGTCGTCGGGAACGAGAGGGAGAGCTGGAGGGATTGCTCGAGCAGTCGCGCCGCCGGGTGGCGGAGCTCGAGCTCCTGCTCGAGCGCCAGGGCGGCCGCGACCCGGTGACGGGCCTGATCACCCTCACCCGCCTTCGCAGCCAGCTCGACGTCGAGATGCAGCGCGCCCGCCGCCACGGCCGCCCGCTGACCGTCGCGCTGCTCGACATCGACGGCTTCCGCTCGATCAACGCCCGCTCGGGCTTCGCCCAGGGAGACGCGCTGCTCGTCGCCGTCGCCGGAGTCATCCGCGAGTACACGCGCGCCCACGACATCGTCGGCCGCACGGCTGCCGACGAGTTCGCCCTGGTCATGCCCGAGACCGACACCCTCGGAGCGCTGCAGGCCTTCGAGCGGATCCTGCTCGAGCTCGAGGCGCTCGAGGCGGGGCCGATCTCGAGCGTCTCGGCGTCGGTCGGAGTCGCCGCCTTCACCCGAACCCAGACCTCCCAGGAGATCCTCGGCCAGGCCGCCGGGGCACTCGATGCCGCTCGCGCCGCCGGCGGCGGCCGCGCGCTCGCCGCCGACCTCGGCGGCGGCGACCTCTCTCCGGCCGAGGACGGCCGCGGCGAGGTCATCTCCGCGCTGGCGATGGCTCTGCTCGAGCGCGACCGATATACCGGCGAGCACTCGGAGTCGGTCGTCGCGATGGCCACGGAGGTCGCGCGCGGGCTCGGACTCGACCAGGCGGAGGTCTCGCGCGTCCGCGCCGCCGCGCTCCTGCACGACATCGGCAAGGTGGCCATCCCCGACGACATCCTCAACAAGCCCGGGGGCCTCGACGACGACCAGTGGCGGCTAATGCGCGAGCACCCCGCCATCGGCGAGCGGATCCTGCGGGCGGTCACCGGCATGGGCGGCGTGGCGCGCATCGTCCGCCACGAGCACGAGTCCTACGACGGCTCGGGCTATCCCGACGGGCTCGGCGGCGAGGAGATCCCGATCGGCAGCCGCATCATCCTGGCCTGCGACGCCTACCACGCCATGACCTCCGACCGCCCCTACCGTCAGGCGATGAGCCACAAGGACGCCGTCGACCAGCTGCTCGACAACGCCGGCAGGCAGTTCGACCCAGCGGTCGTAGAGCAGCTCCTGGGGTTCCTCTACGGCCACCGCCAGAGCGGCGCCCGAACCCCGGCCTAGGGCCTCCGCCGGCGGCTCCGGGCGGCTCACGGATCGCTCAAGTATGGGACACGGTTGAAGGTGCCAGGATGTACCGGGCAGCGCTTGGGGCCGCAGCGGCTCGTTGACTTTCGACGCGGCTTCGTGCCCTCAGTGTCGCAGGCGGGTTTCGCAGAGGATGGGTGGCGAGGGGTAGTCGAGGTGGTCGCCCTGCCATCCCGTTACGGCGGTCTCCGGGGTGATTGCCAGCTCGGCGCGGCGATTGGCGAGCGCCAGGGGGTCGGGCGAGCCGCGGCTCCTGGGCCGAGGGACCCGGCCCCGCCGCGATCGCGCAGGTCACCGAGCTGCTCGACCCGCCGCGTCGCACGCAGTAGCCAGCTGCCTGCAATCCCGACACGGACGGGACTGTGCAGCTGTCAGACCGCGAGCTATACTGTGCGTCACTTGTACGTAGAAGCGTTTTGAGGGAGTCGCGATGCAGACCTACGGGATCAGAGAGCTCCA
This sequence comes from Solirubrobacterales bacterium, assembly GCA_038199375.1. Classification (GTDB taxonomy): domain Bacteria; phylum Actinomycetota; class Thermoleophilia; order Solirubrobacterales; family Solirubrobacteraceae; genus JBBPZA01. The sequence goes on along the minus strand of JBBPZA010000005.1, from coordinate 45,650 downwards.
ACGCCGCTCCAGCGAGATCGTCGACGAGCTCGAACGCTCACGCCGGCCCGCACTGGTCACCCGCCACGGCAAGCCCGTCGCGGTGCTCAGCCCGATCGACGAGGACGCCCTTGAGGACTTCATCCTCGCCAACGCACCCGAGTACGTCGCCGACATGGCCGCAGCCGAAGAGGACGCCCGAGAGGGCCGCACCCGCTCGCTGGATGACGTCGTCGCAGAACTCGACGCCGCCGACAACGCGTAGCCCCGCGTGCCAGCGGCGCACGTCGAACTGAGCCGGCGCGCGCAACGCGACCTGCGCAACCTCAGCGCACCCGACCGCAAGCGGTTGGTCAGCGCGATCGAGCAGACCCTCGGCACAGACCCGATGCCCATCAACGCCGACGATCGCGCCCTCACCGGCCACCCGCCATGGCGACGACTACGCGTCGGCGAGCTGCGCGTCCTGTACCGCGAGCTGACCATCGACGAACTCCCGGCCGGCACCGCGCACGGCCGCCGGATCGCACGGATCGTTCACCGCGGCGATCTTCACCGCGCCGCCAGCACCCTGACCTGACCCCGGCGGCCAGACAGGCCGCGCGACGCGCCAGCGACCGCGATCTGTCCGAGGCGCCGGATCCCGCGACCCGTAGCGGGACTTTTCGTTCCGATGTTCCCCAAACCCCGTCTCCCGGACGCGGCTGCCGTGGCACCGGAGCATGCGCGGGGAGCGCGATGTCGACGCCGGCCATCCCCCAGCGTGCTCAGCACGATCATGGTCCTCTCTGTCGGGCTCTGCATCTTCTGCTTCGGAATCTGGTTCTTCCTCGTCGCCGGGTCGAGCCTGCGAACCTGAGGCAGGTCGCCGGCGCCGCTCTACGCGCGACAGGCTCCGGAAGGGGCTCAGCGCGGCGGGCCGTAGACCCGCGCCTCGCCGACCGAGCTGGTGGCGGAGCCGGTGCGGTACACGGGTGCGACGGTGCGCAGGCAGGCCTGGCCCGGCGCCGGGGCGCCGAACTTTCGGTTGAGCGGAGAGACCCGCACCACGACCCATCCCACCCGCGCGCGCCGGCGGATGTCCGCACAGGACCACTTGGTCGAGACGATCTCCACGCGATGCGTGAGGCGGTCGCCGGCCAATGCCGCGTTGACCACCGGCTCCATCGCGATCGCCCGCCCGTCGTGTCCGAACCCGGGCTGTGCGCTGAACCAGCGGGCCAGCTCCGCGTCGAGTCCCGGAGCCGTCTGCGCGTGGCGGGCCACGTAGCCCTCCACGCCGGCCGCGAGTACCAGAAAGACCCCCACCGCGATGGCCGCCGGGGCCGCGCGCACGAGCGGGCCCCGCCACCCGCCGCCCGTCAGGAGGAGCCCGACCACCGCGCCGAATCCCGCGGCCACCAGCAGAGACGCAAACGAGGGCAGGTAGGGAAAGCCGAGCGTGGCCGTGCGGGCGAGGCTCCAGAGCAGCGCCACGGCGAGCAGGCCTTCGGCCAACCGGCCGGGCCAGCCCCTCACGCGCCCGGCGAGCGCCAGCGTCAGGGTCGCGAGGGCGAGGGCGGGCAGCAGGTACCGCGTTGACCCGGCCACCGCCGCGTCGACCGGGCCGAACCCCGACACGCCGGTGAACGGCGCGGCCGCCCATGTCAGCACCGCCGCCGCCGTGGCAGCCGCGGCCACGACCACCTCCCGCGTGCGGGCCAGGAGCGGCGCCAGCGCGGCCCCGGCGAGCAGGAGGAGTCCGCCGGAGAGCGCCGTGACGTACTCGCCGAGGCGACCGGCGAGCGTCGCACGCGGGTTCGAGAGGAGCGTCGCGCCGTAGCGGTCGAAGATCGGCGGCAGCGGGTCCCCCCACGGGGCGCCCCTGAACGGCCACAGGGGCGATCCGTGCAGAACGAGGTTGCGCGCGTACCACGTGCCTCCGACCACGGCGGCGAGCGCGCCGCCCGTGAGCAGCACGCGCACGTGTGGACCGAGGGCACGGCGAAATCGCCAGAGCGCGGCCACGACCACCAGCGCCGCTACGGGCACGGTCGTCGTCTTGGTCCCGACGGCCATTCCCGCAGCGACCAGCGCCGGGGCCATCAAGGCGGGGTTGCGCCTGGCCGCCGCGCACAGCGCTCCGGCGCTGACCAGCCAGGCAAGCGCGGGGAGGTCGGTGTACATGCCGTTGACTTGAATGAGGCACAGCGGCAGCGCAGCCAGCGCACCGGTTCCCAGGGCCGCGGTCCGCCGGGAGCAGCCCACGCTGCGCAGGCCCAGCCAGGCCGCTGCGACAAGCAGCGACAGGGTGCCCAGCATCCAGGGCGCGACGACGACCCAGCTGCGAGCGATCCCGACTCCCCAGGTGAGGAGCACCTCGGTCGTGATCGGGTAGGCGCCCCACGGCAGGGCGTAGTTGAGGTTCACGACGGTGCCGGGCCGCCCGGAGTCCACCCAGGCGGCGACCTCGGCCCCGTGGTAGAGGAGTCCGTCCAGGCCTATGGCCGGATAGCGCAGCATCCAGGCGCACAAGGCAAAGACCGCCCCGGCGACGGCGCCCACCGCGACTCGTCCCCGGGGGGTGAGGCCGAGCCAGCCCCGCGACAGCTCCGCCCCGAGGCCGAGGTCGGGCGCCGGCGTGAACTTGAGCGCAACCGCCCATGCGGCCACCGCCGCGGCGGTCAGGGCCGCCGGCGAGGCGCCCAGCCCCACGAGGCCCAGCAGCAGCGTCTCGACGGTGGCGGCGGCCGCCGCCAGCACGGCCGCCGTGACCGCCCGCTCGAGCCCGCTCGGCGCTATCAGCGAACCGACGCGCAATGCGCCCACCGCCAGTGCCACGAGGGAGCCTGAGAGCAGGAGGAGGTGGCCCAGCGTCACCAAGAGGGGGCCGTTCGCCTAGCGGGCGACGCGCTCCATCACCTCGACGCTCACGAGGAAGACGAGGTGACTTGACCTAGCCGGCAACGCGCTCCATCACGTCGGCGCTCACGTCGAAGTTTGCGTGGACCGCGTTGACGTCGTCGTTGTCCTCGAGCGCCTCGATGAGGCGCATGAGGGTGGCCGCGTTGCCCTCCTCGACCGGGACGCGGCTCTTGGGAACCTGCGCCACCTCGCCGCTCTGCACCTCCACGCCGGCCTCGGCGAGCGCCGCGCGGACGCCCGGCAGCTCGCCGGGCTCGGTGAGGATCTCGAAGACGTCGTCGTCGATCGCGATGTCCAGCGCGCCGGCGTCGATCGCCACGATGAGGTCGTCCTCGCCGTAGCGGGTCGCGTCGACGACGAGGAGCCCGCGCTTGTCGAACAGGTAGCCGACCGAGCCGGGCTCTCCTAGCGCGCCGTCGTGCTTGGTGAGCGCGTGGCGGACCTCGGCGCCGGTGCGGTTGCGGTTGTCGGTCAGCGCCTCGATGAGCAGCCCCACCCCGCCCGGCCCGTAGGCCTCGTAGACGACCGACTCGATGGCGTCGGCGTCGGCGCCCTCCCCCGTCCCCTTGGCGATCGCCCGCTCGATGTTGTCCTTGGGCATGGACGCGTCGCGGGCCTTCTGGACCGCGGTGGCCAGAGACGGGTTTGCCTCGGGGTCGCCTCCGCCCTCGCGCGCGGCCACCGTGACCGCTCGTGCGAGCTTGGTGAAGTGCTGGCCGCGCCGGGCGTCGACGACCGCCTTCTTGTGCTTGATCGAGGCCCACTTGGAGTGTCCGGACATGGACGGAGTGTAGGGTGGCCGCGAGCGTGGCGGGATCCGACATGGAGCGCTTCTGGGACGCCCGCGCTCGCGAGGACGCCTTCTACTTCGTCGACAACCGGCAGGCCTATCGCGACGTCGATCGAGAGGCCTTCTGGGCGCGGGGCGAGGAGGAGCTCGACCTGCTGCTGAGCGCCCTCGGCCTCTCTTTGTCGCCCCAGGACGTCGTCCTCGAGGTGGGCTGCGGCGTGGGCCGCCTGACCCGCGCGCTCGGCGCCCGCGCGCGCGTGGTGTGGGCGCTCGACGTCTCGGAGGAGATGCTCGCTCGCGCCCGAGAGCTTCACCCTGACCTTCGCGACGTCCACTGGATCCACGGCGACGGCCTGACCCTGGCGGGAGTCCCGTCGGCGGTTGCCGACGCCTGCGTGTCGCACGTCGTCTTCCAGCACATCCCCGACCCCGAGGTAACGCTCGGCTATGTGCGCGAGATGGGCAGGGTCCTCCGCCCGGGAGGCTGGGCCGCCTTCCAGATCTCAAACGATCCGGCCGTGCACCGGCCTCGGCCGGGTGGAGCGCTGGCCGGCGCGCGCGCCCTCATCCGGCGCAGCCCCCGCGGCCAGTCCGACCCGAACTGGCTGGGCTCCGCCGTCGACCTCGACGACCTGCGCAGCGCGGCGCAGGGAGGCGGGATGGCGGTCGAGCTCGTCGTGGGGGCCGGTACGCAGTTCTGCGCGGTGCTCGCGCGACGGCGGTCGGACTAGGGACCTGCGCGATTTCCGCTCGACGGCGGTCGGACTAGCGGCGCCAACGCCGCCTCGCGCGGCCCACCAGGCCAGCGAGGCGATTTGGGTGGGCGGCGGAGCGTTGGGCTGGCGGGCGGTGGCGGGCGACGAAGTCCTGGAGGTAGCGGTCGATCTCCCCCGGGCCGACGAACACGCGCTCCTCAAAGGCGAAGCGGCCCTCCCACCACAAGCACTGCACGCGCTCCTCGGACGCGAGAGTCGCGTGGAAGCCGGGCGCGAAGTGATCGGTCCGGCGGCCGTGGAGGATGTGGGGCTTGAAGACGAACTCGATCCGGCCCTCGGTGACGTCGATCAGCCAGTGGTGATGGCCCCAGCCGACCCACGGGCCCTGGACGCCCCAGCTCTGCTCCTCCAGGCGCGAGGGCACCTCGACGTAGCCGGCGCGCGCGACGCGGCAGAGCTCGCTGCACACCCACACGGGGTCGCGGACGTCCTCGAGGGTGTGCGAGCACAGGGCAAAGGCGAACTGGTCGTCGGCGAATGGCCAGGGCTCGCGGTCGCAGACGTCGCGCTGGACCCAGGTCGCCGCCGAGAAGCGCTCGGGCCGAGCGGGCTCGCGGGCCTCCGCGTAGTGCCCGCGCGTCTCGTGGGGGAGCAGGTCGATCACCCAGTCAGCCCGCCAGAAGGGCTTGGCCCAGCCGCCGACGTCGAGGAGGAGGTCGTCGTCTGAGAGGCGCTCGAGGATCCGCGCGCCGCTGGTCTCAAGCACCGGTGAGCTCCTCGTAGAGCGCCTCGTAGGCGGCCACGCAGCGCTCGGTCGAGAAGTCAAGGGCCCGCCTGCGGCATTCCTCTGGCGTCCCGGGCGCGTCGGTGAGCTCCATCGCTCCCAGCAGTGCGCGGGCCACGTCGCGGGGCTCCTCGCCCGTGAACAGCGCGCCGATCTCGGGCCGGTCGACGATCTCCGGGATGCCGCCGAGATCGCTGCCAAGCACAGGCGTGCCGCAGGCGAGGGACTCGACGAGCACGAGGCCGAAGGCGTCGCCGCGGGAGGGCAGCGCCGTCACCCACGCGCTCCGGTAGGCCTGGACCATGGCCGCGTGCTCGTCGACGTCGACGAGGTCGACGCCTTCCAGGGCGAAGCGCGCCGCGGTTCCTTCGTCGTGCGGCCGCGAGAGGATCAGGCGGGTGGTGGGGCGCACGCGGCGCACCTCGGCCAGAGCGGCGATCAGCAGGTCCACCCGTTTGAACGGTTGGTCGACCGCCGACGGGCAGAAGATCGTCGGGACCGCGCTGCGCTGCTCGTCGCTCGACCCCGGGGCGAAGGAGCCCACGTCGACGCCGGGGTGGATTACCCGCGCCTCGACGCCGAGCGCATGGCCGAAGTGCTCTGCCGCGGATCGGCTGAGCGCCGTCACCGCGGCGCAGCCCCGCGCGGCGGCGGCGAGCATCTCCGCGCGGCCCCGGCGCTTGACCAGGTACGGGCGGGTCGGGACGCCCATGTAGGAGAGGATCGCCGGGCGCCCGGTTCGCCGGGACCAGCGCACGGCGGCGAGCGCGTCGGCGGACTGGACGGCGTGGGCGACGTCCGCCCCGCCCCGGAGCAGCTCGAGGTAGGAAAAGGGAAGGTGGGTGAGGTGATCCTCGTACTGGCGGCGGAGCAGGCGCCCGTCGGGCGGTCGCCAGTTACGGACGACCTCCACGCCGTCCTCGATTCGGCGCGACGGCGGCCCGGGGTGGCTGGTGATCACCCTCGGGCTGTGCCCCCGCGCCAGCAGCCCCTTCGCGAGCTCTCCGACGAAGCGCTCGGCGCCCCGGCGGACTTCCGGCCAGAAGGTGGGCGTCAGCAGCGCGACGTCCAGGCTTCTCACCTCATCGCCGGCGCCGGGCGCCCGGTTCGTGAGCGTCGACGGCGCGACCTCCACGGCGCTCACAGCAGCAGCGTCCGATAGCGCGCGCTCCCGCGGGCGAGCGCCGCGACCTCGGTCGCGTCGACGACCGCGCGGCCCGGGAGCTCAGAGAGCGCTCGCAACCGTCCGCGCAGGCCGCTGCCGTAGCGGGGGCGGGCCTCGATCGCCCAGGGGACGGCGGCCGCCAGCCTCAGCGCCGGCGCGCGCCGTCCCAGCAGCGCGAAGCCCACCCCCGCCCCCACGACGAGCAGGTGCGAGCGCTTCCAAAAGGCTCCGAGCACGAGCGCCTCGCGCAACTCGGGGTGTCGCTTGACCAAGTGGGCGAGGTGCTGCCAGCGCCAGGTCGCTCGGACCCGCATCGGAAGCCAGGGGGCATCGACGGCGTGGTAGGTCACCGCGTCGGGGGCGGCGACGACCTGCGCCCCGACAGCCCGGGCGCGCAGGGCGAGGTCGGTGTCCTCTCCCGAGGCGACCGGCAGGCGCTCGTCGAAGCCCCCGGCGCGCTCGAGCAGCTCGCGGGGGTAGCCGATGTTGCAGGTCTGCGCCCAGACGGTCGGCGGCTCGATGAGCTGGGAGCGCGCGCCGGGCGCCGCGTGGAGGAGGTGGCGCTCGTCGGGGTCGGGTACGGTCGCGCCCTGCACGATCCTCCCCGGGTGAGCGGCCATGGCCCCGAGCAGGCCTTCGAGCCACTCGGGCGGCGGGCGGCAGTCGTCGTCGGTGAAAGCTACGAGCGGAGCGCCGGCGGCGCGCCAGGCGGCGTTGCGCTTGGCCGCCGGACCGGGCCCCGGGTCGAAGTGCAGCGCTCGGAGGACCCCTTCGGCGGCCAGCGGGTGGGCCTCCAGGAGGGCGGCCGTCTCCGGGCCCGACGAGTCGTGGGCCACGAGGACCTCGAACCGGTCTCGGCCCAGCGTCTGCTCCTCGAGCGCGTTGAGCAGCCAGCGCAACCGCAGGGGACGATCGTGCGAGGCGACGACGACGGAGATCTCAGGTCTCACCGCGCCATTATCCAGCGCGCGCCGTAGTACCGTTCCACGCCCCGTGGAGCTCCGTGAGCGCGTCAGGGCGCAAGCCTGGTATCACACCCTCGAGCTGCCGGAGCGACTCGAGACCGATGGCTGGTTCGACCTTCGCCCGCACGTCTCGAGCTACGGGCTCCCCGAGCGCATGGACGGGATGCGCGCGCTCGACGTGGGGACGTGGGACGGCTTCTGGGCCTTCGAGATGGAGCGTCGCGGGGCGGAGGTCGTGGCCATCGACCTCGACGACGAGCGCGACCTCGACTGGCCGCCCAGCCGGCGGCCCGAGCAGTTTCCGGAGCCCTCGCGCGGCGCCGGCTTCGCGCTCGCGGCGGAGGTGCTCGAATCGAGCGTCGATCGTCGGGTGTGCAGCATCTACGACGCCGTTCCCGAGGAGCTCGGGACCTTCGATGTGGTCATCTGCGGCTCGGTGTTGAGCCATCTGCGCGACCAGCTCCTGGCGCTCGAGCGGATCGCCGGCCTGTGCGACGGCCTCTTCGTCTCGGCCGAGGCCTACGATCGCCTCGCCGGCCTGTCCCCCATTCCGGTGTCGCGCTACCTAGCCGACCGCGAGGCGGCCGTGGTGTTCTGGCTGCCCAGCGCCCGGACGTGGCGGCGCATGATGTACACCGCCGGATTCGCGCGGGTCGAGCTCCAGCGGAGGCTCAAGATCCGCTCCCGCGACGGGTTCGTCGTGCCCCACGTCATCCACCACTGCCACAAGAAGGCCGCCTGACCGGGCCGGGCCACCGGGGCGCGGACGGGGAGGCGGCCCCCGACGCCGCGGCGCTCGCAGAGGCGGTCGCCTCGGTCCCGGCCTGGTACCACACCCTCGAGCTCGCACCCGGCGTCGAGACGCCCGGGTGGTTCGACCTGCGCCCGGTTGCCCACCGGCTCCCTTGGCCGCAGGTCGAGAACCGGCGATGCCTGGACGTCGGCACCTACGACGGCTTCCTCGCCTTCGAGCTCGAACGGCGCGGCGCCGCGGAGGTCGTCGCGATGGACATCGGCGACCACGCGCGGTGGGACTGGCCGGCACGCCTCCGCGCGCGCGGCCCTGATGCGCTCGCCACGATCGTCGGGCCCGAGAAGGGCAGAGGCTTCGCGGTCGCGCGCGCCGCCCTGCGCTCGCGCGTGCAGCGGCTCGAACGCAGCGTCTACGAGCTCGACCCGGCTCGCGACGGGCGCTTCGACGTCGTCGTCTGCGGAAGCCTGCTGCTCCACCTGCGCGATCCCCTCCGGGCCCTCCAGGCGATCCGGTCGGTGTGCGCGGGGGAGCTGCTGTCGACCGAGACGGTGGAGCTGGTGACCACCTTGTTTCACCCCCGCCGCCCGATCGCCCGGCTCGACGGCCTGTCGGACCTCTGCCAGTGGTGGCTTCCCAACGCGGCCGGCCACCGCCGCATGGTCGAGGCGGCCGGCTTCGACGTGCTGACCGCGACGAGGCCCTACGGCGTCCCCTTCGGCGTCGGGCACCCACCGCCCCGGCTCTCGCCCCGCATGCTCGTCCAGCGCGCCGTGACCGGACAGGCCGACGATGGAGTGCTCCACGCGGCGGTGCTCGCCCGTCCAGCCGTCGCCTGAGCGGTCGCGGGGCGCTTCAGCGCGCGCCGCGTAGGGCCGCCCACGCCGAGCCGACCACGCGGGCGCCGTACTCGATCCGGGCGAGGGCGAGCATGCGCCGACGCTCGCCGAGGGCGATCGTCGAGGGGTCTTCGACGAAGCGGCGCAGGGCCCAGTCCCCGCGCACGACGGGGCCGGGGTGGCGCCAGTAGGCGCTTCCGGCGCGGCCGGGGTGGCGGCGGAAGAGCTGGAGGTTCGACCAGCCGTGCGCGACGCCGCGGCGCGCGACGGTGGCGATGCTCGATTCGACGGCATGGGAGACGACCGCCTCGGGGCAGAAGGCGAGCGCATGGCCCACACCGGCCGCCCGCAGGCAGAGGTCGACGTCCTCGCCTATGCGCTCGAAGCCGGCGTCGAAGCCGCCGACGGCCTCGAAGGCCTCGCAGCGCATCGCCAGGTTCGCGCTCGCGGCCCACCCGTCCCGTCGCACGTGGCCCTCCTGGTCAAAGCGCCACAGCCGCTCGAGGCGTTCCACGGCGTTCGGAGGATCCCCGCTCCGAAGGCGTACGGGCCCGGCGACCAGGGACGCCCCCTCCAGGCAGGCGACCAGCGCGCGGGCCCAGCCCGGTTCGGCGACGCAGTCGGCGTCGACGAAGAGCAGCCGGCGGCCCCGCGCTGCCGCCGCCCCCGTGTTGCGCGCCCGCGCCCGCCCGGGGATCTGCTCGGTGACCACGCGCGCACCGGCGGACTCGGCGACCAGCGCCGTCGCGTCTCGCGATGCGTTGTCGACGACGACCACCTCGAGCTCGCCGCGATCGAGGTCCTGGCCGGCGAGGCTGGCGAGCAGCGCGGGAAGGATCGCGGCAGCGTCGCGGGCGGGAACGACGACGCTCGCGAATGGCGTGGCGGCGGCATGACGGCCAGAGACGACGGCGCCGGCGAGCGGCGCCGGCGCGTCAGTCCACACGCGACGCGAGGCTCGCGTGCCGGCCGGCGCCCATGGGACCTGTCGGGCGATGGAACCCGGTCACGCGCACGTCGTCGAAGCCGGCGGCCCACGGCATGGCCTTGAGCAGCGAGAGGTTCGGAAACCACCACGTGAAATCGCTGACCAGCGGGCGGAACTCGCCGAGCGGCGTGCGGGGGGAGCGCAGCGTGGCGCGCACCGAGAACGGCTCGAGCTGTAAGAGCCGCCCCCCGGGGGAAAGCACGCGGCGGATGCGCTCGAGCGCGCGGACAGGGTCGCGCAGGTGCAGGAGCAGGGCGCCGCAGAAGGCGACGTCGACCGGCCCGCCGATCGCCTCGGGCTCGAGGTCGTAGACGCTGCAGGTCACCCGGCGCGCGCGGGACCCCAGCGCGCCGGCCGCGAGGTCGAAGCCCCGCCCGAGCTCGACGTCGCGTCGAGCGACCTCGGCCTCCAGGCGCGCGCGGTGAAGCGGCGGCCACTCGGCCTCGCCAGTTGCACCGACGTCGATCGCCACGACCTCGGCGGCGCCGCGCTTCTCCATCTCGAAGGCCCAGAAGCCGTCGAAGGTCCCGACGTCCAGCGCTCGTGCGCCGCGCAGGCTGGCCGGGAGCGTGCGGCGGGTCGCCGCCCGCAGATCCACCTGCCCCGGGGTGATCACGCCCGGAGCGAGCTCGATGCAGTGATACCAGGACGGGTTCTCGCGCACCGCGCGCCGCGCGGCGGGCTCCTCGAGGACGGTCACGGCGCGGATGCTACGAGGCGCGCACCCCGTGGAGCAGGACGGTGACGTGCCTGCAACTCGACACGTCTGCAACTAGTCCACGCGCGCACGCTCTCCCGCCGCCTCCGCCACCGCTCGAGCGACGGCCTCGTTGAAGCGCGCCTCGGTGTAGCGGGGCGCCGTCGCAATGCCGCCCTCCCGCAGGCGTGCTCGCAGGCCAGGGTCCTCCGCCAGCCGGCGCACGCTCGCCGCCAGGGCGACGGCGTCGCCCGCCTCGAAGAGCAGGCAGTTGGACCCGTCGCGAAGGTACTCGCCCGACCCGCCGCGGCCCGTCGCCACCACCGGCCGCCCCACCCCCATCGACTCCAGCGGCACAAGGCCCCAGGGCTCGGTCCAGGTGACCGGAAAGACGGTGGCGTCTGCGGCCGCGTAGATGTCGCGCAGGGCCGCGCGCTCCGCGCCGCCCGCAAACCGCACGCGCTCGCTGCACTCCAGCGCCGCCGCGAGGGCGCGAAGCTCCGTCTCGTGGCGGTGCTCCCCCTCCCCCACGATCGTCACCGTCGCCGCCGGGGGAAGGCAGGCCAGCGCCTGCACCGCCGTCGCGATCCCCTTGCGCTCGTCGATGCGCCCCACGTAGAGCAGCCGCCACCGCCACGGCTGCTCGGGGGCCGACTCGAGGAAGGCGGGGTCGATGCCCGACGGGGCGAGGCCACCGTCATCCAGGGAGCCCACGGCGTCGATCGCGCGTGCACGGGTCGTCTCGCTTACGAACAGCCATCGCGCCGCCCCTCCCAGATGCGGCCGGGTCGGAGCGCCGGTGCGCCTCTCGGCGGCGGCCGCCAGGCGGCCCGAGACAGCCGCGAGACGGGCCGAAACCGGCGCCATACGGGCCGAAACCGGCGCCAGGAGGGTCGGCACGGCCGCGAGGCGCGCGGCTCGCGACCACCCGCGCGTCCAGGCGTCGACCTGCGGACCGTAGACCATCCAGTCGTCGTGCACGAAGCCCACGGCCGGCTGCCCCTGCCGCCTCACGCGCTCGACGAGCGAGAGCGACATGCCTCCCATCGCCCACCAGGCGACGACGTCGGGGCGTTGCTCGCGCAGGTGGCGTCCGAGCACCGCGTGGTTGTGGCGCTCGAGCGCCAGCCGCCCCCGCGGGCCGATCCGGGGCCAGCGATGCTCGCGCCAGTACCAGCGAAGCTCGCGGTGTACGTCGGGCTCTGACTCGCGTCGATCTCGCTCTGACCCCGGCAGGCGCAGGTCGGTCGTGAGCACGCGCACCGCGTGGCCGAGCGAGCGCAGGTGAGCGACGGCGCCCTGCCAGACCAGCTCGTAGCCGCCCAGGTGATGGGGCGGGTACATGTTGCCGACGCAGAGGATGCGCACGTGCGTAGGATGCCGTCCGTGCCCGCCGACGTGCCGCCCGGGATCTTCAAGGCCTACGACATCCGGGGCCTTCACCCCGACGAGATCGACGCCGACCTGGCCGAGCAGGTGGGGCGGGCCTTCGCCCGCGTGCTGAGTGGACTGGTGGACAAGCCGACCGGCGACCTGCGCATCGGCCTTGGCCGGGACATGCGCCTCTCGGCCCCCGAGCTCTCCGGGCGCTACCGGGACGGCCTGGTCTCCGAGGGCGCCCACGTGCTCGACGCCGGGATGGTCGGCACCGAGATGCTCTATTACCTCGTCGGCTCGCGCGAGCTCGACGGCGGCCTGATGTGCACGGCCTCCCACAACCCCAAGGGCTACACGGGGGCAAAGCTGGTGGAGCGCGGCGCGATCGCCCTGTCGGGCGACAAGGGCATCCAGGACATGCGCCAAGCACTCGAGGACGGGCTGCCCGAGCCGCCTGGTGGCGGCTCGACCGAAGAGGTCGACATCTACGAGGAGTTCCAGGAGTCGGCGATAAAGGTCATCGACCCCGACGCGGTGAAGCGGACGAAGGTCGTCGTCGACGGAGGCAACGGCATGGCCGGCCCGATGGTCGGGCCGCTGCTCGACCGCCTGGGGCTCGACCTGATCGAGACCTACTGGGAGCCCGACGGGGAGTTCCCCGACCACGAGCCCAACCCACTGCTCGAGGAGAACCGCAAGTTCATCATCGAGAAGGTCTGCGAGGAGGGCGCCGACCTCGGGATCGCCTGGGACGGCGACGCCGACCGCTGCTTCTTCATCGACGACGCAGGGCGCTTCGTGGACGGCGACTTCCTCACAGCGCTGCTGGCCGAGTCGCTGCTGCGAAAGCAGCCCGGCTCGAAGATCCTCTACGACGTGCGCGCCAGCCGCGCCGTCGCCGACACCGTGTCCGAAGCGGGCGGCGAGGCGATGATCAACCGCGTGGGCCACGCCTTCTTCAAGACCCGGATGCGCGACACCGGCGCGATCTTCGGCGGCGAGGTCTCGGGCCACTACTACTTCCACGACTTCTACAACGCGGACTCCGGGACGATTCCCGCCCTGCTGATCCTCGAGTTGCTCTCAGTCGAGGGTGCCTCCCTGTCGTCGCTGCTCGACCGCTTCCACTCCAAGTACTTCATCTCGGGGGAGATCAACTCCGAGGTCTCAGACCAGGACGCCAAGATGAAGGAGATCGCCGAACGCTACGACGACGGCGAGGTCACCGATCTGGACGGGATCTCCGTCGACTACGAGGACTGGCACTTCAACGTGCGCCCGTCCAACACCGAGCCGCTCCTGCGCCTCAACCTTGAGTCGCTGAAGTCCAAGGAGGACATGGAGCGCCGGCGCGACGAGGTCCTCGATCTGATCCGGTCGTGACAGCGGCGGCGGCCGCGCTGGAGCAGGCCGCTCAGGCGGGCATCCACTGCCTGCCGATCCCCACGCCCTTCGCGGTAGGTCGCGTCAACACCTACCTGATCGAGGACCGGCCGCTCACCCTGGTCGACTCCGGGCCGAACTCGGGCAAGGCGCTCGACGCGCTCGAGCGGGCGCTGCACGCTCGCGGGCACGCGATCGAGGAGCTCGGCCTCATCCTCGTCACCCACCAGCACATGGATCACACCGGGCTGGTGTCGATCCTCGCCCGGCGCTCGGGCGCCGACGTCGCGTCGATCGACCGCCTCGCGCCCTTCCTCGAGAGCTACGGCTCGGCCAACGACGCCGACGACGCGTTCGCCGAGCGCCTCATGCTGCGCCACGGCATCCCGGCCGACGTCGTTCGAGCGCTGCGCTCGGTCTCCCAGGCGTTTCGCGCGTGGGGCTCGAGCGCGAAGGTCAACCGCCCCCTGGCCGACGGCGAGGTGATCACGCTGCGCGACCGCAAGCTCCACGTCTTCCACCGGCCCGGCCACAGCCCGTCGGACACGGTCTTCTGGGACGAGGACCGGCGCATCCTCATCGCCGCCGACCACCTCATCGGCCACATCTCCTCCAACCCGCTGGTGACCAGGCCGCTCGAGGGCGATCCGCCGCCGGGGGAGCGCCCGCGCGCGCTGATGACCTACCTGAACTCGCTGCGAAAGACCCGTCAGCTGCCGGCGCAACTCGTCCTCTCGGGCCACGGCGACCCCATCACCGACCACGTCACGCTCATCGAGGAGCGCTTCGCGATGCACAAGCGCCGCGCCGAGAAGATCTACGGCCTGATCCTGGAGCGCCCGCACACCGCCTACGAGATCGCCCAGGCGCTGTGGGGCAACGTCGCCGTCACCCAGGCCTACCTCACGCTGTCCGAGGTGCTCGGCCACGTGGACCTGCTGGTCGCCTCCCGGCAGGTGCGCGAGGAAGACGAGCACGGCATCGTGCGCTTCGTCGCCCAGGCGCGGCCGGGCGCATAGACGCGAAAGCCCTTGTTCGCGTAGTCCGGTCGCAGACCCCTGAGGCACCCGGCGGCGGTCCCGTAGGTCGGAAAGCGCAGGCCGGGCCGCGTGGTCACCGGAAAGGTCGGCCCGGTGCGGATGACGACGTAGGCGTCGCGCAGCCGTGCGCGGACCCGGTCGCACGGCTCGTCGGCGGCTATGAGCTCCAGGGGATGGGTGAGCCGGTCGCCGGCGAGGGCGGCGACCTGGTGGGGAGCGAAGGCGATCGCGCCCGTCCCGGTCTCGAAGCCGGGCTGGGAGCGAAACCAGGAGACGAGCTCACTGTCGAAGGCCGCGGTGATGCTCGCGTGGCGCAGGACGAAGCCGGCAGCGAAGAACGCCCCGAGGAGCCCGGCGAGGCCGGCCCCCACAAGGACTCGCGCGGGGGCGGGAAGGCGCCGTCGCCGGGCACGGGGGCGGCGGCGAGCCGACCAGAGGCGGGCGCCGCCCAGCACGAACAGGCCGAGCAGCGCCCCACTCACAAGCGTCCCGAACGCGGGCGTGTTGGGGAACTGCAGACGCGCGTCTTCGAACACGCTCCAGGCCGTCGAGCCGGCCAAGAGAGCGAGGGCGAAGATGCGCCCGACCCGGCCGCCGTCGCGCGCCGCGATGGCGAGCGCGAACGCCGCCGCCGCGATCGCCGGCAGCAGATACCGCGTAGCCGACCCCGTGAGGAGCAGCCCGGGAATGTCCCCCCGCCCGGTGACTGGGGCGTTGGCCCATGAGAGCAGGCCGGCCAGGGCGGCGAGCGAGGCGGCCAGCACGGTCCGGCGGCGAGCGAGCAGCGCGCCCAGGGGCGCGGCGAGCAGGAGCACCACGGCCCCGCCGAGCAGCGTGGCGTAGACGTCGAGGTTTCCCTCCAGGGTGGCGCGCGGGCGGTCGAGGAGGCTGGGACGCAGCGCCTCGAGGACGGGCGGCGACGGCGTTCCCCACGGCGCGGCGATGAAAGGCCAGAGCGGGGAGCCGTGCTCGAGGAGGTTGCGCAGATACCACACGCCGCCGACGGCCACGGCGACAACGGCTCCGACGAGGATGGGCGCGGTGCGGCCGGCGCCGGCCCAGCGGTGCGGGCGTGCCCCGCCCCCGTCGGCGTCGGTCACGCCCCGCTCGCGCTCGCCGGCCCCGCTGGCGCCGCCGCCGCCGCCGCGCAGCGCCCAGCCCGCCGCTCCCAGCGCGATCAGGGCGAGCGGGGCGGTCGTCGTCTTGGTCCCGATCGCAAGGCCCGCCGCGACGATCGCGATCGCCAGCGTCCATACCGACCGCTCGCGGACGGCCACGGCCGACAGGGCCGCGCAGCAGGCAAGCCAGGCCAGGGCGGTCATGTCCGTGCTCGTGGTGTTGAGCTGGATCACGAACACCGGGGTGGCCGCCGCCGCCACGAGCGCGAGGGCGGCGGCGGCGCGGTCGATCCGCACAGCTCGCAGCCCCAGCCAGCCGGCGGCGAGGGCGAGGATCGCCCCGGCCGGCGTGACGAAGATGGACCACACGAAGCTCTCGCCGATGGCCGTGCCCCAGGCTCGCAGCACCTCGTCGGTGAGCGGATAGCTCTCGACGGGGAGGTCGTAGAGCAGCGCAGACGACGAGCCGGGCCTGCCGTTGCGCACCCACGACAGCGCCTCGGGGAGGTGGTACATGGTGCCGTCGACCCCGAGGGCGGGATAGAAGAGGAGCCACACGGTCCACATCGCGGCGACGCCGCCCAGCGCTGCCGCCAGGGCCCGGCCCCGCCGGTCGAGCCCGGCCCACGCCGCCGCGAGATCCTCGCGCAGGGTGGTCGCCGGCTCGGGCAGCGCCGCGCGCGAGGCGAGCCAGGCCAAGCCGGCGGCGACCGTCAGGGCGATCGCGCTTCCGCCCAGGGCCACGAGACCGAGGATGAGCGCCTGCGACACGACGAGCGCCCCCCAGACGACGGCCGCCGCGACCGCGCGCCCCAGCCCGCGCGGAACCGCGATCGACGCCACGCGGACCGACGCCCCGGCCCCCGCGGCGATAGCCAGCGCGAGCAGAACGTGCGAGACGACCGGAGGCATGCCGGCGGGCAGAGTGGCACATCGCGGCGCGGCTCCGGCCCAGACTTGCGAAGCTCCCCGCGTGGTAGCAACCCGCCAGAACGCCCTTGGTGCGGCGCTCCGGTGCGCGTGGTGCGGCGCCGGGCTCGAGCTCGGAAGCGAGCGCGTCGCGGGAGTCGTCGAGTGCGATGCCTGCGGTGCATCCACCACCGCCCCGTGGCCCTCGGAAGATGATCTCGACCACGCCTACGCCGGCTGGTACCGGCCCGCGGACGGTCGCTTCGCGGGGGCGGGGGACGCCCTGCTTCGCTGGAGCCGCGGTCGGCTGGCGCGACGCATCGACCGAATCGCCCCGGCGGGCGCCGTGCTCGACGTGGGCGCCGGCGACGGCGCGCTGCTCGACGCCCTGCGCGCCCGGGGACGCGGCGCCGTCGGCCTCGAGCGGCCCGCCGGCGCCGGGTCGCCAAGGCAGGCGAACGAGCGCCCCGGCGTTCGCCTGGTCGAGATCGACGAGATCGACGAGCCCTTCGCCGCGGTGGTCTTCTGGCACTCCCTGGAGCACCTGCGCAGTCCCGCGGAGTACCTCGAGCGAGCAGGGGCGCTGCTTGAGCCCGGCGGCGTGCTGATCGTGGCGGTACCCAACGCGGCGAGCGTCCAGGCCCGGGCCTTCGGCGAGCGGTGGCTCGGCCTCGACCTCCCTCGCCATCTCGTGCACCTCCCGCTGCCCGCGCTCGTCGCGCGCCTGCGCGAGCTCGGGTTGACGGTCGAGCGGGTCAGCCACCTGCGCGGGGGGCAGGTGGTCTTCGGGTGGCTGCACGGCCTCGTGGGCACGCTGCCCGGCGGGCTCGACCTCTACGACGCCATCCGCCGCCCGGCCGCGCGGCGCAAGGCGACGAGCGGCGCCGTCCGCGCGGCAACGCTCGCCGCGGCGCTGCTCCTCCTTCCTCTGGCCGCGGCCCTCGCGCTCGCGGAGGCCGCGGCAGGACACGGCGGCACCGTCTATGTGGAGGCGCGCCGTGGCTGAGGCCGTGCAGTCCGTGCAGTCGCCCGCACCGGCGCCGACCCCCGAGCGAGGGAACGCCAAGGTCGTCGTGGTGATGCCCGCCTACAACGCGGCCAAGACGCTCGAGCGCACCGTCTCGGCCATCCCGCGCACGTGGGTCGACGAGGTGCTGCTCGTAGACGACTCCTCCTCCGACGAGACCGTCGCGCTCGCCCGCAGCCTCCCCCTGCATCTCATCTGGCACCCGCACAACGTCGGCTACGGCGGAAACCAGAAGACCTGCTACCTCGAGGCGCTCCAGCGCGGCGCGGACGTCGTGGTGATGCTCCATCCCGACGGCCAGTACGAGCCGAACCTCATCCCCAAGCTCATCGAGCCGATCCTTCGCGGCGAGGCCGACCTCGTGCTCGGCTCGCGCTTCGGGGCTCCCGGGATGGCCAGGGCCGGCGGGATGCCCTGGTACAAGATCGCCGCCAACCGCGGGCTGACGACGATCGAGAACCGGGTGCTCGGCACCGAGCTCTCCGAGCTGCATACGGGCTACCGCGCATACTCGCGCGAGCTGCTGCTCACCGTGCCGTTCCTGCGCAACGCGATCGACTTCAGCTTCGACTCCGAGATGCTCATGCAGGCGGCCCACTTCGGCTTTCGCATCGCCGAGGTGCCCGCGGCCTCGCGCTACTTCGACGACGCCTCCTCGATCGGGATCCGGTCGGCCTCGGTCTACGCGGTCAAGACGCTGTGGGCGGCCGGCCGGCTCGCGCTGCACCGCCGCGGCGTCTGGCGCTCGCGTAAGTACCGGCCGTGATCACCGGCGAGCGGGTCAGCACCCACGCCGGCGGGTTCAACCCGACCTGGCAGCGCCACGTCGCCGCCTACGAGCAGTGCGCGCGCTTCCTGCCGGAGGAGAGCTCCGTGCTCGACCTCGGGTGCGGGGTCGGCCACAGCCACCGGCTGCTCGCTCCCCGTGAGACCGTCGGAGTCGACCTCGATCCCGCCGCGCTCGCCGGCCAGGACCGCGAGACCCACGTGGCCGACATGCGCGACCTGCCCTTCGAGGACGGCCGCTTCGCGTCGGTGCTCGCCGTCCAGTCGATCGAGCACGTCCCGGACCCCGGGCGGGTGCTGGCCGAGGTCGTGCGCGTCGTGCGGCCGGCCGGGGTCGTCGTTCTGGTCACCCCGAACCGGCTGACCTTTGCCCGCCCGGACGAGATCGTGGACCCCTATCACTACGTCGAGTACGACCCGGCGCAGCTGCGGGCGCTGTGCTCTGGGTTCTTCGAGTCGGTCGAGCTCTACGGGCTCTTCGGCTCCGAGCGCTATCTCGAGCTCGTCGCGCGGGAAGGCGACCGGCTCGACGCCCTCCTGCGCCGCGACCCGCTTCGCGTGCGCCGGGCGGTGCCCCGGCGCGCCCGGCAGTGGCTTTACGACGCGGCGCTGACGCGGGCGCGGGCGAGCGAGGACCCGCGCGCGGCGGCGATCACCCGCGAGGACTTCACGGTGGGAGAGGACGGGCTCGAAACCGGCCTCGACCTCATCGCGGTCTGCTCGTAGCGTCCCGTTCGATCGCGGTGACGTGCTCCACGTTGGCCACGTCCTGCGCCTCCGAGCTGGGCTCGCCGGTGAACCAGGCGTCCAGGATCTCGGTGAGCTGCGCCTCGGAGGTCGAGCGCAGGCTGAGCGCGAGCACGTTGGCGTCGTTCCAGCGGCGCGCACCGTCGGCGGTGGCGGCGTCGACGCACAGGGCCGCGCGGACCCCGGCGACCTTGTTGGCGGCGATCGAGGCGCCCGTCCCGGTCCAGCAGCACACGACCGCCTGATCGGCGCGGCCCTCCACCACGTCGCGCGAGGCGGCCTCGCTCGCCCACGCCCAGTCGTCGCGCTCGCCGTCGCAGAGCGCTCCGTGGAGCAGCGGCTCGTGGCCGCGGCGGCGAAGCTCGTCGGCCACCAGCGCGGCAATGCCTGTGCGCTCGTCCGCGGCGACGGCGATCTTCATGGGACCGAGTATGGCAGCGGGAAGGGCCTGGCCGGGTGCTACGTTGGCCGCGGTGGCCGACCAGGTGGCGACAGCCGAGGAGCAGGCGCCACAGGACCTCGGTGGCCGCCTGAACCTGGCCGGCCGGGGGCTGCGCGAGCAGACCGCGCGCGGCACGCTGGTCAACGCGACCTTCCTGATCGGCTTCAACGCGCTGGGGCTGCTCAAGGGCTTCGTCGTCGCCGCGTTGCTGACCGCGGCCGACTACGGCGTCTGGGGGATCATCGTCATCGGGCTGGGAACGCTGGGCTGGCTCAAGCAGGTGGGTATCAGCGACAAGTACGTCCAGCAGTCAGACTCAAACCAGGAGCACGCATTCCAGCGTGCGTTCACCCTCGAGCTGATCTCCACGGCGGCCTACGGCATCGTCGTCGCGGCGCTCATTCCCGTGCTGGCGCTCGTCTACGGCGAGCCCAAGCTGATCGCGCCGGCCGCCTTCACCCTGCTCATGCTTCCCGCCGCCGTCCTCCAGGCGGCGATCTGGGTCCATTACCGGCGCATGAACTTCGTCCGCCAGCGCACGCTCGAGGCGATCGACCCGATCACCACGTTCGCGGTGACCGTCGCCCTGGCGATAGCCGGCGCGGGCTACTGGAGCCTGGTGATCGGCGCCGTGGCCGGATCGTGGGCCTCGGCGGCGGCCGCCGTCCGGGGCTCCCCCTACCCCCTGCGCCTGCGCTATGACCGGGGCACGTTGCGCTCCTACGCCGGGTTCTCGTGGCCGCTGCTGGTGGCGGGGGGAAGCGGGATCATCGCCGCGCAGGCTTCGCTCCTCGCCGGCGACCACGTGCTCGGCCTGGCCGGGGTGGGGGCCATCGCGCTGGCGAGCTCCATCGTCCTGTACACCGACCGAGTCGATCAGATCGTCACCTCGACGCTCTATCCGGCGATCTGCGCGGTGCGCGACCGGCGCGACCTGCTGCTCGAGTCCTTCGTCAAGTCCAACCGGCTGGCCCTGATGTGGGGCTTTCCCTTCGGCGTGGGCGTCGCGCTGTTCGCCGCCGACCTCGTCCACTCCGTGATCGGTGAGCGCTGGGCGCCGGCGATAGTCCTCATCGAGGCCTTCGGGCTGATCGCCGCCGCCAACCACATCGGCTTCAACTGGACGGCCTTCTTCCGGGCGGCGGGCGAGACCAAGCCGATCGCGATCGTCTCCGCGATCGCGACGGTCGCCTTCCTCGCCTTCGCCCTACCCGGTCTGCTCATCTGGGAGCTCGACGGGTACGCGGCCGGGATGGGAGCGGTGATCATCGTGACGCTGGCCGCCCGGTTCGTCTACCTCGCCCGGCTGTTCCCCGGGCTCCAGATCGCCCGGCACTTCGTGCGGGCGATCGCTCCGACGGTCCCCGCGGCCGGCGCGGTGCTCGCGTTGCGCCTGGTCGAGGGCTCCGGGCGCACGCCGGCTCTCGCCGTCGCCGAGCTGGCGCTCTACCTCGCGGTGACGGCAGTCGCCACCATCCTGCTCGAGCGCGACCTGCTTCGCGAGGTCGCCCGCTACCTGCGGGGCGGGCGTCGGGTACCGGCGAGCGTCACCTAGTGGTCCGCGTCGGGGTCCACTAGCCCATTGCCTGGGTCCGGCGCGGCGGTCGCCGTGGCGATCGTCTCCTTCGACACGCGCGAGCTCCTGGACCACTGCCTGCGCTCGCTGGAGCCCGACGTGCGGGCGGGGCGCGCCGAGGCGTGGGTGGTCGACAACGGTTCGACGGACGGGTCGGTTGCTCTGGTGCGCGAGCGCCACCCGTGGGCGCAGCTGATCGAGCCAGGCGAGAACCTCGGCTTTGGACGAGCGGTCAACCTGGTGGCCGAGCGGACCGCCACGCCGTGGATCGCCCCGTCCAACGCGGACGTCGAGCTCGAGCCGGGCGCGCTTGCCGCGCTCCTGGAGGCAGGCGGACGACTTGGGCGCGCGGGCGTGCTCGCGCCGCGCCTCGTGCTTGATGGCGGCGAGACCCAGCACTCGGTCTACGCCTTCCCCACGCTCCCGTTCCTTGCGCTCTTCAACCTGGGCGCGGGGTGGCTCAGCCCGCGATGGGCCGACCGGCACTGCCTCGAGGGCGGCTGGAACCCCGAACGGGCGCGGGAGGTCGACTGGGCGATCGGAGCCTTCCTCCTCGTCCGCCGCGCGGCGTTCGAGCAGGCGGGCGGCTTCGACGAGGCGCAGTGGATGTACGCCGAGGACCTCGACCTCGGATGGCGTCTGCGCCGCGCGGGCTGGAGCACGCGCTACGAGCCGGCGGCCCGGGTTCGCCATCACGCCTCGGCGGCGACCGCCGCGGCGTGGGGCGACGGACGCACGGAGCGCTGGCTGCGAGCGACCTACGCCTGGATGCTGCGCCGCCGCGGGCCGGCCCGCACCCGCGCAGCCGCCCTGATCAACCTCGCCGGAGCGGCCGGCCGAGCAGCCGCGCTGACTCCGGCGGCCCGCATCCGCCCGGCCCGCTTCGCCCCCGCCCGTTCGCGCGCCGTTCGCTGGGCGCGCCTGCACGCACGGACCGGCCTGGCGCCCCGCACCGAGCTCGAGCGCCACCGGTGAACCGGGTGCCTGCAAGCGCTATCTTCGCCGAGTGGGCGACGGTTCGGTGACCTCGACGGCGCGCGATGCGCCCGCCCTCCGCGAGCTGGTCGACTCGCGTCAGTGGTACCACACGCTCGAGCTCGCGCCCGGCGTCGTGACCCCCGGGTGGTTCGACACTCGTCCCGTCGCGCGCGCGCTCCCGATCCCCGCCTCGCTGCAAGGGCGCCGGTGCCTCGACGTCGGGACCTTCGACGGCTTCTGGGCGTTCGAGATGGAGCGGCGCGGCGCCGAGGAGGTTCTGGCGGTCGACGTGCTCGACCCGCGGGGCTGGGACTGGCCCGCGGGATCGACCGACGAGATCCTGGCAGCGCTGAACGAGCGCAAGGACGGCGGCCGCGGGTTCGAGATCGCCCGCGAGGCGCTTGGCTCCTCGGTCGAACGCCTGGAGCGAAGCGTCTACGACCTCGATCCCGACGAGATCGGCCGCTTTGACTTCGTCTACCTCGGCAGCCTCCTGCTCCACCTGCGCGACCCTGTCCGCGCGCTCGAGCGGGCCGCCTCGATATGCCGGGGCGAGCTCCTCGTCGTCGACGCGATCGATCTTCCGATGACGATCGCCCATCCCCGACGGCCGGTCGCCCATCTCGACGGCGTCGGGCGCCCTTGGTGGTGGAAGCCCAACCTCGCCGGCCTCGTCCGCCTCGTCGAGGCGGCCGGCTTCGAGCTCGCCGCCCCCGCTCGCCGGATCTCCATGCCCCCGGGCGGCGGCTTCCCGCGCCCGCCGGTGCGGCCGCGCACGCTGATGTCACGCACGGGCCGCGAGTACCTCTACGGCGCGCGCCGCGGGTCACCGCACGCGGCGGTGCTCGCGCGACCCGCGCAGCCGCACGGCGCCTGACCGCAGCCGGCCGGCGACCCCGGCCGGCCGCGGGTCGTAGAGGACGAGGTGCGAACGGCCGTGGTAGCGGCGGTAGCGCCGCAGCCCGCGGCGGGAGATCCGGGCCAGGAGAGCCGAGACGTCTAGCTCGCGGTGCAGGACGGTCTCGCCAGGGACCGACTCGAGGAAGTTCACGAGCACCAGTCCGGCCTGGGCCTCGAGCAGACCGAGCAGGCTCTCCGGATCATCGGCGTGCTCGATCACGTCGAAGGCGAACGCGAGGTCATAGCCACCGGGCGGCGGTCCCGCGTCGAGGTCGTGGACCACCGCCTCGAGCGACCGGCGCTCGAGGCGCCAGCGCAGGTACCGGGTGCTCGGGCTCTCGAAGTCCGCGAACTCCACTCGGTAGCCGGCCTCGAGCAGCAGGAGCCCGTCCGAGCCGATGCCGCAGCCGTAGTCGAGCAGGCGTGCGCCGCGCGGGACCGACCGGCCGAGCTCTGAGAGATAGGGGTCCTTGGTGCCGGTCATCGCGAAGGCCGCGAGGTTGTAGAGGTAGGCCTGCGAGGTGCGATAGAGCGTGGCCTCGTCGCCCACCCGCGCGACCTCCTCCTCGAGCTGCTCGCGCCAGTGCCGCAGCCGACCCTCGTCGTAGGCGTCGCCCAGGTAGGCCGCAAGCTCGCTGCGCTCGCGCTCGGGGTCGTGGCGGATGGCTAGCCCCACGGCGCTCTACCGTTCGCGTCATGCCGCGGCTGAGCATCGTGATACCCACTCTCGGCCGGCACGTCACGCTCGCTCGTGCGCTCGACCGTCTCGCGGAGCACGCTGCCGAGGACGTCGAGGTGGTCGTGGCCGCCGACGCGCTCGAGCCCGATCCCGAGGGGGTCGACCGGCTCCTCGCCGCACGCCTGCCCGGGGGCCGGATGGTGTGCGGCGGGCGCCCGGGCGCCTCGGCGGCGCGCAACGCGGGCTGGCGTGCTGCAGGCGCACCGCTGGTGCTCTTCCTCGGAGACGACGTGCTCGCCACGCTGCGGCTGATCGAGCGCCACCGGGCCCGCCACGAGGAGCACCCCCAGGAGGAGGTCGGCTGCCTCGGCCACGTCCGCTGGGCACCCGAGCTGCGCGTCACGCCGTTCATGCGCTGGCTCGACCGCGGCGTACACTTCCACTTCTCCGCGATCGTCGGCGAGTGGGCGGGCTGGGCGCACCTCTACACCGCGAACGTCTCGCTCAAGCGCTCGCTGCTCGAGCGCTCGGGCGGCTTCGACGAGGAGGCGTTTCCCTTCCTCTACGAGGACCTCGACCTCGGCCGGCGACTGGCGGACCTCGGCCTGCGCCTGCGCTACGACCGCGAGGCGGTGGGCGAGCACCTCCACGCCCCCACGCTCGAGGACTACGGCGAGCGCGTCGCGGCGATCGCCGCGGCCGAGCGCCGCTTCGCGGCCCGCTACCCCGACGTGCGCCCCTACTTCCACGACCTCTTCAGCGAGGCGGCCGCGATTCCGGCCGGGCGCGGATGGGGCGCCCGCCTTGCGCCATGGGTGCCGCCCCGCGTGCCGCTCGCCGGGCCGGCGGTGCGCCGGCGTGCCGAGCTCTCCTACCGCCAGGCGCTGGCCCCCGCCTTCCTGGACGCGTGGGCGCGAGCGGGGGCCGATCAGGAGCCTCCGTCGCCCGAGCGCGCCGCGAGCTCGGCGGGCTCCGAGCCCGGCGGGCCGAAGTAGTCGATCGGCTTCGCGGGGACCCCGGCCGCGACCGTGAACGGCGGTACATCCCGGAGGACGACCGAGTTGGCGCCGACAAAGGCCCGCTCGCCGACGTCGGCGATGATCGTGCACTTCGTCGTGATCGTCGCGTCGTCAGCGATGTGAATCGCCCGGAAGTCATAGCCCTGGGCGAGCATCGGCTTGGTCAGGTCGCGGAAGCGGTGATTGCCGTCCACGACGATCGTCGACTGGCCGAACATCGCCCGCTCGCCGATCTCGATCGTCGTCGAGCACTGGATGAGGACGTAGTAGGTGAACACCGATCCGGCGCCGATCGTCACCCGCCCCTGCGGCCCGACCTCCGCGCGAAACCCGCGGCGAAACTCGACCCCCGGTCCGACGATGAACTCCCCGCCGTCGGGCATGTGGAGGCTGAAGCCGGGACCCAGGTAGACGGGGCCCTCGAAGCGGATCGTCGCGTGGGGATGGCGGAAGAGCACCCATCGCCTGCGCAGGTCGGACATCAGCATCGGCCCGCGGCCGTAGCCGATGCGCCTGGGCAGGTCGTGCGCGAAGCGCCGGGCGCGGCCGAGCATGGGCGCAGCGTAATGCCCGGGGACGCGCCGACGGGTCAGCGAGAGCAGCGAAAGGTGATCCACGGCTCGTCGCTGGCGGCGACCTCAGGGCCGAGGTCCAGCGCGAGGCGGTGGCGGCGGCGCACCTCTGGCGCCAGCTCATCGCGGTAGACGTCGACCTGGACCCTGAAGCCCGCCGTCTCGAGCCGCCTGGCCAGGTCGCCCCGGCCGTACAGGCGCTCGTGGTCTGACTGGTAGAAGCGGCGCTCGCGCTCCTCGCCCGACATCCCCGGCCACCCCTCGACGGTCTCCTCGCCTCGAAGCGGGACCTCGACCAGGCACCACCCGCCAGGGCGCAGCACGCGGTGGAGCTCCTTCATCGCCGTTCGATCCTCGGGGACGTGCTCGAGGACGTGCAGGCAGAGCACCGCGTCGAAGCTCGCGTCGGCGAAGTGGAGGCTTGTGAGGTCGAGGGTGACCATCCCGACCCCGGGCGTCAGGTCGCCGCTCAGGTAGTCGACGGTCGGCGATGCGCGCAGCCGCTCGGTCAGGCAGGGCTCGGGCGCCACGTGGAGCAGCCGGGTCGGCCGGTTGAAGAGCTCCGTACGGGTGTGGAGGTAGAGCCAGATGCGGCGGTGGCGCTCGAGCGAGCCGCAGCGCGGACAGCGGGCGTTGGGCCGCCCGTTGGGCGCCGGCTCGAAGCGGCGGAAGCGACCCCGGCAGATCGGGCAGGCGTAGCGCAGCCCGCCGTGGCGGAGGGTCGCCGCGGCGCGCCGGCGACCGGGGGCCAGGACCGACTTGGCGCGTCGGCTCCACTCGGCGAGCTTGCCCGCATGGTCGTCGGATGGCACCAAGTGAGCGTACGCTGGGGGCCGATGAGCTCGCTCCCTCCCCCGGCCGTCTCGCCCGAGGCCTACGACGAGCGCTACTACCGCGAGACGTGCGCCGGCTACGAAGAGTGGGCGGCGACCGACGGCGCAGGCGCGTCGGGTGTATACGCCGGAACGCTGGAGATGGCGCGGTTCGCCCCCGGCGAGGTGGTGCTCGACCTCGGCACCGGCCGCGGGGAGCTGCTGGCGGTGGCGGCCGAGCGCGGCGCCGCCCGGGCGATCGGGGTGGAGTACTCGCACGATGCGGTGCGGCTCGCCAGGCAGACGCTGGCCTCCCGCGGGGTCGAGGACCGCTGCGAGGTCGTCCTCGCCGACGCGCGAGACGTGCCGCTCGAAGACGGGATCACCGACCTGGTCACGCTGATCGACGTGGTCGAGCACCTCACCCCCGCCGAGCTCGACCTCGCGCTGGCCCAGGCATGGCGACTGCTCGCGCCGAGCGGGCGCCTCATCGCCCACACCATGCCCAACCGGACGGTCTACGAGGTCACCTACCGGCTCCAGCGACTCACGTGGCCGCCGCGACGCCGGCGCTGGCCCGCCGACCCGCGCAACCCCTACGAGCACCGCATGCACGTCAACGAGCAGACGGTCCGCTCGCTGCGCCGCGCCCTCACGGCGGCGCCCTTCGCCGACGTGGAAGTCTGGACGGGCGCGATGCGCTACGCGGACTTCGTGCCCGACGAGCGGGCGCGCGCCCTGTACTGGCGGCTGGCGGCCAGACGGCCGACGAGGCGGCTCGGCGCCTTCGACCTGTGGGCACGGGCGGTCAAACGCGGCGGGTGAGCCGGGCCGGCGCGTAACGGGCGGGCAGCCGTCACATACGTGAGCGGCTCGACACAGGACGAGTGAACGGGCCGGCACGTGGCGAGCGAGGGGCCCGGCATGACGAGTGGGCGGGGCCCGCGCGTCCACCGGGTATCGTCGAGGGCGTGGGGCCAGACGCGACGCTGGAGCGTGAGATCCAGGCGGTCGGCCGAGATCTGGCGGCCGCCTTCCCGTCCCGTGCGGCGCATCCGCTCAAGGCGCTCGACGGCAAGGCCATGGAGCTCGCCTCGGGCGACGACCAGCTGCGCGCGGCGCTCTTTCGCTTCGTCGACGTGGTGCCCGCGTGCCGCTCGCTGGAGGATCTGGCCTCTCACCTGGTCAGCTACCTGGAGGAGGTCGGCGAGCGACCTCCGCCGCTGGAGGCCGCCATGCGGATGTCCTCGACGAGGGCAGGCCGGGCGGCCCTCGGGGTGGCCGCCGCCGCGGCCGTGCGCCGCATGGCCCACCGCTTCATAGTCGGAGACACCCCGCATGACGCGCTCGGAGCGCTGAAGGGCCGCTGGGAGCGCGGGATCGCCTCAACGCTTGACCTGCTGGGCGAGGCGACGGTCACCGAAGGCGAGGCCGACGCCTACGCGCTCCGCTGCCGCGAGGCGCTGGACACGGTGAGCGCCGCCGCCGCTGCCTGGAAGCACCAGCCGCTGCTCGAGCGCGACGGCGCCGCCACGCTGCCGCGCGCCAACGTCTGCGTGAAGGTCTCGGCGCTCACGCCGCTGCTACGCCCGGACGCGCCCGAGCGTGGCCAGCGAGATGCCGCCGGGCGCCTGCGCGAGCTGCTGCGCCACGCGCGCGACCTGGGCGCCCACCTGCACATCGACATCGAGTCCCTGGACTCGCGCGACGCGGTCTCAGAGCTGGTCCTGGACCTGTTGAGCGAGGACGAGTTCGCGCACGGGCCCTCGGCCGGGCTCGTGCTCCAGGCCTACCTGCGCGAATCGCCCGAGCACCTCTCCCAGATCCTGGCCTGGGCGCGCGAGCGACCCCGCACCCCGCCGCTCATGGTACGTCTGGTCAAGGGCGCCTACTGGGACCACGAGGTGGTCGAGGCCCGCCAGCACGGCTGGTCGCCGCCCGTCTTCGAGGACAAGGCCGAGTCCGACCGGACCTTCGAGGCGCTCACCCGGGCGCTCCTCGACGCCCGGCCCGCGGTGCGGGTCGCGATCGCGTCGCACAACCTGCGCTCGATCTCCCACGCGATCGCCTACAACCGCGTGAGGGGCGGAGCCGACGAGGACCTCGAGCTCCAGGTTCTCCTCGGACTGGGCGACGACCTCGCCGAGGCGCTCGCGGCCCGCAGCCTCCGCGTCCGCGCCTACTGTCCGGTCGGCGAGCTCGTGGCGGGGATGGCCTACCTCGTCCGCCGCCTGCTGGAGAACACGAGCAACGAATCCTTCCTGGCCGCCCAAGCCAAGGGAGCGCCCATGGAAGATCTCCTAGCCGCGCCATGAGCGAGCCCAGGACCAGTCCCCGGCGTTCTGCGCTGTCCGAACTACATCTGATGTCGTCGAGACGGCGCAGAACGCGGGCTGGGAGAGGCCGCCCTCCTTCGTCGCCGGTCTGTGTACGCGCCCCGTGAATAGCTCCCTTCCCCCCTTCGCCAACGAGCCGGTCCTCGAGCTGCGCCGGGCGGCGGTCCGCGACCGGCTCGGCGGCGCGCTCGCGGACCTCGATGCACGACTTCCGCTGCGCGTGCCCGTGTGGATCGGCGAGGACCGCCGCGAGGGCGAGGAGCTCGTTTCGAGCGATCCGGGCGAGCCCGACCGGACCGTAGCGCTCGCGTCGCCCGCCACGCCGGCAGAGGTCGACTCCGCGGTCGTCGCGGCCTCGCGCGCGCTGGCGCCCTGGAGCGAGCGACCCGCGACGGAGCGGGCCCAGGTGCTCGTGACGGCGGCGGGCCTGCTCCGCGACCGCCGGCTCGAGCTCGCGGCGCTGGCCGTCCGCGAGTGCGCCAAGCCGTGGCCCGAGGCCGACGCCGACGTCTGCGAGGCGATTGACTTCCTCGAGTACTACGCGCGCGGCGCGATCGAGCTCGAGCACGGGCGGCCCCTGCTCCAGCTCCCCGGCGAGCGCAACGAGCTACGCTACGTGCCGCGGGGCGTCGTCGCGGTGATCTCGCCGTGGAACTTCCCGTTCGCGATTCCCTGCGGCATGACCGCCGCGGCGCTGGCGACCGGCAACGCGGCGATCCTCAAGCCCGCCGAGCAGGCCCCGGGCTGCGCGCTGGAGCTCGTCACGGCGCTTCGCGAGGCCGGAGTGCCCCCCGACGCGCTGTCACTCCTGCCCGGCGAGGGCGACGTCGGCTCAGCGCTCGTGCGCCACCCTGGCGTCCACACCGTCGCCTTCACCGGCTCGGCGGCCGTCGGTCTGGAGATCGTTCGCCGGGCGTCCGAGGTGCCCGACGGCCAGCGACACCTCAAACGCGTCGTCGCCGAGATGGGCGGCAAGAACTGCGTGATCGTCGACGCAGATGCAGACCTCGACGAGGCGGTCCCGGCGATCGTGTCCTCGGCCTTCTCCTACGCGGGCCAGAAATGCTCTGCCGCCGCCCGTGTGCTCGCCCACGAGGAGATCGCCGACACGCTGCTCGAGCGCCTCGCCGGGGCCGTCGAGCTGCTCGTCGTCGATCGCGCCGAGCGCCCGGGCTGCGACGTTCCGCCGGTGATCGAGCGCGCCGCCCGGGAGCGCGTCCTCGACTACGCGCGGCGCGGCGCGCGCGATGGCCGCATCGTCGCCTCGCATCACGACATTCCCGACACCGGCTGGTTCTGCCCACCAACGGTGCTCACCGAGCTCCCACCCGATTCCCCGGTCGTGCGCGAGGAGGTCTTCGGTCCGCTGCTCGCCGTCGACCGGGTGGCCTCCGTCGAGGAGGCGTGCGAGGTCGTCGACTCCCTCCCCTTCGCGCTCACTGGCGGACTCTTCTCCCGCAACCCGCGGACGGTCGACGCGGTGGCGAGACGCTCCCCGGTCGGCAACCTCTACGTCAACCGCTCGATCACCGGCGCCATGGTCAGCCGGCAGCCCTTCGGGGGCAACCGCCTGTCGGGGACCGGAAGCAAGGCGGGCGGGCCCGACTACCTCGCGGCATTCGTCGAGCCGCGCGTCGTGACCGAGAACACGATGCGCCACGGACTGGTCGTGGAATAGCGGGGCGCCCCGGGGGCGCCCCGCTCTCCGTCGAGGAATCCGGAGCTCTACTGCTGCGAGTACTGGCCGGGCTGGTACTGGCCTTGCTGCTGCTGGGGAAGGCCGAGAGCTTGGCCGCCCGGGCCGACCTGACCGCCGCCCCCCGACTGGGCCCGCCACCCCTTGTTCAGGCTCTCCTGGACGATGTAGAAGGCCACCGGAGCGAAGACGATCGTGAGGAGTATCCCGAGAACCGCATCCATCCCGTCGTCGCCCGGCGTGGTCATGCTGCGCAGCGCCTGCTGGCGCTTGAACCCCTTGTAGTGCGAGATGTATGGCGGGACGATGATCATCCAGCCGAAGAGAACCGCCATCAGCGAAGTGGTGGGATTGTCGCCGAGCTCCTCGGTCCGGCCGGTGGCCTTGCCGAGGGCGGCCATCTCCTTGTTCACCTTGTACCACCAGATGAAGTAGTAGATCCCGAGCGTCGGAATCCAGAGCAGCGCCGGCGCCAGCGGGTTGCGGATCTTGGCGATCTCCTGCGTCCCGCGGATCTGTACTTCTTCTGCCATATAAGGGTCTCCCTAGGTTTCGGTTGGAGCAGACGCTAACCGTCGCCCCCGAAGGCGTCTACCCCGCCACGTCCCAGACCCGCGAAGATACGAGGCCGAGGAAGAGCTCGTGCACGCGTCCCTCGCCGGCGACCTCGGGGTGGAAGGCGACGGCGAGGAGGCTCCTCTCACGCACGGCCACCGGGTGGCCGTCGACCGTTGCGAGGACCCTGACGCCCGCCCCGTGCTCCTTAATCCACGGCGCCCGGATGAACACCGCCCGCAGTGGCTCGCCCTCGATCCCTTCGACCTCGAGGTCCGTCTCGAAGCTGCGCACTTGCCGGCCGAAGGCGTTGCGCTGCGCGAGCACGTCCATGAGGTCGAGGTGCTCGCGGTCGAGCATGATCATCCCCGCACAGGTGCCGAGTACCGGCGTCCCGGCGCGCGCGAGCGCCCGGATCGGCTCGGCGAGGCCCTCGCGCTCGATCCCCAGGGTCATGACGGTGGACTCGCCGCCGGGAATGACCAGTCCGTCGAGGCCGTCGAGCTCGTGCGGCACGCGCACCTCCACCGCCTCGGCCCGGAGCCTACGAAGCAGCCGCGCGTGAGCCTCGAAGTCGCCCTGGATCGCCAGGACGCCGATCTTCACGTCAGGGTCACCAGCCGCGGCCGGCGAGGAGCTGCTCCTCTCCCAGCTTGCGCGCCTCCAGGCTGGTCATCGCGCCGCCGAGGCCGGCGCTCGCGGCCGCGACGCGCTCGGGGTCTCCGAAGTGGGTGGTCGCCTCGACGATCGCCCGCGCCCGGGTGGCGGGATCCTCGGACTTGAAGATGCCTGAGCCGACGAAGACGCCCTCGGCGCCCAGCGCCATCATGAGCGCGGCGTCCGCGGGCGTGGCGATGCCTCCCGCGCAGAAGAGCACGACCGGCAGGCGGCCCTCGCGATGGACCGCGCGGACGAGGTCCAGCGAAGCGCCGAGCTCCTTGGCCGCGGTAGCCAGCTCGTCCTCCCCGAGGGCTCCGATCCGGCGCATCTCGCCGTTGATCGCGCGCATGTGGCGCACGGCCTCCGAGACGTCCCCGGTTCCCGCCTCGCCCTTGGAGCGAATCATCGCGGCGCCCTCGGCGATCCGCCGCAGCGCCTCGCCGAGGTTGGTCGCACCGCACACGAACGGGACCTCGAAGGCCCACTTGTCGATGTGGTTGGCCTCGTCGGCGGGCGTCAACACTTCCGACTCGTCCACATAGTCGACCTCGAGCGCCTGAAGGATCTGGGCCTCGACGAAGTGCCCGATGCGCGCCTTGGCCATCACGGGGATCGAGACCGTCTCCTGGATGCCCTTGACCATGCTCGGGTCGGACATGCGCGCGACGCCTCCGTCGCGCCGGATGTCTGCGGGCACCCGCTCGAGCGCCATCACCGCGGCCGCGCCCGACTCCTGCGCCACCTGAGCCTGGTCGGCGTCGACGACGTCCATGATCACGCCGCCCTTGAGCATCTCGGCCAGCCCGGTCTTGACGCGGAAGGTCGCCTCGTCGCGCATACCCCTGAGGGTACTAACGCGTGCTACTTGAGCCGGTAGGCCTTGATGCGGTCGTCGTGGCTGGCCGCGTCACGCGAGTAGACCCCGAAGGCCAGAGCCTGGAGGAGGGAGAGAAGCGCGGTGTGCGAGCGGACGTGAGCGGGGCTGTTGGACGAGTAGTAGAGCCGTGTCCTCGCCAGCCGAGCGACGTCGGACATCGTGGCGTCGGTGATTGCCAGGGTGGCCGCCTTGCGGTGGCGCGCCAGCTTCATCGTGCGCACGACGAGCGGATGCGCCCGGCCGGCCGAGAGCCCGACGACCAGCATGTGCTCGTCGATGCGGCTGAGCCGCCCCAACGCCTCCTGGGAGGGGCTGGCGACGGTCTCGGCGCGAAGATCGAGCAGCATGAGGAGGTGGCGGAGGTAGCTGGCGAAGAAGGCCATCTGGTCGGTACCGGCCACCAGCACGCTTCGGGCCGCCACGATCGCCTCGACGGCCGCGTCGACGTCGCCTCGCCCGGCCCGTCTCGCGGTGTCCTCGACGTTGACGTGATCGGCGGCGAGCGCCGTCTCGAACTCCGTGGCGTCGAGGGCGAACAGCGGGCCCCCGTTGCCGTCGCCGTTGGCGCCCTCGCCCGCGCGGCGGCGATACTCGTCGCGGGCGGCCTGCTGGAGCTCGGGAAAGCCCTCGAAGCCCAGCGCCTGCGAGAAGCGCACGACGGTCGAGCTCGAGGTGCTGGCGCGCTTGGCCAGCTCCTCGGCAGTGTGGAAGGCCGCCTCGTCGAGGTGGTCGACGATGTACTGCGCCACGTCCTTCTGGGACCGGGAGAACTCGTCGAAGCGGGCCACGATGTAGGCCGACAGCGTGTGGTGGCTGCCGGCCTCGGGGGGCCTGGCCGGCGCGGTGGTCGTAGCTCGCTTCATTGGCGAGCACGACTTTCGACGGCGAGGCCGCGCGTTCCTGCTTCGCGGAGACTGGGCGGGGGTGGATACATTCTCCGGCCCCATGAAGCGGCTCGAAACTCGCCTCGGCGGGCTCGTCCTCCTGGAGCCGAGCGTCCACGGCGACGCGCGTGGCTTCCTGGCCGAGACCTTCCGCCAGGACTCGCTGGCTCTCCACGGCGTCGAGGTCGCCTTCGTCCAGGACAACCACTCGCGCTCGAGTCGAGGCATCCTCCGCGGTATGCACTTCCAGACCCGACCGGGCCAGGCCAAGCTCGTCCGCTGCGCTCGGGGAGCGATCCTCGACGTCGTGGTCGACCTCCGCCGCGGCTCGCCCACCTTCGGTGAGTGGGAAGGAGTCCCGCTCGACGACGAGCGCATGCGCCAGCTCTTCCTCCCCGTCGGCTTCGCGCACGGCTTCTGCGTGCTCAGCGAGGTGGCCGACGTGGTTTACAAACTCTCCTCCTACTACGACGCAGCGACTGAGAGCGGGATCGCCTACGACGATCCGGACGTGGGAATCGTCTGGCCCGACCTCGAGCTCCTCGTCTCAGAGCGCGACGCCGGCGCCCCCCGGCTCGCGGAGATCGCGGACGAGCTGCCGTTCTCTTGGCGCGGTTGAACCTAGGACGTCCGTCCGCAGGATCGAACCTTTCGGGGCGTTCGCGGGTATCTGCCAGCAGCGTGATCCGCCCATTCGCCTTCGTCGTCGCGTTGCTCGCGGCGCTTCTTGCCTGCGCCGCCCCCGCACTGGCGCTCGACGCCCGGCTCGTGGAGGTCCCCGGGCCCTTCACCGCGCCGATCTACGTGACCGCTCCGCCTGGCGACGCCGGCCGGCTCTTCGTGGTCGAGCGCGCCGGCAAGATCCAGGTGCTGCGCGACGGGGTCAAGCGCGAGTTCATCGACATCAGCGCCAAGGTGACGACCGCCGGGGAAGGCGGGCTGCTCTCGATGGCCTTCGCTCCCGACTACGCGACCTCGGGCCGCTTCTACGTCTACTACACGCGGGCCGACGACGATCCGGCGACCACGACCAACAACGAGACCGGCGACATCCGGATCGAGGAGTACCAGCGCTCACCCAACCCAGACGCCGCGGACCCCGCGAGCGCCCGGGTGGTCCTCGAGGTGCCCCATCCCGATCCGCCGACCACCAACCACAATGGCGGCCAGCTCCAGTTCGGCCCCGACGGCTTCCTCTACGCCGCCACCGGCGACGGTGGAGGAGGCGGTGATCCGCAGGGCAACGGACAGAATACGTCGAGCCGGCTGGGCAAGATGCTCCGGGTCGACCCGCGGGGCGCCACGCCTTACTCGATCCCCGCCGGCAACCCCTTCGCGACGGCGGGTGGAGCGCCCGAAGTCTGGGCGTTGGGGCTGCGCAACCCCTACCGCTTCTCCTTCGATCGACTGACGGGTGATCTGGTCATCGGCGACGTCGGCCAGGGCGCCCAGGAGGAGGTCGACCTCCTGCGGGCCGGCACCGGCGCGGGAGCCAACCTCGGCTGGAGCACCTGCGAGGGCGATCTCGCCTATCCGAGCGGCGGCGCGTGCCCGCTCGCGGGCCGCCCTGGCTACGTCGCCCCCGCGTTCACCTACGGGCACGCCGGCGGCGCCTGCTCGATCACGGGCGGCTACGTCGTCCGCGACACCGCGCTGCCTACGCTCTACGGCCGCTACCTCTACGGCGACTTCTGCACGGGCAGGCTGGGAACGGTCGACCTTTCCTCCCGAGCCACGGACCGGGCGGTGGAGACCGACATCGCGCTTCCCGCCTTCAGCCTCGCCTCCTTCGGCGAGGACGCGCGCGGCTGCGTCTACCTCGCGCTGCTCAGCGGCAAGGTCTACCGGCTGGAAGCCCAGAATGGCGCCGCGCCCTGCCCGGGTCCCCTGAAGGGCGGGACGCTGCCCGGCACGGGCGGCGGCGGAGCGGGTGGCGGCGGAGCCGGCCGCGCGGGCGCCGGCACGGCGGCGGTACGGCTCAGTATCTCCTCGCGCCGACGCCAGCGCGTCCTGGCGCGGCGCGGGATCCGCGTCGCGATTCGATGCAGCGCACGCTGCACAGTGCGTACCCGCGCCACCATTTCCGTGGCCGGCAAGCGCCACAAGCTCGCACGCACCAGCCGCGTACTCGACGCCGGCGTTCGCGCGACGCTGGAGATCGCGCTCAGCGCCCGAGCCCGCGCAGCGCTCCGGCGCGCGTTCCGAAGCGGAAAGACCGGCCTGGCGACCCTCGCGCTGAGCGCACGCGACGCGACCGGTCGAATGGACCTGAAGTCGCGCCGCGTGCGGCTCATTCGCTGAGCCGGTCGTCCGGCTGCGCCCGCGCTGCGCCGCCGGCCGGCGCAGCGAGCGGCAGCCGCCGCCCTAACCCACCGCCGCGGGAGCGGCGGCCTCGGCGCCGATGTGTCCGCGCGAGTCCTGCCGGCGGATGAGCACGAAGGCCAGCAGCGCCCCGACCAAGGCGAAGGAGGCGCCGACCAGGAATGCGTTCTGGAAGCCCTCGGCCAGAGCCCCGACGGGGTTCCCGGCGCCCGAGGCGGTGACGTCCGCGGTGCGGGAGTTTGCCACCGTGGCGAGAATCGCCAGGCCGAGCGCGCCGCCGATCTGCTGGGAGGTGTTGATCAGGCCGCTGGCCAGGCCAGAGTCCTGCTCGCTGACGCCACTCACCGCGGCGATCGTCACCGGGACGAAGGCGAACCCAAGGCCGACGGCGGCCACCAGCGACGGGCCCAGGATGTCCGAGACGTAGCCGCCGCCCACCGAGACCTGAGCGAACCACACCAGGCCCACGGCGACGAGGAGCATCCCGGCGATCAGCACCGGCTTGAAGCCCACGCGGGTCGCGAGCTGCGAGGCGGCCCCCGCCGAGACGATGATCGCCAGCGCCAGCGGCAGGTAGGCCAGGCCGGCCTTGAGCGCGCTGTAGCCGAGCACCTGCTGCATGTAGAGCGAGACGAAGAAGAACATCGAGAACAGCGACGCACCGATGAGCAGGCCGCTGACGTTCGCGCCCGTGAGCGTTCGCGAGCGAAACACCCGGAAGGGCACGAGCGGGTGGTCGGAGCGCAGCTCGACGCCGACGAAGGCGACGACCAGAGCGGCCGCGAGAGCGAGCAGGCCCACGGTCTGGGTCGATCCCCATCCTGCGTCGGTCGCGTCGACGAGGGCGTAGACCAGGATCGACAGGCCGGCGGTGATGCTCAACGCCCCCAGCACGTCGAACCGGCGGGTGGCCGACTCCGAGCGCGACTCGGCGATGAGCCCACGCGTGAAGGCGACGGCGCCGAGAGCGATCGGCACGTTTACCCACAGGACCCACTCCCACCCGGCCCACTCGGTGAGCATCCCGCCGAGCAGCACGCCGGCCGCTCCGCCGCTGCCGGCGACCGCCCCCCACACGCCAAGCGCCCGGTTGCGCTCGGCGCCCTCGGTGAACGTCGTGGTCACGATCGAGAGCGCGGCCGGCGAGAGGAGCGCGGCGCCGAGGCCCTGAACGGCCCGCGCGGCGATCAAGAGGCCTTCAGAGCCGGCGAAGCCGCCGGCGAGCGACGCGAGCGCGAACAGGACGAGCCCGATCATGAACATCCGACGGCGCCCCAGGAGGTCGGCCATGCGGCCGCCCAGCAGCAGGAAGCCGCCGAAGGTGAGCGTGTAGGCATTGACGACCCAAGCCAGGTTGTCCTGGGAGAAGCGGAGGTCCTTCCCGATCGAGGGCAGGGCGACGTTGACGATCGAGGCGTCCAGGATGACGACGAACTGCGCCGCCGCGAGGAGCACGAGCGCAAGCCACTTGCGGCGCTCGGCGTGCTGTGCTGTGGTCATGGCGGTCTCAACCTCCAAGAGATATAGTGGAAAGGGAATTCCGGTTCCAGTTGACTCGACCACCATACGGAAGTACCATTCCGCTTGTCAAGTCCTTCGATGCCGCCACTCCCCACCGACACCCCTCACCGCCCGCTGCGTGCCGACGCCCAGCGAAACCGCGCCAGCGTGCTGATCGGGGCGCGGAGGGCGTTTCGAGAAGAGGGCCTCGATGCCGACATGGCCTCCATCGCCCAGCGCGCCGGCGTCGGCGTGGGGACCGTCTACCGGCACTTCCCCACCAAGGACGCGCTGCTCGAGGCGCTCACGATCGACCACTTCGAGCGCCTCGCCGAGATCGTCGAGGGCATCGAGTCCCGCGCGACAGACCCCTGGACGGCCGTCGAGCAGCAGATCTGGCAGACCGCCACTTACACCGCCGAGGACTTCGGGATGTGCGAAGTCCTCTCGCGGGCACCCCCCACGACCTCCGGGACGCCGGCGTCCCGGCGCCTGCGCGAGGCATCGTGGCGCATCGTCGAGAAGGCGAGAGCCGCCGGAGTGGTGCGCACAGACGCCACCCCCGATGACATTCCGCTGATGATGTGCGGCTTCGGCCGCATCGCGGCGGCTCAGCGCGCGGGCGCCCCGGTGGACTGGCGGCGCTACCTGGAGATCATGGTCGACGGCCTCCGAGCTCCGTAGCGGCGGAACGCCGCCGTTCACGAAGCAATAACCTATACGTAGGAGACGAGCGCGCTCAGCGCTCGCCGCAACCACCTGAGGAGACTAGGTGAATCCGATAGAACGCCCCAGCACTCGAGTAGCAGAGGCCGAGGAGCGCTTCGAGATCCAGTTCCCAGAGGGGGTCCCCGACGAGTTCGACCAGGATCAGGAGTGGTGCGAGGTGCGCTTGAAGGGCGAGCGCCGCCGCATCCGCTTCCATGACTACGACGAGCTCTACGCGATCCCCGGCCTTTACGAGCAGCTCTTCTACGACGAGCTCAAATGCGACTCCCCGCGCGTCGTGTGCTCGTGCCTGGCCGAGGTACTGGAGGCAGCGAATGTGGACCCCGACGATCTGCGGGTGCTCGACGTCGGCGCCGGCAACGGCATCGTCGGCGAGGAGCTCAGGAGCATCGGGGTCGACTGCATCGTGGGAGTGGACATCATCCAGGAGGCTGCGGAGGCCGCCGAGCGCGACCGGCCCGGCGTCTACGAGGACTACAAGGTCCTGGACTTCACCGCCCTCTCCGAAGACGATCGACGCGACCTGCGCGAGCGCAGCTTCAACTGCCTGCTCACCGTCGCCGCCCTGGGCTTCGGCGACGTGCCTCCAGGCGCCTTCACCGCGGCCTTCAACCTGGTGGATGACGGCGGATACGTCGCCTTCAACATCAAGGAGGACTTCATCGATCACGCGGACGAGACCGGCTTCTCCGGCCTGATCCGCAGGGCGCTGGAGGACGGGACGCTCGAGATGAAGAGGCAGCGCCGCTATCGCCACCGGATGTCCATTGCGGGGGAGCCCCTGTACTACGTGGCGATGGTGGCTGAGAAGCGGCGCGACCTACTGTAGTGCCGCACGCGACACGCAGCACGCAGCGTGCGGCCCGACACCGGGCGAGGACGAGACTGAGAAGGACGACCGATGCTCAGCCGACCCGCCGACGTCGAGCCGCGCGACGTAGCCGGCCCCCCGCCGCGGCCACGGACGGCCAGAGCGGGCTCCAGCGAGACATCCGCGATCCCGACCCCGACGTCGACCGGGCGCTCCTGCTGACGGTCAACTGCATCGCCGCCGGACTGCGCAACAGCGGCTGAAACGGGCGCCGGGCTGAGACTGGGCGCGGGGCTAGCCGCGAAGCGCTGCGGGCCTGCGGAAATGGGGCTAGCGCACGGCGGAGGTCTCGGCGGACGAATCTATGATGGCGCGGATGCAGCCTCGCTCCGCCAACCAATCGCGGTCGGTCCTGGTTCGCTGGATGGGAGTGATGGACGCCAACACGGCCGGCTTCGTCCACGGCGGGTGGGTGATGAAGTGGTGCGACGAGGTAGCCGGCATCGCCGCGATCAAGCATTCGCGGCGGCGGGTCGTCACCGCCGGAGTCGACCGCATGGTCTTCGTGCATCCCGTCCGCGTGGGAGACCTCCTCCACCTCAGCGCCAGCGTCAACGCGGCGTGGCGCACCTCGATGGAGGTCGGCGTCCGCGTCGAGGCCGAGAACCCCGTCACCGGCGAGGTGCGCCACACCAACTCGGCCTATCTGACGATGGTGGCGGTAGACGACGCCGGCCGGCCGATCGAGGTGCCGCCGCTTCTGAGCGCCACCTCCGAGGAGGAGCGGCGCGCGCAGGAAGCGCAGCTGCGACGGAGCAACCGGCTGGCCGAGCGCAACCAGATCTCCGCGTCGCGCGAGCCCGAGTAGCCTCGCGCTGTCGCGCTGTCGCGCTCGAGGCCGGCCCGCTCGACCAAAGAACTTCATACGAAAGAAGGCAGGATCGCCATGACCGCCACGACCGGCCTCACCCCCCAGCAGGAGCAACTGTGCGCCGAGTCGCGCTGGGACTTCTCCGATCTGCGCGCCGTTTACCTCAACTGCACGCTCAAGCGCTCGCCCGAACGCTCGCACACCCAGGGCCTCGCCGACCGCTCGGTCGGGATCATGGAGCGAAACGGCGTCACCGTCGAGGTGCTGCGGGCGGTCGACCACCCGATCGCCACCGGCGTCTACCCGGACATGACCGAGCATGGCTGGGAGCAGGACGCCTGGCCCGGGGTCTTCGAGAAGGTCATGGCGGCCGACATCCTGGTGCTGCTCTCCCCGATCTGGCTGGGCGAGAAGTCGTCGGTGTGCACGCGGGTCATAGAGCGCCTCTACGGCAACAGCTCACAGCTAAACGACCGCGGCCAGTACGCCTACTACGGTCGTGTCGGCGGGGCCATCATCACCGGCAACGAGGACGGGGCCAAGCACTGCGCGATGAACATCCTCTACTCGCTCCAGCATCTCGGCTTCACGATCCCGCCGCAGGCCGACTCGGCCTGGATGGGCGAGGCCGGCCCCGGCCCGAGCTATCTCGATCCGGGCTCCGGCGGTCCCGGTAACGACTTCACCAATCGCAACACCACGTTTCTGACCTGGAACCTGCTCCACCTCGCGCGCATGCTCAAGGACGCGGGCGGCATCCCCGCCCACGGCAATCAACGCACGGAGTGGGACGCCGGCTGCCGCTCGGACTACGAGAACCCCGAGCACCGCTGAGCGCCCGTCCCAACGTCAGAAGGCGCGGTCGTTTGCAGAGTCGCCCCGTGGGGCTCCGAAAAGCTCGTGGACCGGTCATGCTGGGCAAGCCGATCAGCAACGCGGGGGGGCTATCCCGCGACGGGAAGCCACCCGAGGACCCGCGTCCGCAGACTGACGGGCCGAGCCCAGGCTCGCGATCAGCGTGCCGGCGGCGCTTGGCCAGGAGCATGCCACCGAGCTTTGGAATTGCGCCACACACTTGTAGTCCTCCACCGGCCGGCCTCCGGGCGGACCCGGGGGGTCGACGGAGGCGAACGCTAGAGGCGGCCGCTGCGAACGACGGAGCCCTTCGTCCAGTACAGGGTGCCCTTGCGGGCGAGCGCGAGTGAGTCGCCGACGACGTCGGCGCCCGAGTCGAGCACCGCATCCTTCCCGCGGGCCGGGATACCGTGCACCTCGAGCAGATCCGTCGTTGACTTGTGATCGTAGCCGCCGCGGCCGATCCATGCGACCGCGCCGGTGGTCCTGAGGACCAGGCTCTCGAGCTCCGTGAAGCCGTCCGCGGTCACACCCGCAGGCGCATCGGGGATGTCGGCGACATTGGCGACGTTCACGATCCGCTTGCGCTTCTTCGCGTTCCAGACGCTGAGATGGTCGAACGCGGTCTCGAGCTCGCACTCGGTCACCTGGAAGGCGATCATCGTCCCCGCGAGAACGGTCTGCCCGATGCGTCGGGCGTTCTGGCACTCCCGCCCCTTGATCGCGTCGAGCTTGAACGGCTTGCCCGCCTTGAACTCGCAGGCGTAGACCGGATCGATCTCGCCGGCGTTGGGCTTGGTGTAGACGCGAACGAGCTGGTTCTGGGCCACCGTGGACCCGGATGTCGGGCA
Source organism: Solirubrobacterales bacterium (assembly GCA_038199375.1). Classification (GTDB taxonomy): domain Bacteria; phylum Actinomycetota; class Thermoleophilia; order Solirubrobacterales; family Solirubrobacteraceae; genus JBBPZA01. The sequence goes on along the minus strand of JBBPZA010000005.1, from coordinate 4,760 downwards.
CCTCTTCGAGGCGGCCATGGCAGCGTTGGGGGGGGCGGACAGGGCTGCGACTCCGGCGAGCGCGCACGCACCGAGCAGCACGAGTGGTGCGCGAGACGAGCGATGGCGAGACATGGTCCTCCTGAAGAGGCGACCTGAGAGCCGCGGTGTGGTGCCAACCTAACGCACGGCACCGCGAAACGGTGCGGTAACCCGCGGGCCATCAGCCGGCCGGCTCGGGAGACCGGTGATCGCGGGATAGTCCGTAGACGACGACCTCGCTCTGGAGGAGGCGGTCGTTGCGGAGAGGGGCCATGTTCAAGCGGCGAGCCACCCGAATCGATGCCGCGTTGCTCGGGTCGATCATCGCGGTGAGATAGGGCACGGGCAGCGCGGAGAATCCCCAGTCGAAGCAGGCGCCGGCGGCCTCGGTGGCGTATCCCCGTCCCCACGCGTCGCGGCGGAGTACCCAGCCGAGCTCGGTCTCGTCGAACCGCGGCCAGTGTCCGTCGTTCGCCGGCATACTCGCTGATTGAGAGAAGCTCGCGTGCCTGCGGTGTCGGCGCCCCGCGCGGTCGTCGAGGTCGCCTTCAGCGCAGTCGCCCGCGCACCCAGCTAGCCGCCGCGCGCACCGGCCTCGGGAGGGCTCGGTCGAGGGGCAGGACGCGCGCTGCGAACATGCGGCTGGCCCCGATCGCCATTGCGGCGAGGCGGGCGCGGTCGCGCAGCGGCAGGTCGCCCAGGCCGGCCTCTCCGCGCTGGGCGTCCTCCCAGCTTCGCAGCTCCCGGCCCTCTGTCGCGGCCACGGTCCGCTCGACCTGATCGGCGTCTGGCCCGAGCTCTTCGAGCGCCTCGGAGATCCACCCGATGGTGCTCTCGTAGCCGAGCGCGAAGTCGCTGTCGCGCAGCTCCCAGCTGAGGAAGCCGCCGAAGTCGCCCATGAACTCGCCCGCCAGGAGCTGCTTGACGTCCTTGCCCTTGCGCTCGGCCACCACGAGCGGCGAGATCACGTCGATCGCCACCGGCTCCTTGCCCCGCAGGCCCGCGATCTCGCGCACGCAGCGCTCCAGCAGCTCGCGACCGCTTGCGCTTTCGGCCGGGTCCCTGTCCAGCTCGCGTTGGGGCTCGTCGCCGCGAAAGCCTGCTCGGTCGTCGGCGATCTGCTTGAGCACGTCGCGCAGCGCCGGGGCCGCATCCTCGTCGAGGTGGCCCTGCAGCGCGTCGACTAACCGAAGCGTCCAGCCGATCCGCGTGTTGGCCTTCTCCACGCGCCGCAGGTCGTCGTAGAGCGACTGGGCGGGCAGGATCGCCAGAGCGCGGCTCACGCCCTCCAGCCAGGTCGGATGGAAGTCGGGATCAGACCAGCGGGCGGCGCTCGACGGCGCTTCCGAGTGCGTGTCGATCATCAATACGACGCGGCGCGTGTCGTCGGGCAGGTCGCGGTCGAGAAGGTTGGCGGCTCCCATGACCCGACCCAGCGGCTGGGTCTGCAGGAGCCCGCCGTCGGTGTACCAGAGCGCCCCCGAGTCGGGGAAGTTGCTGATCCCACGCTCCTCGTAGGCCTCGCGGTCGGCGGAGCGGTCGAGCATGCGCGGCGCAAAGCCGCCCGGGTTGGCCGCCGAGGCGATGGCGGCGTCGACGGGCGCCTGGCCGGCGGGCTCGACGAACTGGCCAGGGCCGCCGCCCGGCTCGAGCACGAATCGCTTCCAGTCCGCCCAGGTGGTGGCGGTCACCGGCGTGTCAGTTCGCACGCCGGCCACCGGAAACGTCAAGCCCTGGAGCCCGGTAAGCGCGAAGTGCAAGACAATGCCGCCTGGCTGGCGATGCGACTCCTGGTATGGCTCGGCGCCGTGGGCGCCGGGATCCAGCAGCGCGGGCAGGCGGTCCCGCAACACCTCGTACTCGAGCGGCGCGGTCCCCTCGCGGCCGCGGAGTAGATCGAGGCTTACGCCGTCCACCCACGCCTGGTGCAGCAACCTCACCGGATCGACGCCCTCCATGAGGCTATAGGCAGAGAGCGTGGCGACGAGCGCGCCCGCCGACGCACCACCCACGACATCAATCTCGACGTCGAGATCCTCTTTGCCGTGCAGGTGTCCGACCGCCACCAACAACGCCGCCATCGCGCCCGCGTGGTAGGCACCAAGCGACGAGCCACCAGACATCGACACCGCGACACGCAGAGGAGATGGCACGCCGCAGTCCTACCCGCCCGCTGCTCGACGGGCGCTCAGGAGCAAGTCCACGCGACAAGGGAGATCGGGGCCAAGCAGCCCGCCAGCGTAGCTCTTTTATGCCCGCAGCAGGCGATCCTGTCGAGGACGCCTCGGTCTTGTTCCTGCGCTCGTAGGCCTCGACGGTGCGGAGATCGTAGATCTGAGAGTCTGAGAGGAGCGGGGTTGAGGTCGTTCGCCTTGGTGCTGGACGGCGTCCTTTGGATCGAGTTGAAAACCCGAGTGGAACGCGGTCGCAAGCGCGCAGTAACGTGACTGCGATATGACCTCGCCGGCAACCCCGAGCCACGTTCTGGACCATCTACGGTCCCGAAGGGACGAGATTGTCAGTACGGCCGCCGACCACGGCGCGCGCAACGTGCGCGTCTTCGGCTCCGCGGCCCGTGGCGAGTCGGACACGAGGAGCGATGTGGACCTTCTTGTCGAGATGGAGCCCGGGCGCAGCCTCCTGGACCTCGTTGCGCTCTGGCAGGACCTCGAAGACCTCCTCGGGACCAGGGTTGACGTACTCAGCGACGGCGGCGTCAGCCCGCACCTTCGCGAGAGGATCTACGCCGAAGCCATCCCGCTGTGAGGGACGAACGCGCCTACCTGCTCCATATACTGGAAGCAGTCGACGCGATCCTCGAGTACACCGCCGACGGCCGCGCCGCCTTCTTCGCCGATCGCAAGACCCGAGACGCGGTCATCCGCAACGTCGAGATCATCGGACAGGCCGTCAAGGGCTTGTCTGATCGCACCCGCGCACTCCAGCCGGATGTCCCGTGGCGACGGATCGCCGGGATGCGCGACAAGCTCATCCACGAATACTTCGGCGTAGACCTCGCGCTCGTGTGGGACGTCGTAGAACGCGAGCTTCCTGCGCTGCGCCCCCAGGTCGAAGCGCTGATCGAGCGCCTGCCGGCCGACTCGAACTGAGAACGGCAACGGGGCCAGCCACTCGCAGGCACCTCCGCTCATAGGCAACCCAGCCATGGTCCCAACTCCTTCTCGAGTGCATCGCTCTCGGCCTCGCGCACGACGAGCTTGACAAGCGTGGATGTGTCGGCGTAAAGCAGCCCCTCGCGGTGCTCACCCACCTTCGCCGCGCTGCACCTTGCAGGTGCGTGACGAGAGCGAGGTCGAGTCCGACCAACTCCGGCACGCGGAAGTTCGGAAGATGGTTCATCCATTCCTCTGACGCTATAGCGCCAACACAACGGCGGAACGCGGGCCTGTCCCAGATTTGCATAGCTGTTGCGTAGACGTACGGTCGTTTCGCTGAGCAGCGAGTCGGGGTAGCGGACGCGTGCGAGGCGGTACCAGACGTGCCAGAAGTATTCGAAGCCCGCGGCGCGGCGCTCGGCGACCCACTCCTCGTTTCCGTCAGCGGTTGCCGCGTTCTCCTTCTTCGTGGCCAGCGCGACGCCGGCGATGAACAGGTAGGCGCCTCGCGGAGCGTCGAAGTAACTCAGCCCTGATGCCTTCCGCAGACCCCAGTCGAAAATTCCTCCGAGCCACGTCGGGCTCGACTCCTCGCCTCGACGGTGCGCGTCGTAGGTCGCCCAGTAGTCGAGGCCGTAGAGCGGGACATCCTTCGTCGACTTGTGGTAGTCATACCGTTCGCCCCAGTTCTTCTGGACCCATTCATCCGCGACCTCGCAGATGGGGACCATGGCCGCTTCGGCACGGTCGCGCTCCAGCAGCGCGAGCGCGTGAACAGGGGTCAGACCTTCGGGGTCCATCAATCCGTTCTCCTTCAGGTAGGCGATGTACTCGCTCAGCAGCCAGCGCTGCTCGGGCGCGGCGCTGCGCGTGGTCCATTCGTCCGCGACATTACCGACGGCCTGCCACTCGACCGCTGCCACCTCCGGCGGGAGATCCTCGACGCGCGGCATATTGCCACGGGGCGCGAGCACGACGACCGTCCCGTACTCGGCAGCCTCGAACGCGACGTCCTTGACGTAGACGTGGAGCTGGTTGCCGTGGAGGCCAGCACCGTGCTTGACCTCGACCCACAGCAAGACGTCGGGCGCCACGCGCCCCAACGGCGGCCGGAGATGGAACTCCAGGTCGACCAACCGCCCGGTGCGGGTTGTCTTCTGGGTTGCGACAATCACGCGGCCGCCGCGAAGCGCCTCGACCCGTTCGAGCACCCGCGCGCGCCGCGCTCGCTCCTCGTCGGTGACGGCCCGAGGGGTCGAACTTTCGGCCTGCTCGCTCGCCTCGGCAACGAGGTGGCGGGCAAACGCCCACGCGAAGCCTTCGTGACGTTCGAGGACCGCAGCGGAAATCTCGGTCAGACGGTTCTCGTGCGGGTCGAGCGACGGGTTCGCCGCGTAGCGCGTCACCCGCCCGAACAGCGAGAAGGTCACGGGTCGGACCTTAGTCCGTCGCGCAGGGACGAGCGTCGTAGCCTCGTTCAAGCCTAGTAGTGCTTTGGTAGGTTGTGGGGAGGATGGTGGGGCCAGGCGGCGAATCGGTGGCGCATGGTTACTACTGCTGCTGGTGAGGTCGGAGTCGAGGACGACGTGGTGGGGGTCGCGCCGGAGGTCAAGGATCGCCTGG
>JBBPZA010000004.1:0-8603 GCA_038199375.1 Solirubrobacterales bacterium | reverse complement strand
TCGGGCAGTTCATCGCCGACGAGCGCGCGGAGTCGCCCTACGAGCGCGCCGCGGAGATCCTCACCAAGGAGGCGCTGCGCGAGGCGCTGGAGAACCTCTCCTACCGCGAGCGGCGCGTCCTCGAGTTGCGCTACGGCTTGGGCGGCGAGCACCCGCGCACGCTCGACGAGGTCGGGCGCACGTTCAACGTGACGCGCGAGCGCATCCGCCAGATCGAGAACCAGTCGCTCAAGAAGCTCCAGTCGCTGGCCGAGGCCCAGAAGCTCCGCGACGTCGCGTAAGGCGACCGAAGTCACGCCGAGATCCACTGAGCGAGCCCTCAGCCGGATCGAGTCGCTCGATCCGCCGCCTGCCGAGCGGCTCGACCCTCGCGCCCTCACGCTCTGGCGGATGCAGGCCGGCCTCGCGGCCGCCGGGGCCCTGCTCGCGGCGCTCGTCGCCGTGGTCGTGCTCGCGGAAGTGGACGCTTCGCCGGCTCTGGTCGTCCTGCCCGGACTCGCGTGGCTGGTCTTCTTCGCGCTGAGCGTCTTCGTCCTCCCGCCCCTGGCCTACCGGCGCTGGCGCTTCGGCATCGACGACGAGGAGATCGACCTTCAGCGTGGGAGGCTGTGGGTCGAGCGCGTGCTCGTCCCGATGGCGCGGGTGCAGCACGTCGACTCGGAGGTGGGGCCGCTCGAGCGGCGCCTAGGTCTCGCGTCGGTGTGGGTGCACACGGCCTCGGGCGCCTTCGAGATCCCCGCACTGGACGCGGAGCGCGCGCGAGAGCTGCGAGTCCGCATCGCACGCCTGGCGCGCGTGAGCGATGAGCTCTGAGGCGGCCGCGGAGCGGCTCCATCCGCTGGGGATCGGACTGCTCGCCGTGCGTCGTGCGCGGGCCTGGCTCGGCGCGATCCTTCCGGCGCTCGCCGGCGTCGCCATCGGCGTCGGGTTGCTCTACCTCCTCGGCGCCCTGCTCGTGATCGTCGTGGTCGCGGCGGTGGTGGGCGTGCTGGAGTGGCGCGCCTACACCTTTGGGATCGAGGAGGAGAGCTTCGTGGTGCGCCACGGGGTCTTCTCGCGCGACACCGTGAGCGTCCCGCTCGCCAGGGTGCAGAGCGTCGACATCGACCAGAGCCCGATCGCCCGCCTCCTCGGCGCTCGCTCGCTCACCATCCGGACGGCCGCCGGAAGCGCGACCGTCCGCCTCATCGCCGTCTCCGCGGGCGCCGAGTCACGGCTGCGTGGCGCGCTGGGCGAAGCCGGCGCCTCGCCCACGGGGGAGCGGCAGAGCGGCGCGCTGGGGGAGACCGGGCCCTCGCGCCCGGGGGCGCGGCCGAGCGGCGCGCGGGCGGAGGTCCACGCCCCGGCCGCCGAGGACGTTGTCCGTCGCCTTCCCGCCTCCGCGCTCCCGCTCATCGCGGTGACCTCGCCGCGGATCGGCGCGGGGGTCGGCGTGCTCGTGGCGGTCTTCTACCGGCTCGACGACATCGTTCCGGGCGGCCTTACCGAGAAGGTCGCTCCGCGGCTTGCGCCGGGGTCGCTCGTCGCCGCGCTGCTCGAGATCGCTGCCGTGCTCGCCTTCGCGCTCGCGGCCTCGCTGGTGGGGACAACCCTTGCGTGGGCCGGCTTTCGCGTCGTGCGCGACGGGCCGCGGCTGCGGCTGCGGCGGGGGCTGCTCAGCTATCGGGAGACCGTCGTGCCCGTGGATCGGGTGCGCGCCGTGCAGATCCGCGAGGGGCTGGTGCGCCAGGCGCTCGGGCTGTGCTCCCTGACGGTGAGGACCGCCGGCCGGGCCAAGGAAGCGGCGCAGTCCGGCGTGCTCTTCCCGCTGCTCGCGCGCCGCGAGAGCGCCGCCCTCGTGCGCGACACGGTCCCCGCGCTCGAGCTCGAAGGCATCGCGCTGCACCGGCCGCCCCGCCGAGCCCGTGGCCGAGCGCTGCGCCGGCTCACGATCCCGGCCGCGATCGCCGCCGCACCGCCCGCGGCGCTGCTCTTTCCCTACGGGCTGCCGGCGCTGCTGCTGCTCCCCGCCGCCGCCCTGTTGAGCCTTGCCCGCTTCCGGGCCGAAGGCGTAGGCCTAGCAGGTGACCGCCTCGCCTGGCGGCGGCGCCGCCTGGCCCGGTCGACCCTGGTCGCGCAGGCACGCAGCGTTCAGTGGCGCCGCGTCCGCCAGAGCCCGCTCCAGCGCCGTCGAGCGCTCGCCACGCTCGAGGTCGGCCTTGCCGTCGGGGGCGTCGAGGTCTCGGCGCGCGACCTCGACGCGGGCGACGCGGCGGCGCTCGCCCGAGCGCTCTAGCGCCGGGCTGCTTGGGCTTGGTCCTCTTCTTGGAGCGGGGCTCTAGCCTACGGACTCCTTTCCGGGATAAGGCCTGGGCGGACTGTGCAGCCCCGTATGGGCACGGTGTGAGAGAACGCGACGCGCTGAGGGGCGAGTACGTCGGGCTCAAGAGCAGCGCCACGCGCGCCGATGCATCTCTCGTGGCGTTCGACATCGACGCATCACTGCGCTATCTGATTTCCGTGGAGGGTTCAGACCTCCACCTCAAGATCCCCTCGCCGCCGCTCGTGCGCGTGCACGGCAAGCTCGCGCCCATCGAGGGTGCAGACGCCCTGGAGCCCGAGGACACCGAGCGGACGCTGCGCGCGATCCTCTCCGATCCCGAGAAGCTCGAGGAGTTCGCCGCCGACCGCGAGGCGGACTTCGCCTACGCGCTGCCCGGCCTCGCGCGCTTCCGCGTCAACGCCTTCCGCCAGCGGGGCTCGATCTCGATCGTCTGTCGCGCCATCCCGTTCAAGATCCGCTCGATGGACGACCTGGGCCTCCCCGACGTCATCCGCCGGCTGGCCGACGAGGAGCGCGGGATCATCCTCGTCACGGGCACGACGGGTTCGGGCAAGTCGACGACGCTCGCGTCGATGATCGACCAGATGAACGTGGCCCACGCCAAGCACATCGTCACGATCGAGGACCCGATCGAGTTCCTGCACCGCGACCGCAACTCGATCATCAACCAGCGCGAGGTCGGCCACGACACGACCTCGTTCAAGCGGGCCCTGCGTCGAGTGCTGCGGCAGGACCCCGACGTGATCCTCATCGGCGAGATGCGCGACGAGGAGACCGTACACACGGCGCTGTCGGCCGCGGAGACCGGCCACCTCGTGCTCTCGACGTTGCACACCGTCGACGCGGCGGAGACGATCAACCGCATCATCGACTTCTTCCCGCCCCACCAGCACGGCCAGGCGCGCGCGATGATCGCGGGCACGCTGAAGGGCATCATCTCCCAGCGCCTCGTTCCCAGCCCCGACGGCAGCGGTCGCGTCGCGGTGTGCGAGGTGCTGGTCATGACCGGACGGGTGCGCGACATGATCATGGACCCCAATCTGACCGGCCGCCTCCCCGAGGTCATCGCCGAGGGCGAGTACTACGGGATGCAGACCTTCGACCAGGCGCTGCTCAAGCACGTCCAGGCCGGCCGGGTCTCGATGGAGCATGCCCTGCGGGCCGCCACCAGTCCGCACGACTTCAAGCTGCTCGTCGCCGCCGACGGCCGGCGGGCGACCTCGATGGATGACCTCGGCGACCAGAAGGGGGCCGCCAACGGCCACGGCGGTGCGAGCGGCCCGGCGCCCAACCGCGGCGGCTCGCACGCGGGCGCGAACGGCGGCGGCTCTGGTTCGACGGCAAGCCGGCCCGACCCCGTCCACGCGGGTGCTGCCGCCCCCCCGGTCGCCCCGCCCCCGCGCCGCGTACCCGAGGCGCCGCCCGCGGCCGGGCCCTCGAAGCGCACGAGCACCGGGCCGCCCGGCTGAGCATTCGCCCCTTCTCACTTTGCCTAAGGCAGCCCTAATTCCTGGCCGAACGCCTTGACGGGGTGCGCGTCGTCAAGGAAGGTGGCTCCGGAGCGTCACTGACCACGAATCCAGGAGGACTCGCCCGTGCAGACAACCCTCGGCCAGTACAACGAGACGCAGTCCCAGGACGCGTTCGCGCTGCAGAACTCCAAGCTGCTCAAGGTGCATCTCAACCAGGTGACCGTCCAGGCGAAGATGGGCGCGATGGTCGCCTACCAGGGCCAGGTCACCTTCGAGCACGCCGGCTCGGGCGGCGTCGGGCGCTTCCTCAAGAAGGCGATGACCGGCGAGGGCACCCAGCTGATGAAGATCACGGGGACCGGCGAGGTGTTCCTGGCCGACCTCGCCCAGGACATCCACCTGATCTACCTCGAGAACGACTTCGTGACCTGCAACGGCTCCAACGTGCTCGCCTTCGACGCCGGGATCGACTGGGACATAAAGATCGAGCGCGGCGCCGGCGCGATGGCCGGCGGCTTCACGAACATGTCGCTCCAGGGCACCGGCTGGGTCGCGATCATCTCCAACGGCCCGCCGGTCCTGCTCAACGTCGCCCAGGCCCAGACCTTCGTCGACCCGCAGGCCGCCATCACCTGGTCCTCGGGCGTGACGACGTCCTTCAAGACCGACTTCAAGATGAAGGACTTGATCGGCAAGGGCTCGGGCGAGCAGGTCCAGCTCGCCTTCGCGGGCCAGGGATGGGTCCTCGTGCAGCCCTCGGAGGGCACGGTCAAGGGCGCGGTCGGCGCGACCGGCGGCGGCGGCGCCTCCTCGAACAGCCCGCTGGGCGGGATCCTCGGGCAGTAGCGCGCGGCGGCGCGAGCCGTGCCCGGAGCGCGGGGCGGAGCGCCGCCCCGCGCTCCGCTTCACTTCGTGAAGTCTTGCGCTACCATCACTTGTCATGGCGCGCATGAACGACGACTGCCCGGTCTGTCGCACCGCGGACGTCGTCTGTGGCAAATGGACGCTGCTCGTCATCCGCGACCTCGCCGAGGGCCACTCGCGCTTCTGCGAGCTCGAGCGCTCGCTGGCGGGGATCAGCCCGCGCACGCTCTCGCTGCGCCTCCGCGCGCTCGAGGACGAGGGCATCGTCCTGCGCCACACCTTCCCCGAGGTCCCTCCGCGCGTCGAGTACTCGCTGACCGAGAAGGGCCGCGCCCTGCTTCCGATCATCGAGGACATGCGCGAGTACGGCCGCCAATGGCTGGGCGCCGAGTGCGCCAGTGAGCCGCCGCCGCCGCCGCTCACCGCAGTCGCCTGAGGGTCGGCTTCCGTCACGCGGCCTTGGCGGGCCGAACGGCATCGACGAGGGACAGGAGGGAGGAAGCCTCCGTCCCGAGGTTCCTCCGGCGGGGTGCGAGCAATGCGCTGAAGGGTTTGGTAGCCCCACGGCCACCAAACCCTTCAGTCGTCCCGCCCCGAACGCGTCGCGTTCTCCTCTTCCTCGTCGGTGCCGTTTTTCGTGCCCCAAACCAGCTGCACGAGCGCCTGCGGCGAGGAGGGAAGGGAAGAGGGGCGCAGAACAGCGGCGCCATGCGCAACAGCCAGCTGCACCAGATCCTGAGGGGCTTCGTCGAGGAGTCCGCTCTCCAGCTCGCTTCAGAGGTTGCCGGGGGCGCCGAGATTCCCTTCGACCTGACCGAGTCCACGGGCTCAGGGCCAGCGCTCTACTGCTACCGGCCCCGCACGGGGGAGTTCATCCGCTCCCAGGTCGGCGTGCTGGGCCAGCTCGAGTCCTATCAAGCCGCCGCTCAGTGCCTCGAGCGGATTGGAGGGCTGGAGGGCTATCTTCGCCTGTGCGGCGAGAGGCGCGTTCCAGCCGAGGCGCCCGAGCGCGTCGACGCGGTCCTGCGAGCGTTCCTGGGTCGGGCCTTCGGCGAGACGACCGATTTCGAGCTCTCAGGCGAGCGCTTCGCACGCGCCTACCGCGAGCTCGAGGAGGCGCTCTTCTCCGGGCGTACCTCGTCCACGACGCTGGCGCCGGTGCTGGGGCTCGAGCTGCGCTCCGCCGAGGTGGCGATCGGGGAGGGCCTCGCGCTCGTGCGCGGCGACGCCGTCGACGACGCCCCCGACGACGCGCTCTGGCTGGGAGCCGGCGAGGCGGGAAGGCCTAATACCCTCGCGGTCATCACCGTGGAGAGCCGGCCGGGGGACCTCGTCCCGGTCTCGCGCGCACGGGTGCGCTTCCGTCGCCTGCTCACATCGCTGCGCCTCTTCGAGGACGGGGGGTTCGCGCTGGGGCCGGCGGCGTGGACGCGGATCGACGAGGGCCCGTGGCGCCTGGTCGCCCTCGGCGGCTCGGGGCGGCCGCGCGGGGCGACGGTGCGCATCGAGCCCGAGGTCGAGGACGAGCTGCGCGCGTTCGTCAACCTGATCGGCCGGCGGCGACCGCGCGGAGGCGAGCTGGCCTGGGCGCTCGCGCGCTATGAGATGGGCGCAGAGCGCGTCGCGCCCTTCGAGGGGCTGACCGACCACCTGCTCGCCCTCCGAGCCCTCCTCGAGCCGGAGGGCCCGGGAAGCGGGCGCCTCGCTCAGCGCCTCGCAGCCATCTGCGCCCTCCCCGAGGAGCGCGTGGGCCTTGCGCAGCGCGTGGCCCACGCGATCTCCCTCGAGCGCGCGGTGATCGCCGGCCTCGCTCCGGCGCAGAACGGCGTCGACGCGCTGGCCGAGGAGCTCTCCGACCATCTCCGCGCCCTCCTGCGCGACGTCCTCTGCGGTCATCTGACCGGCGACCTGTGCACGCTCGCCGACGAGCTGCTCGTCGAGGCGCGGGAGACGGGCGAGGACGTCGAGGCGGGCGACAGAGGCGAGGCGAACGAGGCGCACGAAGTGGGCGAAGCGGGCGAGGCTCAGCCGGAGCGGGTCGGCGCCGTCCCGGCCTGACCGCTCAACCGCTCGCTGGAGGATCCCGGCTCAGGTGCCCACGACGCGGGTGACCTCGGCCACCGAGCTGAGCCCGAGCCGGACCTTCGCGAGGCCGTCGTCGCGCAGGAAGCGCATGCCCTGCTTGCGCGCGGCGGCGGCTAGGACGTCAGCCGACTCACGGCGGACGGCCAGCTCGCGAAGCTCCTCGGTCATCGAGAGGACCTCGTAGAGGCCGGTGCGGCCGCGGTAGCCGCTGTGGGTGCACCGCGAGCACCCGACGGGCTTGTAGGCATCGACCGGCTCCTCCACCTCATAGCCGTTGGCCCGCAGCATGTCGACTCCGAGCACCTCGCGCTGCTTGCAGTACTCGCACAGGGTGCGCACAAGGCGCTGAGCGACCACGCAGTCGACCGCGGAGGCGACGAGGAAGGGCTCGGTTCCCATGTCGATGAGCCGCGGTATCGCACCGGCCGCGGTGTTCGTGTGGAGCGTCGACAGGAGCAGGTGGCCCGTCAGCGCCGCCTCGATCGCCGTGCGCGCGGTCTCGTGGTCGCGGATCTCGCCGACCATCAGCACGTCGGGGTCGGCGCGCAGCATCGCGCGCAGACCGGCCGGGAAGGTCAGCCCGGTCCGGGCGTTGACCTGGATCTGCTTGATCCCCTCGAGGTGGTACTCCACGGGATCCTCGATGGTCAAGATGGTCTTCTCGCGGGTGTTGATCGCGTGCAGGCCCGCGTAGAGCGTGGTCGTCTTTCCCGAGCCGGTCGGGCCGGTGACCAGGATCGCCCCGTAGGTCCGGTTCAGGGAGTGCCGGAGGCGGTCGTTCTCGTAGTCGCGCATGCCGATCGCGTTGAGGTCCAGCCGTGCGCTCGAGGAGTCGAGGATGCGCATGACCGCGGACTCGCCCGCGACCAGCGGGAGGGTGACGACGCGGAGGTCGATCTCGCGGCCCTCGAGGCTCACCCCGACGCGCCCGTCCTGGGGGACGCGGCGCTCGGCGATGTCCAGGCCGGCCATGATCTTGATGCGCGAGATGACGCCGGCGGCCAGGCTCGAGGGCACCGTGGCCGAGTCGACGGCCAACCCGTCGATGCGGAAGCGGACCGTCAGCCCCCCGTTGTGGGGCTCGAAGTGGATGTCCGACGCTCCGCGATCGACTGCCTGGGCGATGATCGAGCGAACGAGCTTGATGACCGGCGCATGGTCGGCGGACTCGTGGAGCTCCACCGTCTCGACGTGCGAGTCCGCTTCCTGCTCCATCTCCTCGACGGCGAAGTCCAGGCTGCTGAGCTTGCCGACGAGCACCGTGATGTCCTCGGCCGAGGCGACCGCGGGCCGGATCTCGCGGCCGATCATCATCGCGAGGTCGTCGATCGCGATGATGTTGGAGGGATCGCTCATCGCGACGAGGACGGTCCGCTCGTTGACGAAGGCGACGGGTACGGCGCTGAAGCGCCGGGCGGCGGCGGGGTCGATCAGGTTCGCCGCTCCCATGTCGACGTCGAAGGCGGTCAGGTCGAGGTAATCCAGCCCGAAGCGCTCGGCGACCGCGCGGGCGAGCTCCTCGGGACCGACCGTCCCCCGGTCCATGAGCACCTTGCCCGTGTTGCGCCCGGTGTCGCGAGCCTCGTTGACCGCGGCTTCGACCTCCTCGCGCGTGGCGAAGCCCAGGTCGACGATGACATCGCCGATCCGGCGTAGGGACCGGCCTCGCGCCGATGGCGCGATCAGCCCGTGCTCACCGCTCGGGGCAGCCTGGTGCATCGCGGAGGGCTCCACCACCCCTGTATCGACCGAACGTCCGCTTTTCCCAAGCAGCTACGCGAGTACTACGCCACCACGTCAGCCAGCATTGCCGTCCGTTCCTCCTCGGTGGCCCACAGGTAGCGATGGACGGCGCGCAG
>JBBPZA010000003.1:0-27550 GCA_038199375.1 Solirubrobacterales bacterium | reverse complement strand
GTGCACCGACGGGGTCGGCTCCAAGGTGATCGTCGCCGAGCAGGCCCAGCGCTACGACACCATCGGCATCGACTGCGTGGCCATGAACGTCAACGACCTCATCTGCGTGGGGGCGGAGCCGGTGGCCATGCTCGACTACCTCGCGGTCGAGCGCGCGGACGCCGAGGTCCTGGCGCAGATCGGCGTCGGGCTCAAAGCCGGCGCGGAGCAGGCGGGCGTCGAGATTCCCGGCGGCGAGGTCGCCCAGCTCCCCGAGCTCATCCGCGGCCACCCGTCGCCGCGCGGCTTCGACTTGACGGGCGCCGCCGTGGGCGTCGTCGCGCTCGACGAGGTCGTCACCGGCGCGGCGGTCGAGCCCGGCGACGCGCTGATCGGCCTCCCCTCCAGCGGCGTGCACTCCAACGGGCTGACGTTGGCCCGGCGCGCGCTCCTGGAGGACGGCGGGCTCGCGCTCGACGACCGGCCCGCCGAGCTGCGAGGAGCGTCGGTGGCAGACGTCCTGCTCGAGCCGACGGTCATCTACGTTCGCGCGGTGCTCGAGCTCCTGCGCTCGGGCGTCTCCGTGCACGGCCTCGCGCACATCACCGGCGACGGCCTGGACAACCTCCTCCGTCTCGAGGCGGACGTCGGCTACGACGTCGAGGATCCACTCCCCGCTCCACCGGTCTTCGAGCTCATCGCGAGCAAGGCGGCGGTCGACGGCGAGGAGATGCACCGGGTCTTCAACATGGGCTGCGGCTTCGTGGCCGTGGTGCCCGACGAGCAGGCCGACGAGGCCGCCGCGCTCCTCGCCTCCCACCACGTCGGGACGAGGCGGATCGGGACGGTCACCGGCCACGCAGGCCGGGTCAGCCGCTGACGCACGCGGCGAAAGAAGGCGGTCCGTCATACGGCGCACCACAGCTCCCCCGTCAGGACGCGCTCGGGTCGCGCGCGCCACTCGAGCGCCAGCCGCCACAGCTCGGCAGAGGCTCGCGGACCGGGAAGGTCGCACAGGGCCGCCACCTCCGCGGGGGCGAGCGCGCCCAGGCGGGTGAGCGCGTCCTCGACCCCGAGCGGCGGCTGCGCCGTCGGCTCCGCGCCCGCGGCGAGCGCGGCCGCCCGAAGCGTCGCCAGGTCCGCGAAGCCGTAGGCGGCGTGGCGCTCGCCCCCGGGGGCGACGAACTCGACCGAGGGAAGCGGCACGCGCCCGCGCCTCTCGATTCCCGCAGTCGATGCGACGGCGCCGGCACGTGTCCCCGCTCCCTCGCCGCCCGCGTGCGAGGCGGCTGCGCCCGCCCTCCCGGCCGCCCGCTCGCCCGCCTCCGCGGCCAGCTCGAGGTCCGCCCCGAAGCGCTCCACCGTCCAGTTGGAGGCCAGGTCGATCCGGAAGCGCTCGACGTCCATCCCTTCAACTGCCCGGGCCTCCTCGACGAGCGCCTCGGTCGTGTCGAGCTTGCGCCGGCGCGCGAGCAGGCCCTCGCGCAGGCGGCGGAGGTAGCGCGAAGGGTCGCCCTGCTCGGCCGCCGCCTTGACCGCGATGCAGGCGGGGTAGGAGCTCCGCGGACTGGCGCCGGAGCCGCGGGCGGGGGGTCTGGCGGGGCTCCATATCCTCGGGTCGACGGGCATGGCGCCGCGATCGCCGGCCTCCAGCCACTCGAGGATCCGGCCGGGTTCGGCCGCGAGCTCCCGGGCGAGGCCCCCCATGACGAAGGTCCACTCGATCTCTTCGCCAAACTCCCGCCTCAGCCCGCGAAGCGCGGGTTCCATGGCCCACGACCACGGGCAGAGCGGATCGGTGTAGTACGACGCATGCACCTTGGCCACGAGCGCAAAATAGAGAGCGGACGATGACCACGCTCGTCGGCATGCTCTTGAGCAACCGCTACCGCCTGGACGCCCAGATCGGCACCGGCGGCATGTCGACGGTCTACCGCGCGCTCGACCAGACCCTCGAGCGTCAGGTCGCGATCAAGCTCCTGCACCGGCAGATAGCCGACGACCCCGACCAGCTCGAGCGCTTCAGACGCGAGGCGCGCGCGGTCGCTCAGCTCTCCCACCCCCATATCGTGACCGTCATCGACGCGGGCGAGGAGGACGGCCGCCCCTACATCGTCTTCGAGCACGTCGACGGCGAGACGCTCAAGGAGCGCATCCGGCGCGACGGTGCGCTTCCGGTCGACGAGGCTGTCGCCTACGCGATCGAGATCGCGCGCGCCCTGGGCTTTGCCCATCACCGCCACATCGTCCACCGCGACGTCAAGCCCCAGAATGTCCTCGTAGACGAGGAGGGCTCGGCCAAGATCACCGACTTCGGCATCGCCCGGACGCTCGACGAGGAGGGGCTCACGGCCGACGGCCGCGTCCTCGGTACCACCGACTACGTCGCTCCCGAGCAGGCGCTCGGCCATGACGTGACCGGTCAGTCCGATCTCTACTCGTTGGGGATCGTGCTCTTCGAGATGCTCACCGGCGAGGTCCCGTTCAAGGGCGAGAACCAGGTCGCGGTGGCCATGAAGCACGTGCGCGAGCCCCTACCCGACGTCCAGGGGCTGCGACCGCAGGTCTCGGCCACGCTCGCCGCGGTCGTCGACCGGGCGACGGCGAAGGACCTCCCGCGACGCTACGCCACCGACGAAGCGTTGATCGCAGACCTCGAGGAGGCGCTGGCCATCGAAAGCGCGCGCACGGCCCATGTCAGCCACGAGGCGACCAGCGTGCTGCGCACCCTCCCGGGGAGGACGCAGCGGCGCGTCCCGCTGCGCCTGCGTCACCCGGCGTGGATCCTCCTCGGACTGATTCTCGCCGCGGTCGCGACCACGGTGGTCCTCCTCTACGGCGCCAACGAGACCCAGCGCGGTACGGGGACGACGAACGCCCCGCGCGCGGCGCCGGGGCTCGTGCCGGTCTCGCTGGCACAGGACTCGACCAAGGACTACGACCCCGCGGGCGACGAGACCGAGAGCCCCGGCGAGGTCGCCTTCGCCGTCGATCGCCAGCCCGATACGACGTGGAGCACGGAGACCTACCAGCAGGGCGCCCTCAACAAGGCCGGCGTAGGCCTGAGCATCGATGCCAAGCCCTCGGTCGTCGCCCGCAGGATCGTCATCAGCTCACCCACGCCGGGATGGATCGCCGAGATCTACGCCGCACGCACTCAGCTGCCGCCCACGGCTCCCGCGCAGGGCCAGACCCCGGTGGGCGATCCCGGCTGGGCCCGCATCTCCTCGGCCGTGAGCATCGACAAGGAGAAGGTCCGCATCCCGCTCGACACGGCCGGCCAGGCCTTCCGCTACTACCTCGTCTGGATCACCAAGCTCCCCGACGAGGGCGAGGTGAAGATCTCGGAGGTCTACCTCTACCGGCAGGGGTAGGCCCGCTCGCCGCGGGCCCTAATGCCGGTAGCGCCGCTCCTCGCGATGCCGGGCCACCGCGATCGAGGCCAGGCGGTCGAGCAGGTCGGGATAGGGCAGCCCCGAGGCGCCCCACAGCTTGCCGAACACGCTGGTCTCGGTGAAGCCGGGGATCGTGTTGAGCTCGTTGAGCAGGACCTCGTCGGCGTCGACGAAGAAGTCGACCCGCGCGAGGCCGTGGCATCCCGAGCGCGTGAAGGCCTCGCGGGCCAGCTCCCGAACCGCCTCGCGGGCGCCGGCCGAGATGCGCGCGGGCACGACGAGCTCCATCCCCCCCGGCTCGTACTTGGCCTCGAAGTCATACCAGCCTGCGCCGCGGCGCAGGACGATCTCCCCGGGCTCGGAGACCTCGGGCGCGGCAGTCGGCCCCATGACCGAGCACTCGACCTCCATCCCCGCCGCCGCCGCCTCGACGATCGCCCGCCCCTCGTGGGTGAAGGCCGCGTCGAGCGCCGGCCCGACCGCGGCGTCGTCCTCCGCCTTGACGATCCCCACCGACGAACCCAGCGAGGCCGGCTTGACGAAGATGGGAAGCCCGAGCACCGCGACCTCGCGCTCTACGGCATCTCGCTCGAACCTCCACCGCGCCTCGGTCACCCCCAGGTACCCGACCTGCGGCACGCCCGCCGACGCCATGAGCTCCTTGAATACGACCTTGTCCATGCAGACCGCCGACGCCAGGACGCCGGCGCCCACATAGGGCACGTCGAGGCATTCGAGCAGGCCCTGCACGGTGCCGTCCTCCCCGAAGGGACCGTGCAGAACGGGGAAGACGACGTCGGCACCCAGCAGCCCCCGGCCGGGAGTGACGGAGAGCTCGGCGCCATCGTGGAGCCAGGCGCCGCCGCGCGCTATGCAGACGTCGATCGCCTCGTGCCCGGCCTGCGCGAGCCCGACTCGCACCGACGCGCCCGACGCGAGCGAGACGTCGTGCTCGGAGGAGCGGCCCCCGCAGAGCACCGCGACCCTCACGTCACTCGCCGGTGGGAGGCTCGTCGTCGCCGCCGGGCGGCACCTCGGAGTCGCTGAAGGTCCCGACGGTGATCGTCACCACGCTGCCCTCCGCGACCTCCCGGCCGGCGGGCGGGGCCTGCTCCTGGACGACGTCGGCCTGGTCGGGGTCGAGCACGACGACGGTCTCGACGGAGATCCGCAGCCCGGCCGAGCGCAGGCGCCTCCTGGCCGTGTTCTCGCCGAGGCCGACGACGCCGGGGACCGGGACCATCGGCCGCGCCTTGGCGACCACGATGGTCACCGTCGAGCCGCTGCCCACCTGCGAATCGCCCAGCGGATCCTGGCTGAGCACCGTGTCGGCCGGTGAGTCCGAGGTCTCGCGGGTCTGGACGGCAGCGCGAAGACCGGCGCCCTCGATGGCCGACACCGCCGAGTCGCGGTCCTCGCCCACGACGCCCGGGACCGCCACCTGCGTGAGGCCGGACGACACGAAGGCAGTGACCGCCGAGCCCCGCTCGGCCAGCAGGCCGGGGATGGGGATGGTTCGGGTGACGCGGCCGGCAGGGACGTCCTCGGAGGACTCCACGTCGAAGCGCACCTTGAAGCCGTCCTCCTTGAGCAGCTTGCGCGCCTGGGCCTTGGTCTTGCCCTTGACGTCGGGGACCGTCGCCTGCCCGGGACCCGCCGAGACGGTGAGCTTCACGGTCGAGCCGTCCTGCGCGTCCTCCCCCGCCCCGGGGTCCTGGCGCAGGACCCGATCTTGTGGCGCGTCGTCGCGGACGCGCTCGACGTCCACCTCGAAGCCGCGATTCTGCAGGGTCGCAGTCGCCGCCTTGAGCTCGATGCCGGTCACGTTGGGCACCTCCACCTTCTTGCCCGGGCGGGTCAGCGCGAAGGCCAGCGCGCCGATGCCCAGCGCCACGATCAGCGCGATGGCCAGGAGCCAGGGCCACGTCCTGCGTTCCTCGACCACCTCCTCCTCGACCAGCACGGGCGTCGCCGGGTCGAGCACCGTGACCGAAGTGAGCGGCGGCAGCACGCCGAACGCGGTGGTCGCCTCCCCGGCCGGCGCGCCGCTGACGATGCGAACCCGCACCTCCTCGAGTGCGGCGATGAAGGCATCGGCGTCGGGGAAGCGCGCGGCTGGATCCTTCTCCAGCGCCCGCAGGACGATCGCCTCGAGGTCGGGCGGCACCTCGGCGTAGTCCGAGGGCGGCTGGGGAAGCTCCGATACCTGCTTGAGGGCGATCGTCACGGCGCTGTCGCCGTCGAAGGGCAAGCGGCCCGTCAGCATCTCGTAGAGGACGATCCCGATGGAGTAGAGGTCTGATTCCGCGCTCACAGCGTGCCCCTGCGCCTGCTCGGGGGACAGGTACTGGGCGGTGCCCATGATCGACCCGGTCTCGGTCATGTCCGAGGCGCCGGCGCGGGCGATCCCGAAGTCGGTGACCTTCGCGCGGCCCTCCTCGTCGACGATCACGTTGTGGGGCTTGATGTCGCGGTGGATGATGCCCCGCTTGTGCGCGAAGCGCGCGGCGCGCAGGACCTGCACGGCGACGTCGATAGCCCACACGGGATCGAGCGGCGCGCTGTCGAGCACGATGCGCTTGAGCGAGGAGCCCTCCAGGAACTCCATCGCGATGTAGTAGGTGCCCTCCCACTCCCCGCGGTCATAGACGCTCACGACGTTGGGGTGCTGCAATCCCCCCGCGGCCGACGCCTCGCGACGGAAGCGCTCGACGAACTCCGGGTCCTCGGCGAAGCGGCGATAGAGGAGCTTGAGCGCCACCGGGCGGCCGAGCTGCTGGTCCTGGGCGCAGTAGACGTCGGCCATCCCGCCCGAGCCCAGCCGCTCGAGCATGACGTAGCGGTCGTCGATGACCGTCTGCGGCCCGATCTGGCCGGCCCCGGTGCTCATCCCGTTCCCGCGATTCTGGTCTCCGTGCTCACAGGAGCGCCTCCAGCACCTGCTTGGCCACCGGCGCGGCCACCTCGCCGCCCGTCCCGTCGGAGCGCTCGATCGTCACCGCGATGGCGATGCGCGGGTTCTTGACGGGCGCGAAGGCGATGAACCACGGCTGGTTGATGTTCGCGGCCGGATCGATCTCGGCGGTCCCGGTCTTGCCTGCGACCTCGACGCCCTCCAGCGCCGCGGCGGTACCGCTTCCCTCGCGCACCACGTTGGCCATCATCTGCCCGAGCTGGCCGGCGGCCTCACTGCTCATGACCCGCCCCCCCGAGCGACCGGAGATCTTCTTCGACGTGCGCCCGTCCGCGTCGATGAAGCGATCGCCGATGTGCGGGCGGACGAGCACACCATCGTTGGCCACGGTCGCGGCCACGACCGCCATCTGGAGGGGGGTGACCGCCAGCTTGTCCTGACCGATCGCCATCCGGGCCACGTCGATGCGCTCCGAGCCGGGCTTGAGCAGCTCGCCCTCGAAGTACTCGCCGCTGGGACGCCGCTCGCTGCGCGGCAGGTCCAGGGGCGCGTCCTTGTAGAAGCCGAAGCGCCGCATGTACTTCCCCATGATGTCCCTGCCCAAGGACGTCCCGACCTGCGCCCACACGGTGTTGATCGAGTTGGTCAGCGCGGTCGTGAGGTCGACGGGGCCGTAGCTCTGGCCGCCGAAGTTGTTCAAGGGCACCCCGCCGAACTCCTTGCCGTTGCTGCCGTCGACGACCGAGTCGGGCGTGAACTTGCCGCTGTCCAGCGCTGCGGCGGCGGTCACGACCTTGAAGGTCGAGCCCGGCGGGTAGGAGGAGGCGGTCGCTCGGTTGACCAGCGGGTCGTCGGAGGCGCCGATCAGGCGTTGGAAGGTCGACTGCTGGTCGATGTCGTTGGGGTCGTAGCCGGGCGCGCTGGCCATGACCTTGACCTCGCCGGTCCGCGGCTCCACCGCGACGATCGACCCCTTCCGCCCGGCGAGCGCCCGCAGCGCGACCTGCTGGGCGCGGGCGTCGAGCGTCGTGCGCAGGTCCTCGCCCTCGCGCCGGCGGCCCTCGAGCTGCTCGACGAGCGAGGTGAACTCGCCCTTTCGCCCGGCGAGGTCGTCGTTGTAGAACTGCTCGAGGCCCGCGCGGCCCCGCGTCAGGAACGAGTAGCCCACCTCGTGGGGAAAGAGGTCGGATCGCGGGTAGCTGCGGCGGTAGGTGCCGCCTCCCGCGCGGACGCTGCGCGCAAGGACCTCCCCGCCGGCGGCCCGGATCGTGCCCCGCTTGATGCGCGCCTCGGAGATGATCGAGCGCGCGTTCTTGGGGTTGTCGTTGAGGTTCTCGGCGTCCCACACCGACCAGTAGGACGTAAAGCCGGCGAGCACGCAGAAGAGCAGCGCGAAGAAGGCGTAGAGGCGGAGGATCGGGCGGCTCACGCCGGCCTCCGCGCGCGGTCGGAGACGAGCAGCAGGAGCGCGAGCAGGATGAAGTTCGCGACGATCGACGAGCCGCCGTAGGAGACGAAGGGGAGCGTCACGCCGGTGAGCGGGATCACCCGCGTCACCCCGCCCACGATCACGAAGACCTGCAGGGCGAGCACGGCGGTCAGCCCGGCGGCGAGCAGGGTCGAGAACGAGTCGCGCGCCAGCATGGCGATCTTGAACCCCCGCTCGACGATGAGCAGGTAGGTGAGCAGGAGGGCGAGCCCCCCCGCGAAGCCGAGCTCGTTGACGACCACCGCGTAGATGAGGTCGCTCTGCGCGAGGGGGATGATCTTGATGCTCGGATCGGCCGGCTGTTCGATGATCGCCTGGCCCAAGCCCGTGCCGAACAGCCCGCCGTCGGCCTGGGCGAACAGGCCCTGGACGATCTGGTAGCCCTCGTTCGCCGGGCGGCTGCCGAGGAACGGATCGAGCCAGATGTCGACACGGTCCTGGACGTGGGCGACCGTACTGGCAAAGAACCAGGCGCCAAGGGCGAACATCAGCAGGCCGATCACCACGAAGGAAAGGCGGTTGGTCGCCACGTAGAGCAGGGCGAGGAAGGCGCCGAAGAACATCAGCGACGAGCCCAGGTCGCGGATGAAGATCAGCATGAGCATCGCCGTCCCCCAGACGAGCAGCAACGGGCCGAACTGCTTGAGCGGCGGCAGGGTGACCCCCGCGATCCGGCGCGCGCCCTGGACGAGCACCTGGCGCGTGTCGCGCAGGTAGCTGGCGAGGAAGATGATGATCCCGATCTTCGCGAGCTCCGCGGGCTGGAAGGAGATCGGCCCGGCATTGATCGACAGGTAGGCGCCGTTGGAGAGCTCGCCGATCCCGGGGACACGGGGGAGGAAGAGGAGCAGCAGCGACCCCGCCGCGATCGTGTAGCGGTACTGCTCCAGGCGGCGGTAGTCGCGAAAGACGACGATCGTGGCCGAGAAGGCGGCCAGCCCGACCACGAACCACTGCGCCTGCTCGCGCGCGAGCTCCTCGTCGAGGCGGTAGATGATCACCAGGCCAAAGCACGCGAGCAGGGCCACGAGCGGGAAGAGGTAGGGATCGGCGCGCGGCAGGGTGATGCGGATGACGATGTGGGCGGCCAGGCAGAGGCCGAGGAAGATCGCCCCGTAGGTCAGGGATAAATTCGAGAGCGTCTCCTGCTGCTGGATGAAGACGGCGGTGAAGCCTGCCGTGACCAGCAGCGAGGCGGGAACGAGCGCGAGCAGCTCGCGGTTGCGCGCGCTCACTGAGACCCCGGCGGGCGGCGGGCGGCACGCTCGAGGCGCCGGAGGACGGCGAGCGCGTCGTCGCGCGAGCGCCACTTGTGCTCGGCGACCGTGCGGCGGTCGGCCGCCCCGAGGGCGCGTGCCGGAACCCCGGACACCCGGAGCTCGCTGTAGAGCGCCACCCCGGCGGGCAGGTCGTAGGGCACGCCCTGATAGAGGGTCACGAGGCCCCGATCGTCGGCGCCGAGGAAGAACACCGCCCGGGTCGCGACCCACCCGGGAACGAGGACGAGAAGAAGGATCGCCCCGGTCGCCACCAGGACCGGGGTGCGCCGACGACGACCATGCTTCACCCCGTGCAGGGGTTCGGCGCCGGCTTGGCCGCAGTCGGCGCCGGCATGCCCGGTTTGCCCGCCGCCGGCGTCCGCGTCGACTTGCCCGCAGCCAGCTGCTTGCGGTACAGCGTCCTCACGACGGCGATCGCCTCGTCGCGGTCGGTTCGCGAGCGGCGATCCAGCGCACCGCGGTTCGCGGGCGGCACGCGGTTGGCGGTGACCGGCGTCGCGCAGCTCACGCTGTTGAGCGCGACGCCCAGGGGAGCGGCGTCGAGGCCGCGGTAGACGGTCACCAACCCGTCGTCGTCGGCACCGATGAAGTAGTGGGCGCGCGCGTAGAGGAAGACCCCGATCACCAGTGCCGCGAGGAGGACGAGGAACAGGCCGGCGAAAAGCACCCCTCCGAAGCGCAGGCGCCTCCGGCGCGCGGCCGCCGGCGGCGACCCCGTTCGCGGCAGCGGCGCCGTGCGCTTGGGCGGCGCGGCTCCATCCGCGGTCGTGCCGCTCTGAGTGGTGGGCTGGGCCTCCCCGAGGGTCGGTGCGCCCGTCGGCACGGGGGCGGTACTCGTCGTCGCCGCTCCCGAGGGCCTTCCCTGCGCCGCCGCGGCGGCCGCCTGCTGGACGTCGCCGGCGCGCATGACCCCCACCTCGGTGGGCTGCTCCTCCCCGACGGCCCCGTCGTCGGAGAGCCGGAAGAGCACGACGGTGATGTTGTCGCGTCCGCCTGCTTGGTTGGCCGCCTCGATGAGCCCTCGCCCCGCCTCCTCGAGCGACCCTGCCGCCGCGAGGACCCGACCGACGGCGCCGTCGTCGATCATCGAGGTCAGGCCGTCGCTGCACAGCAGGTAGACGTCTCCGTCGCGGGCGCGCCGACTCTGGGTGTCGACCTCGACCGAGGCCTCGGGGCCCAGCGCCCGCGTGATGATGGAGCGTTGAGGGTGCTCGGCCGCCTGCTCGGGAGTGAGCTTTCCGCGCTGGACGAGCTCGTTGACGAGCGAGTGGTCCTGGGTGAGCGGTACGAGCTGCCCGTCGCGGAAGAGGTAGGCACGGCTGTCTCCGACGTGGGCGATCGAGATGTCGGTGCCGCCGACCCACACCGCGGTCAACGTCGTTCCCATCCCGGCCAGCTGGTCGTCGGCCTGGGCCTTGCCGTGGATGCGCTGGTTGGCATCGACGATGACCCGCGCGAGGCGCTCCTCGGGGCTGCCCGCCTCGGGAAGGCCCTCCTCGAAAGCCTCGACCGCCGTACGGGAGGCGACCTCGCCCGCCCTGGCGCCCCCCATGCCGTCGGCGACCACGAACAGCGGGCTGGCTACGAAGTAGCTGTCCTCGTTCGCGCGCCGCTGCCGGCCCGTGTCGGTTCCCTCGAACATCTCGACGATGCGCAGCATCGGCGTCACTCTACGTAGGAGAACTCGCTGTCGCCGATGCGGATGCGGTCGCCCGCGTGCAGCGGCTGGGGACCGCGCAGCGGCTCCCCGTTGAGCAGCGTGCCGTTGGTGGATCCGAGATCCTCGATCACGGCCATCTCCCCCTGCCGGACGATCCGCGCGTGACGCGAGGAGGCGAAGCGGTCTGAGAGCTGGATGTCGGCGTGCTTGCCGCGCCCGAGCAGAAGGTCGGTCGCGAGCTCGTACTCCGAGCCTTCTTGGAGGCCGGTCGCGTGCTCGACCAGGAGGCGCGGGTCGTGGTCCACGGGCGACTCGGGAGCCACGCCCGCGGAGGCGGAGTGCATCGCGGTGGCGTCCGCCGGGGCCGCGGGAACCATGTCGGTGGTCGAGCGCAGGTCGCGCAGCGCGCTGCGCGCGACCCAGAGCAGGAACAGGTAGAGCACGGCCAGGAAGCCGAACTTGAGGATGACCGATATGGGATCGAGCTCCACGGCGGCTACTCCAGGGTGAAGACGATCTCCGACGTCCCGATCTCCATCCGGTCGCCGGGGCTCAGGGGATGCGGTGCGACGATGCGTCGACCGTTGACGATCACGCCGTTGGTGGAGTCGAGGTCGCGAACGGTCCAGCCCTCGGCCGCGCGCTCGATCTCGGCGTGCTTGCGCGAGACGTTGGGGTCGTCGACCACGATCTCGCACCCCCGGCTGCGCCCGACCACCGCGCGGGTGCCCTCGAGCACCATCCGCCGCCCGTCCACCAGCACGAGCGCGGTGCCGGCCGCGCCGCGGCGGTCTTCGAGGGGCTCCTCGAGCCGCTCGGCCGCGTTGTAGACCATGGTGTGGCCCATCTCGCCTCGACCCGGGGCTGGACGCTCCTCCTCGGGCGGCTGGACCATGCGGGCCTGGATGCCGAACTCGCCCAGGCGCAGCCTGTCGTCCATGCGGAACTCGATGGCCGGGCGCGAGAGCAGCGCGAGCTTCTCGCGGCGGGCGTGCTCGAGCAGGTAGCCGGAGAGCTCCTTGGCCAGGGCGCCCTCGTAGTCGGCGAAGCGCTCGCGATCCTGAGGGGAGAGGTAGACCGCGTACTCGTTGGGGACGTAGACGCGCGAGACCGAGAAGGTCTTGTGCTCCTCCATCTCCCGAGCGAGCTTGCGGGCGATCTCGACGGGCCGGACCTCCGACTTGAAGGCCCGGCTGAAGGTCCCCTCGACGAGTCCGGCGATCTTGTTCTCGATGTTCTTCAGCATGGTCTCGGGCGCTGACGCCCCCGGGCCATGCTACGCGGTCCCGGCACCCGCGCGACCCTCTGGGCGAGGCTCTGCGAGCACGTTGACGAGGACTGCCAGCACCCCGCCGAGGGTTGCGCCGGCGAGGGCACCGCGCGGCGTGGGAAGGGCGACGGCGCCCGTCAACGCCTCCCCCAGCGCGACCGTGCCCAGGACGAGGCCCGCGGCCCAGATCACCGCCCCGGCGCTCACGGCGAGCAGGCCGCCCCATCGGGTCAGCAGCGGCAGGACGGCGGCGGCGGCGGCCCACAGGATGGCCCCGGCCAGCGCGCCGGAGGTCAGCAGCGGAGCCAGGACGTTCTCTGCCGCCACATGCGCCGACCCCTCCAGGACGGCGGGGGCGGCCGTGCCGGTCGCCCGCCCGAGATGGAGGTCGCGGCCGAGGAGCGGCTCCGAGAGGGAGAGCCACCAGAAGCCCGCGGCACCCAGCGCCGCCCGCGTGAGCGCCGTCCTTCCCAGGCCCGCCAGCGCGCAGAACGCGGGCGCGACCCCGGCGAGCGCGAGCAGGGGCGCGAGCGCGGGCATCGACCACCAGCGCCCGGCCTTGGGCAGGAGGAGCGGCGAAGCGGCGACGGCGCACCCGAGCAGCAGGGCGTCTCCGGGGCGCGAGGAGGCGACCCACGCGAGGAGGAGGGCTGCGCAGCCGAGCCATCCTCCCCGTGGCGCCAGAGCGACCACGAACGCTGCGGCCAGCGCGGCCGCCAGCGGGGGAAGGGGCGCCCCCTCGGGGGCCGCGAGAGGCACCGCGGCGAGGATGAGCGCGCCTGCGGCGAGCCCCGCGACCACCCGGCCCACGCGTGGAAGCGCGATGGGTGCGGCGATGCGAGGGCGAACGGGGGCGGCGACCCCGCCCGCCGTGTCATCGAGCTTGGGGAGGGCGAGCTCAAGCCCCGCACGCAGGGCCGTGAGGGTGCCGCGTTCGATCGGCCTCGGCCGGACCGTCTGGTCGATCGCCGAGCACAGCTCGACCGGAAGGCGGCGACGAAGCCGCCGGAGGGGTGGAAGCGGCCGCCCGACGCGGCGCGCCGTCGCCGTGGGCGTCGATCCGCGAACCGGATTGACGCCCGAGAGGGCTTCGTAGAGGAGCAGTCCGAGCGCGTAGAGGTCGGCAGGCGGCCCCGCGCGACGCCCGGCCGCCTGCTCGGGGGCCATGTAGGCCAGGGTGCCCATGACGTCGCCGGTGCGGGTGAGCGGCTCGTCGCCGACCAGGTGCGCGACGCCGAAGTCGGTGAGCTTGACCGCGCTGCCGGCGAGCCCGCCCTTCCGCCGGCGCGGCATCATCACGTTCTGCGGCTTTACGTCGCGGTGGATGACTCCGTTGCCGTGCGCGTGCTCGAGGGCATCGCAGAGCGCGATCCCGAGCTCGGCCACGTCGCGGTCCGAGAGCGTTCCCGCAGCCTCGAGGTCGGCGAGCGTCTTTCCCTCGACGAGCTCTGAGACGAGGTAGAGGGCATCTTCGTCTTCCCCCGACTCGTGCAGCGCAACGATGCCGGGGTGGTTGAGCCGCGCGGCGGCAAGCGCCTCTCGACGCACCCGCGGCGAGGCCGACG
Source organism: Solirubrobacterales bacterium (assembly GCA_038199375.1). GTDB lineage: Bacteria > Actinomycetota > Thermoleophilia > Solirubrobacterales > Solirubrobacteraceae > JBBPZA01. The sequence continues at coordinate 13,998 of JBBPZA010000003.1, read as the reverse complement.
ACGAGGAGCGCGGGACGACCTTCACGGCAACCGTGCGTCGCAGCCGCTCGTCGGTCGCCCGCCAGACCGCCCCGAAGCCGCCCGTCCCCACCAATCGCTCGAGCCGGTAGCGCCCCAGAACGACGTCCCCGGCCCCCCAGCCGTCCCGGACCTGCTCTTCCCCGCCGGCCGAGGTGGCCCGCGCCGCCGCCTCGTATGCAAGGGTTTCCCTGGTGCCCACCGGGTGGCCTTTCGGCACTGCGGGAAGGCTCCCTGCCCTTGGCGACGAACAGTGCTCTCGGCCGGTGCGCGTTTAAATGCACGAAGAGGGACCTTGTAAAGGAGCGGACACTGTCGTTCTTCGACGACGCTGACGAGCCGCGGACCACCAGATCCGTACCTCCCCCGCGACGCCCGCCGCCGCGGCGCTCTGGTGCCTCGATGCCGCGCCGCGGAGCCTCCATGCCTCGTCCGGGCGGTGGCCCCGGCCCGTCGCCCGACAGCAGCCTGCTGGTCCGCAGGGCTATCGCCGCCGGTGCGATCGTCCTCGTGCTCATCCTCCTGATCTTCGGGGTCCGCGGCTGCCTCTCCTCGCGCAAGGAGAGCTCCCTGAAGACCTACAACCGCGAGGTCGCCACGCTCGTCCAGGAATCCGACAACCAGGTGGGCAAGGCGCTGTTCGAGATACTCGGCGCGCGGAGCGGCTCGGCCAATCCGCTCGACCTCGTGAGCCAGGTCTCAGAGCTCAAGGTGGAGGCCAACAGCCAGCTCGACCGGGCGAAGGGGTTCGACGTCCCGGGCGACATGAAGGGCGCCCAGCAGAACTTCGTCCTCGTGCTCGACCTGCGCCGCGACGCGATCGCGAGCATCGCCGCCAAGCTCCCGACCGCCCAGGGCAACCAGGGCGCCCAGCAGGCCGTCGCGCAGATCACGGGCCAGATGCAGGCCTTCGTCGCCTCCGACGTCATCTACTCGCAGGAGGTCGTCCCGCGCATCAAGAAGGCGCTCGACGACAACGAGATCGGCGGCCAGACGATCGCCCAGAGCCGCTTCCTCCCCAACCCGCTCGAGTGGCTCGACCAGAGCAAGGTGGCCGAGAAGCTCAAGGGCGCCGGCGGGGCCGGGGCCTCCCCGGGGCAGCCCGCCGGGCAGCCCGCACCGGGAAGCCACGGCCACGGCCTGGCCTCGGTCGCCGTCGGGGACACGACGCTCGAGCCCGGAACCGCCAACCGGATCACCGCCGGCGCGGCGCTGAGCTTCAACGTGACCTTCCAGAACCAGGGCGAGAACGACGAGCGCAACGTGAAGGTGCGCATCACCATCGAGGGCGCCGGCAGGCCGATTCGCGTCGAGAAGACCGTCCCGACGTCCGCCGCCGGCGAGGAGTCCACGGCGTCCATCCCGCTCGGCCAGTCGCCGCCGATCGGCACTCCCGTGACCGTCCGCGTCGAGGTGGTCCCGGTGCCCGGCGAAGAAGAGAAGGCCAACAACTCCAACGAGTACCCGGCGATCTTCACCCGCGGCTGATGACGGCCCGCCCCCGGATGCCGGCCTGCCGCTGACCCTCCCCCACCACCTCCAGGCGGTCCCGGCCGCGTCGACCTCTAGCCTTCCCCGCCGATGGACGAGCTGACCGGAACCGTCGGAATCGTTGCGCTGGCCGCGGGAGGCGTCGCCCTCGTCGCGCTGGTCCTCGCGATCTCGCTCGCGCTGCGAATGCGCCGGCTGCGAGCCGACCAGCGCACCGTGCTGGGGGAGAGCAGCCAGGAGGATCTCGTCGCCCACGCCGCGGGCCTGGAGCGGGACTTCGTCGCCCTCAACGACCAGGTGGGGGACATCGTCGAGGAGCTCGCCACCCGCATGGAAGCGGCCGAGGGGCGCTTGGACGGCGCGATCGCGTTCCGTGCCCTCGTCCGCTACGACGCCTACGGCGAGATGTCGGGTCACCAGTCGGCGACGATCGCGCTTCTCGATGCGTCCCGCTCGGGCGTCGTGCTCACCTCGATCCACCACCGCGACCAGGCGCGGCTCTACGCCAAGCAGGTGACCGATGGCACCGGCGAGATCGAGCTCTCGCCCGAGGAAGCCGAAGCCGTCCGGCTCGCGCTGGCCCCCTCGGACGAGCGCCAGCCCCAGACCTCCAAGTAGTGGTTCGTCCGGCAGTGCGCGTCGGCTACCTGGGGCCCGCCGGTACCTTCAGCCACGAGGCGCTGGCCTCCGATCCCCGCTGCCGGGAATGGGAGCTCGTGGGTCTTCCCACGATCTACGACGCGGTCATGGCCGTCCACGAGCGCGCCGTGGACCGCTCGCTGGTCCCGATCGAGAACTCGCTGGAGGGCTCGGTCAACGCGACGCTCGACGCGCTCGCCTTCGAGACCGAGGACGTCGCTATCGTCGGCGAGCTCGTCCACCCCATCAGGCACTCCCTCATCGCTCGCACCCAGCTCGAGCTCGAGCGGATCGAGACCGTCTACTCCCATCCGCAGGCCAGCGGCCAGTGCGCCCGGTTCATCCGGACGCGCCTGACGAGCGCCGCTGTGGTGCCCGCGGCCTCCACGGCCGACGCGGTGCGCATCGTCGCGGGGCTCGACGGGCCCGCGGCCGCGCTGAGCACGCGGTTGGCCGCCGACCTCTACGGCTGCGAGATCCTCCGCGCGGGCGTCGAGGACGTCGCCGACAACGAGACGCGGTTCGCCTGGCTCGGTCCCGCCGGGGAGCGGGAGGCCAGCACCGGCCCGTGGAAGACTTCCGTGGTCTTCTGGGGCATGGGCGCCGAGGCGCCGGGGTGGCTGGTGGGCTGCCTGTCGGAGTTCGCCTTCCGCGGGGTCAATCTGACCAAGATCGAATCGCGGCCCCGCAAGCAGGGCCTCGGGCGCTACATGTTCTTCGTCGACCTCGAGGGCCGCGACGAGGACGCTGCGGTAGCCGGGGCGCTGGAGGCGCTGCGCTCCAAGACCGAGACGGTGCGCGTTATCGGGTCGTATCCGGCGAGCTAGAGCGGCGTGGGTCCGCTCGGCGCCCCGCTAGACTGGCTGCGACGCGATGGCCGTGTCCGTTCCACCAAGACCACCAGGGCCCGCGCCGCTCGACGAGCACCGGCGGCGTGGGTCTGAGCGGCCCGCCTCCGAGACCAGGCGGGTGAGCGGCCGGGTGCTCGTCCTCAACGCGACCTACGAGCCGATCAACGTCTGCACGGTCCGCCGCGCGACCGTCCTGCTCCTCAAGGAGAAGGCGGAGATGATCGAGCACGGGCGCTACGAGCTGCGCTCGACCTCGTCGAGCATGCCGCGGCCGATGGTCATCCGCCTGGTGACCTACGTGCGGGTGCCCCGCGACACCCACCGCCGCAAGATCACCCGCCGCGCCGTGTTCGCCCGCGACCGCTGGGAGTGCCAGTACTGCGGCGCGCGCGCCAACCTCACCGTCGACCACGTGGTCCCCCGCTCGAAGGGCGGACCCTCGAGCTGGGACAACATCGTCGCCTCCTGCGCGCCATGCAACCGGCGCAAGGGCGACAAGCTCGCCGACAAGGTCGGCATGCACCTGCGCCGTCAGCCGCGAGTTCCCCACGCCCATACCTTCATCCACGTGGCCTCGCCCACGATCCCGGCCGCCTGGCGCGCCTACCTTCCCGAGGCCGCGTAGCGAGCGCCCGAGACGGTTCCGGGTCGAAGCCCTCCTCCGCGTGTGCTTTCATTCGCGTTACCAGAGAAAGGAGGTGGTCCGTACCTTGAGTGACAGTCTTTGCGGGACCCTGGAGGTGTCCGCCCGTTAGGCAAGGTGGCTGGTCCGCGTAGCGGAAACCACACGCGACACCCTCGTGACCGGCGCCGGGAGTAGTCCCTCCGGTGCAGCGAAGCCGGTCTCGAGCTCGCCAGCCGAAGCTTGCGAAGGGCGCCCCTCGGGGCGCCCTTCGTGCGTCTACGACCGCGCACGGCCAGACGTCATGCTGCGCGCCGGGAAATAGGCACCCGCCGCGGGGTCAGCGATCTCTACCGCCGAGCGCGCTAGCCGTCGGCGGCCGGGTCGCCCTCTATCGACCCGTCGGCGCTCACCGAGCCGGGTTGCGAGGGATCCTCGAGGACCGCGGCGCCCGTGTCAGCCTCGGATTCGACTACGAGGGCCACCGCGCTCACGCGATCGTCGTCGCGGACATTCATCACCCGCACTCCCTGCGCGGGACGACCCGTCTGGCGTATGCCCTTCACTCCGGTGCGCTGGACCATGCCCGACTCCGAGATGAACAGGAGCTCCTGGTGGGGGCGCACGACCAGCGCGGCGGCGAGGCCGCCGCGCCGCTCGGAGAACTTGATCGTCGTGACGCCCTTTGCCCCGCGGCTCGTGCGCCGGTACTGGTCGAGCGGCGTGCGCTTGCCAAAGCCGTTCTCGGTGACCACGAGGATCTCCTGGTCGTCGCGGGCGACGTCCATCGCCAGCACCTCGTTGTCCTCGCCGGAGACGTTCATCCCGCGCACGCCGGAGGTGTCGCGGCCCATAGAGCGCACGTCGTCCTCGCGGAAGCGCACCGCCAGGCCCGCGCGCGAGACCATGAGGATCTCGTCGCCCTCGGAGACCCGCCGGACGGCGACGAGCTCGTCCTCGTCGCGGATGTTGATCGCGATGATGCCGTCGGCCTTGATCGGCGTGTTGTAGGCGAGGAAATCGGTCTTCTTGACCGTTCCGCAGCGGGTCGCGAAGACCAGGTAGGGCGCCTCGGTGAAGTCGCGCGTGGAGAGGACCGACTGCACGCGCTCGCCCTCGCGCAGCGGCAGGAGGTTGACCAGCGCCCGCCCCTTGGCCGTGCGCTGGGCCTCGGGCAGCTCGTAGACCTTCAGGCGGTAGATCTTTCCCCGGTTGGTGAAGAACAGCAGGTAGTCGTGCGTCGAGCAGATGAAGAGGTGCTCGATGTAGTCGCCGTCCTTCATGTCCATCCCGGTCACCCCGATCCCGCCGCGGCGCTGCTTGCGGTAGGTGGCCAGCGGCAGCGACTTCACGTAGCCGCTCTTGGTGATGGCGATGACCATCTGCTGATCGGCGATGAGATCCTCGATGTCGATCTCGCCTTCGGCGTAGGTGATCTCCGTGCGGCGCTCGTCGCCGTAGGCGTCGGCGATCTCGGTCAGCTCCTCCTTGACGAGGCCGAGCACCCTCCCCTCGTCGCCGAGGATCTCGCGCAGCTCCCGGATGCGCTCGACGAGGTCTGCGTATTCGTTCTTGATCTTGTCGGTCTCCAGTGCGGTGAGCTGGGCGAGGCGCAGGTCGAGGATCGCGTTGGCCTGGATGACCGAGAGCTCGAAGCGCTCGACGAGCTGCGTGCGGGCGGTCTCGCGGTCGCGCGCGGCACGGATGAGCTCGATAACCGCGTCGAGGTTGTCCAGCGCGATCAGGTAGCCCTGGAGGATGTGCGCCCGCGCCTCGGCCTTTCGCAGCTCGTACTTCGTCCGCCGGACCACGACCTCGCGCTGGTGCTGCACATAGGCCGCGATGGCTTCGCGCAGCGAGAGCGTTTTCGGGACGCCGTCGACCAGCGCGACCATGTTGACGCCGAAGGTCGTCTGCATCGGCGTGTGCTTGAAGAGCTTGTTGAGGACGACCTTGGGAATGTTGTCGCGCTTGAGCTCGATCACGACGCGCATTCCGTGCTTGTCGGTCTCGTCGCGTATGTCGGAGATCTCGGTGATCTTCTTGTCGTGGACGAGGTCGACGATCTTCTGGATGAGCCCGCCGTCGCCGCCCTTCTTGACCATGTAGGGCAGCTCGGTGACGATGATCGCCTCCTTGCCGTGCGACAGCGGCTCGATGTGCGCCCGGGCCTGCACGCGCACGCGGCCGCGGCCAGAGGTGTAGGCGTCGCGGATGCCCTGCATCCCGAGGATGGCCCCTCCCGTCGGGAAGTCGGGACCCTTGATGTGGGCCATCAGCCCCTCGACGTCGATGTCCGGGTCGTCGATGTAGGCGATCGTGGCCGCGATCGTCTCGCGCAGGTTGTGGGGCGGGATGTTGGTCGCCATCCCCACCGCGATGCCCTGGGAGCCGTTGACCAACAGGTTCGGGAAGCGCGCGGGGAGGACGACCGGCTCTTGGGTACGCCCGTCATAATTGGGGATGAAGTCGACCGTGTCGGCGTCGAGGTCGCGCAGCATCTCCGTGGCCATGCGGGAGAGGCGCGCTTCGGTGTAGCGCATGGCCGCCGCCGGATCGTCGTCCATGGATCCGAAGTTGCCCTGGCCGTCGACCAGCGGGTTGCGCATCGAGAAGTCCTGCGCCATGCGGACGAGCGTGTCGTAGATCGCGCTGTCGCTGTGGGGGTGGTAGTTGCCCATCACGTCACCGACGATGCGAGCGCACTTCGCGTAGGGACGGTTTGGCTGCAGGCCGGCCTCGTTCATCGCGTAGAGGACGCGGCGGTGAACGGGCTTGAGGCCGTCGCGCGCGTCGGGGAGCGCGCGGCCGACGATCACCGACATCGCGTAGTCGAGGTAGGAGGACTTCATCTCCTCCTCGAGCCCACGCGGCTCGATGTTCCCCATGAGCTCGTTGATGGCCATGCGCTAGTTCACCTCCCCGGGTCAGACGTCGATGGTCGCCTGGAGCGCGTTGTCCTCGATGAAGCGCCGCCGCGGCTCGACCTGGTCGCCCATGAGCATCGAGAAGAGCTCGGCGGCGGCGATCGCGTCCTCGAGGCCCACCTGGGCGAGCGTCCGCGACGCCGGATCCATCGTCGTCTCGGCGAGCTGGTTGGCGTTCATCTCGCCCAGGCCCTTGAACCGCTGGAGCTTTACCCCTCGCTGGGCCACCTCGAGCACGCAGCGCCGCAGCGCCTCGAAGGAGAGCGCCTCGGCGGCGTGGTCGGCCAGCCTTATCGTGAAGGGGGGCGTGCCCCCCAGCTCGATGAGCGCTCCGTGCACGCGCAGGAAGTGGCGGTACTCGTCGCCCTCGATCAGTCCGCGACGCAGGTGATGGGTGCGGGCCAGGCCGGTCTTACGCTCGATCGACTTCACGACAACGGGGTCGGGCCCGTTGTCGATCAGCCGGGTCTCGTAGGGCTCCGACGCGGGCGCCTCGCGCTCGAGCACCTTCACCAGCGCCTCGACGGACTCGACGCCCTCGTCGAGGACTTGGGACTCCTCGAGAAAGGTGACGGTGTCGTGGCCGTGCGCGGCGCGCAGCGAGGACGCCCAGCCCTCGTACTGCTTGAGCAGCCGGGTGAACTTCTGCCAGCGCGCCTCGGTGAGCTTGAACTGCGTCCCGTGGCGGTCGAAGACCGTGAACTTGTCCCACTTGTCGCCCAGCAGGAGGTCCTCGAGCTCTGAGTCCTTCTCGATGTAGCGCTCGCGGGAGCCCTGGGTGATCTTGTAGAGCGGCGGCTTGGCGATGTAGACGTAGCCGGCGTCGATGAGCTCGGGCATCTCGCGGAACAGCAGCGTGAGCGCGAGGGTGCGGATATGGGCCCCGTCGATATCCGCGTCTGTCATGAGGATGACCTTGTGGTAGCGCGCCTTGGTAATGTCGAACTCGTCGCGGATCCCGGTTCCCAGCGCGGTGATGAGCGCTTGGATCTCGACGTTCTGGAGGACCTTGTCGATGCGGCTCTTCTCGACGTTGAGGATCTTGCCGCGCAGGGGCAGGACAGCCTGGGTCGCGCGGTCGCGACCCTGCTTGGCCGAACCCCCGGCGGAGTCGCCCTCGACGATGAACAGCTCGGCCAGCGCGGGATCCTTGACCTGGCAGTCGGCCAGCTTGCCGGGCAGGGTCGTGTTCTCCAGGGCGGACTTGCGGCGGGTCAGGTCTCGGGCCGAGCGCGCCGCCTCCCGAGCCCGGGCGGCGGAGACGGCCTTGGTGATGATCTGATTGGCGTCGCGCGGGGTCTCCTCGAGGAACTCGGCCAGCCCCTGGTTGACGACCGAGGCGACGAAGCCCTGCATGCCCGGGTTGCCGAGCTTGGTCTTGGTCTGCCCCTCGAACTGGGGATCGGCGAGCTTGGCGGAGATCACCGCGGTGAGCCCTTCGCGCACGTCCTCGCCGGCGAGGCTGGGATCCTTCTCGCGGAGCAGTCCCTTCTCGCGGGCGTAGCGGTTCAGCGTGCCCGTCAGCGCCGAGCGGAAGCCGGAGAGGTGGGCGCCGCCCTCGTGCGTGTTGATGTTGTTGGCAAAGGAGAAGATGGCCTCCTGGTAGGAGGAGTTCCACTGCATCGCGACCTCGACGGCGCCCTCCTCGGACTCCCCCTCGAAGTAGACGATCTTCTTCTGGACCGGGTCCTTGTTCTCGTTGAGGTAGGCGACGAAGTCCTCGATGCCGCCCTCGTAGCGGAACTCGACCTGGCGCCCTTCGGCGCGCTCGTCGACGAGCGAGATGTGCAGGCCGCGGGTCAGGAAGGCCGTCTCGCGCAGACGCTGCTCGAGCGTGTCGAACTCGAAGGCGAGCGTCTCGAAGACGTCGGCGTCGGGCAGGAAGGTGATCGTCGTGCCGGTCTCCTTCGTCTGCTCGCCCTTGCGCAGCTCGTGCTGCGGGGCGCCGCGCTCGTAGGCCTGGGCCCACAGGTGGCCGTCGCGGCGGATCTCGATCACCAGCGATTCCGAGAGCGCGTTGACCACCGAGACGCCCACGCCGTGCAGGCCTCCCGAGACCTTGTAGCCGCCGCCGTCGCCAAACTTCCCGCCGGAGTGCAGGACGGTGAGGACGACCTCGACCGCGGGGCGGCCCTCCTTCGCCATCGTCGCCACCGGGATGCCGCGCCCGTTGTCGACCACGGTGACCGAGCTGTCGGGGTGAATCGTGATCGCGACCGCGTCGCAGTGGCCGGCGAGCGCCTCGTCGACGGAGTTGTCGACGACCTCGTAGACGAGGTGGTGCAGGCCCCGGACCCCGGTGGAGCCGATGTACATGCCCGGCCGCTTGCGGACCGCTTCGAGCCCCTCCAGGACCGTGATGTCCTGAGCGTCGTAGCCCGACCGTCCAGACTCGCTTTCCTTCGCCAAAGTGGCCTTTCGTTCACACAAGAAGCCCCGACGCCGCACCAGCTCGACGGCGGTCGGGGCACCGACTTCCAAGCTCCATAAGAATAGCAGAGCGACCCCCCGTCCTCGGCGGTCCCAGCCGATAAAAGCCCTGCAAAACAGCTACGTTTCAGATGGCGCCAGCACGACCGCCGCGTCCATCATGTGCCCATCGATCGAGCAGTATCCGCCGGTCGAACGCAAGGTAGGGGCGATCATGTCCGGGTTCAGCGGCGGGATCCGGCACCCACCCGGCACCGCAGGCCGCTCACCCGGTCGCGGCCCAGCGCGGCGTTGATTCGCGCGACGAGATCGAGTGCCATCAGGTCGAGCTCCTGCGCCCACACCGCCGACCTGCACGCGACCTCGACAACCCCCCCGCGTTCGCCGACGGGCCGCGCCTCCTGGGCGATCGCCGCGCCCACCGCCGCAGGCCAGGCGGCCTGGACGTCGGCAAGCAGCGACTGGGGGGCGAGCCGGCCGTGGAGATCCTCGAGCGCGGGGGCCAGCGAGCGGGGGGCGAGGCGCCTCACGCCGCGGACCGTGCCTCGCCGGGTCGGTCGCAGGGTGGTGAGGCCATCGCGGGAGTCCCCGCGCTCGGGCGCTCGGGCTCGGAGCCCTTGCCCGCAACGAGGACCGCGCCCTGGGCGACAGCAAGGCGCGTCACCCCCTGCTCCTCGTGCGAGGGAAGCAGGGAAGGGTCAGCGGCCGTGACGACCGCCTGGCCGCCCTCGCGAAGGAGCGCGAGGAGGCGGACACGACGTTCGGGGTCGAGCTCTGAGAGCACGTCGTCGAGCAGCATCAGGGGCGGGGTGTCTCGGAGGCGGGCGAGCGCCGCGCGCTCGGCGAGCAGGAGCGAGAGCAGCGCTAGGCGCTGCTGGCCCTGGGAGCCATAGATGCGCAACTCGCGGCCGCCGCGCAGCATCGCCATGTCGTCGCGGTGGGGGCCGTGCCCCGTGTAGCCGCGCTCGACGTCGCCCGCTGTGCGCTCCGCGAGCTCGGCCGCGAGCTCGGCCGGGGTCGCGGCCTTCGACCTGGGCCGGTAGACCAGTGCCACCTCTCCCTCGAGTCCGAGCTCCGCGGCAGTCGCGGCGAAGTCCGGCGCGAGCCCCTCGATCGCAGCCGCCCGATCGCCCATCAAGGCCAGTCCATGGCGGGCGAGCTCAGCGTCCCACGCCGGCAGGGACGCCGTAGAAGCGAGGCCGGCGCGCACGCGGCCGAGTAGGGCGTTTCGCTGAGTCAGCGCTCGGGCGTAGGAGCGGCGGGTCTGCGTGCGCGCCGGCCACAACGCCGCGACGACCTGGTCGAGGTGGGCTCGCCGCACCGACGGAGCCCCCTTTACCAGGGCGAGGCGGTCGGGCATGAACACCGCCACGAGCGGGCGGTCGGGCTCGTCGAGGAGGCGGTCGACGGGGCGGCCGTCGATACGGGCGTGCTTGGAGCCCGACGCTTCGAGGCCGACCGCGAGCTTGTGCACGCCCCCCTCGGTTCCTTCCACCTCGACCTCGACGCGGGCGACCTTCGCCCCGAACCGGATCGCCTCGCGCTCGTTGCTCGTCCGGCAGGACCGGCCCGTGCAGGCAAGGTAGAGCGCCTCGACGAGGTTGGTCTTGCCCGCCCCGTTGCGTCCGTGGACGGCCGTCAGCCCCGGCCCCAACTGCACCTCCGCCGTCTGGTAGCTACGGAAGTCGCGCAGGGCGAGGCGGGTCACCACCACGGGCGCGACGCTCAGGCGTTCAGGCGGATCGGCATGATGAGATAGACGAAGCCGCTCTCGTCGCCCGCTTCGATGAGGCCGGGCCGCAGTGGGCTGATCAACTTCAGGAGCAGCTGCTCCGCGTCCACGCTCTCCAGGCCGTCGCGCAGGAACTCCGGGTTGAAGCCGATCTCGAACGGCTCGCCGGCGAACGGGACCGGCAGCGTCTCGCTCGCCTCGCCGACGTCCGGCGTCTGCGCCGAGATCGTGACCTCGCCCTCCGCGAAGGCGAGGCGCAGCGGCGCGTTCTTCTGCGCGAGGAGGCTGATGCGGCGCACGACGTCGGTCAGCTCGGCGCCGTCGAGGCGCAGCTCGTGGTCGTAGGACTCGGGGAGGAGCTGGCGGTAATTGGGGAACTGCCCGTCGAGGAGCCGCGACGAGAGGATCACGCCGTCTACGCGGAACAGCACCTGGTTCTCGCGCACGCTGACCTCGAGGCGCTCTGACCCGGCCTGCTGTGCGACCCGCGCGAGCTCCTGGAGCGCACGCGCCGGTACGTTGGCCTCGAAGTCCCCGGCCAGCGCCGTCTCCAGCTTCGTCTCCTTCACGCTGAGCCGGTAGCTGTCGGTGGCCACCATTCGCAGCTCGCTCCCCGACGCCGAAACGAGGATCCCCGTGAGGATCGGCCGAGTCTCGTCGCGCGAGGCCGATCGCGCCACCCGGTTGACCGTCGCGACGAACTCCGGTGCGGGAACGTCCACGGTCGCCGCGTCGCCCATCTCGGGAAAGGGTGGAAAGTCCTCCGCCCGCAGGGTGCGGATGTGGAAGGTCGCGGCCCCGGAGCGCAGCTCGACGTCCTGCTCGGCGGCGCGCAGCTCCAGCGACACTCGCGGCGAGGGCAGCGCACGCACCACGTCGAGCAGCAGCCGGCCTGGGAGGACGACGACCCCCTCCTGCTGGATGTCTGCCTCCAGAGGGACGCGCAGCCCGACCTCCATATCGGTTCCCCGCAGCTCCGCGGCGCCATTCTCGGCGCGCAGCTGGATCCCGGAGAGGGCCTGGACGGCCGAGCGCGTCGTAGCGACTCGCGTGACGGTCTGAAGGTCGGCGAGCAATGCCTCCCGAGAAGTCTCGAGCTTCACGATGAATACCTCTGTTCAGGAATAGCAGTCATAGGGGTTGTTGATATGTGGGTGGATAGCCAGGACGGGCTCGTGGGGCGGCGATGGGCCCGTGCGCGCTGTTGACAGAGCGAGAGCAAGTGTGTCAGCGATCCCGGTCGCCGAGGTCGCCGAGGAGGCCGTTGACGGCGTCGTAGGCGTCGCGGTCGGCCCGCATGCGGTCGGCGGTTCGCTTGCAGGCATGCAGGACCGTTGCGTGGCTGCGGCCACCGAAGCGCGTCCCGATGGTGGGAAGCGACTGGTCGGTGAGCTCGCGCGAGAGGTACATGCCGATCTGGCGAGGCCACGCGACGCGTGCGGCCTTGCTCCGGGATACGAGCTCGTCGTGGGTGAGGTCGAAGAGCGCACAGACGGCGTCTTGGATGTCGCGGACCGAGCGGGGAGGACCGCCCGCCTCGCCCCGCCTCGCCCCACCCAGGCGGTCGAGGACCTCGGAGGCGAGCGCCCCGTCGATGGGGCGTCCGGTGAGGGAATGGAAGGCGACGAGGCGAATGAGGGTTCCCTCGAGCGCACGCACATTGGTGGTGACGCGGTCTGCGATGACCTCGAGGGCGGAGGGATCGGCGAGGACGACTTCGTCCAGGCATGCGCGCTTGCGAAGGATGGTCAGTCGAACGGCGAAGTCGGGTGGGCGGACGTCGACGACCAGACCCGCCTCGAATCGCTCCCTGAGCCGGTCCTGGACGCTGACGATCTCGCGCGGCAGACGATCGGCGGCGAGGACTAGCTGGCTGCCCAGCTCGTAGAGCTCGTTGAAGGTGTGAAAGAGCTCCTCTTCGGTCTTCGCCTTGCTGCCCAGGAACTGGATGTCGTCGACGAGCAGGACGTCGCTCCCGCGGTAGGCTGCTTTGAACCGCCCCATCGAACCGGATTGAAGTGCGGCGATGAAGTGGTTCATGAAGGCCTCGACGGTCGTGTAGCGGACCGAGAGGCCTCCGCCGTGGGCGGCGATGTAGGCCCCGATGGAGTGCAGGAGATGCGTCTTTCCAAGTCCGGGCGGCCCGTGAATGAACAGCGGGTTGTAGGCCTGCCCGGGGGTTTCCGCGACCGCGAGCGCCGCCGCGTGGGCGAGGTGATTGGAGTCCCCGATCACGAACTGGTCGAAGGTGTACTTGGGGTTGAGGCCGGCCCCCGGCTTGAAGCGCGAAGGCTCGCGCGCGCGGGAACCGTCGGATCCACGCTGGATCTGCGAGCGCGAGACGATCTCGACGGTGACATCGGGACCCAGGACGGCCGTCGCGGAGGTCTGGAGGACCCGGGCGAAGCGATCGGCAACCCATCCGCGGGCCTCGTCGGGCGCCGCCACCGTGAGCGTGTCGTGCTCGAGGGCCAACGGAATGAGGGGCTCGAGCCAGATTCCGTAAGCGGAGTCGTCGACGGCCAGGTGGAGGAGGGCCGTGATGGCAGACCAAGTGTCAGCGAGCTCTCCGGGCACGGGTACGGGCGGTCGACCTCCTCGGGCGTTCGCGGCTTGAGCTTGGAGAGAGGGCCGCACTTGGGCCCGGCGAGCGCCGAATATAGCGTGGCGGGATCAAGGCTGTTCGGCGGGCTGGAGGGCTCGCCTGGAGGGTCGCCGCATCCTGCGGAAAAAACCGTGGATGTCGACAGATCGATCCACAGGCACGAACAGAATGGCCATAGGACAGCTCCCGAGGAAGCAGGTGGACGCGGGTCGGTAGACTGAGCGCCGCCCTCTTCGGGAGCGCCGTACTCATGAAACGCACGTACCAGCCAAAGAAGCGCAAGCGCGCCCGGGCGCACGGGTTCCGTGGACGAATGCGTACCCGTGCGGGCCGCGAGGTGCTGCGACGGCGCCGCGCGAAGGGCCGCAAGCGCCTTACCGTCTAAGTGGGCCGTCAGGCGGGCCCTGACGTCACCGACCGGACGAACCAGCAGTGGTCCAAGACCCCTTTGCCCCGCGCCCACCCCGCGTCAAGCGGCGCCGGCTGTCGACCAGTGCGGACTTCGAACGGGTCTACCGCCGTGGTCGCTCGCGCGGGAACCGCTGGCTGGTCCTCCACGCGTTCCCCCGTGCGCAGGCCGACGGGGCCCGTCTGGGCCTGTCGGTCGGCCGCAAGGTGGGTGGCGCGGTTGTTCGCGCGCGGATCAAGCGTGTGCTCCGGGAGGCGTTCTGGAGCCGCGCCGG
>JBBPZA010000002.1:0-19056 GCA_038199375.1 Solirubrobacterales bacterium | reverse complement strand
GCCCAGGAAGGCCGAGATGCCCTCCCGCGCGTCCTCGCTTGCGAAGACCATGGCGAAGGCCCGCTTCTCGGCCTCGATGCCCTGATCGAGGTCGCCCGCCCCGCTGACCCGCTTGACCTGCTCGACGGCGAGCGGCGCCTGGTCGGCCAGCTTGCGTGCGAAGGCGAGCGCCGTGTCGAAGAGCTCCTGGTCGGGCACGACGCGGTTGACGAGACCGTACTCGTAGGCCTCGTCCGCGGTGATCGCATCGCCGACGAGGTTCATCTCGAGCGCCTTGTTGTAGCCCACGAGCCGCGGCAGGCGCTGGGTGCCGCCGAAGCCCGGGATGATTCCGAGCTTGATCTCGGGCTGGCCGAAGATCGCCGACTGAGCCGCGATGCGCACGTCGCAGGCCATGGCCAGCTCGCAGCCGCCGCCGAAGGCGATCGCGTTGACCGCGACCACCGTCGCCACGCCGGTCGAGCCGAGGTCGCGCAGCAGCGTGTGGCCCGCCTCGATCATGTGGCGGCCCTTGGGCTCGTCCATCTGGGTGAACGCCCTGATGTCGGCCCCGGCGGAGAAGACGACCGGAATCGACGAGGCGATGAGAAGCGCGCGCACGCTCCCGTCGCCCGAGACCTTCTCCCACACCGCCGCCAGGTCTTCGATGACCTGGGGGGAGATGGCGTTCATCGGCGCGTTGACCAGCCAGGCGATCGCCACCTCGCCGCGGGTCTCGAGCTTGACCGTGTCGCGCTGATCGCCCTCGTCGGGCTGCGCGTAGGCGTAGAAGCCCTGGCCGCTCTTGGCGCCGAGGCGGCCCTGGGCGACCAGGCGGCGCAGCACGAGCGGGACGCCGAAGCGCTCGTCGCCGTGGCGCTCGGCAGCCTGCTCCATCTTCTCCAGGGCGACGTCGAGGCCTTCCACGTCGGCCTTCCAGAAGGGGGGGAGCAGCCCGCGGCGCGGGTCGAGCCCCGCGCCCGCCATGAGGCCGAGGTCGATCTCGCGGACCGTGCACACGCCCTCCTCGAGGACCAGGCACGCTTCGCGCAGCGCCTTGAGCTGCCAGAGGTCCGCCAGATCGCCCGGAGGCTCACCGTCACCCTCGACTTGAGGCTTACCCTCATGGTAGAAGCCCGAGCCGCCGGTCTTGGCGCCCAGCTTTCCCTCCGCCACCAGGCGCTTCATGCCCTGATGGACGTAGAAGCGGTCGCCGTAGCTCTCGCGCAGGTGCTCGGCGACGTGAAGCACGGTGTCTAGCCCGAGCAGGTCGACGAGCATGAACGGCCCCATGGGCGCCACGTTGGCCGCGGCGACGCTCTGGTCGATCTTCTCGACCGAAAGCCCCTGCTCCTCCTGGGCGCGCCAGATCTCGCACACCGCGCTGTTGAGGATCCGGTTGACCACGAAGCCGGGAACCTCCGCGCAGGTGATCGGCTGCTTGCGGATCGCCTGGGCGAAGTTGAGCGCCGAGCTGACGGTCTCGGGGGCGGTCTCGTCGCCCTCGACGATCTCGATGAGCGGCATGACGGCCGCCGGGTAGAAGTAGTGGAAGCCGACGACCTTCTCCGGTCGCAGGGTGGCCTGGCCGATCTCCGAGATCGAGAGCGACGAGGTGTTGGAGGCGAGGATCGCGTGGCCCGGCGTCGCGGCGTCGAGCTCGGCGAACACACGCTGCTTGAGCTCGATCTTCTCGGGCACGGCCTCGACGACGAAGTCCACGTCGGCGAAGCCCTCATAGGCCAGGGTGCCGGTGATGCGGCCGACGACCTCGTCGACCTGGGCCCGCGCCTCCTCTTCGGAGAGCTTGCCCTTCTCGACGAGCCGACCGACCTGGCCCTGGGTGACGTTGCGCGCCTCGGTGAGCCCGTGGTCGACGAGCTCCTGCCTTACGTCCTTGAGGACTACGGGGATGCCGGACGCGGCGATGGTCTGGGCGATCTGGCCGCCCATCGTGCCGGCGCCGACGACGGCGGCCTTGAATACGAACATGCGTGTTGGAGCCTCATGGGGGGGATCGGGTTCGGGAGGGCGCGGACCCTATCGATCCCCCGCCTCGAGCTCGCGATCCTCCCCGCTCAGGACCGAAGCTCCGCGCGGATGAGGTCGATCCCCCGACCTATGGCGTCGAGCCGCGGGGCGACCTGGGCGGCCAGCCGCGCGCGCTCCTCCTCGCCCTTGGGGGTGATGCGGTAGAAGCGCCGCGTCCGCCGTTCGGGATGCTCCCATTCACCTTGGATGCACCCCCCGGCCTCCAGGTTGCGCAGGAGCGGGTACATCGTGTTCGGGTTGACGGCCACCGCGCCCGCCGTCAGCTGCCCGATGCGCTCCATGAGCTGGTTTCCGTACGTCGGCCCCTGGCCGACGAAGTGCAGGACCAGGAGCGCGAGCAGCCCGCCGCGACGGAGGTCTCCGACCAGCGGATCGTTGCCGCCGGGCCCGCCCCGGCCCACCGGGCCCGCGCCCGCCGCCGCGGCGGCGTCGTCCAGCGACGCGGTGTCGGCGACCGCCGCCGATGTCCGCTTCGCACTCGGGCTCACGCGGGGATTATCCAGCCACCGCGGTCGTGGAACCGCACACCATCGACGACGTGGCGACCGCCGCATGTGTCCGAGTGGATGGGAACACTCCCGCCATGCGATGCGATGCGCTCAAGGACATGCTGCGCGAGCTGCCGCGACACCGCCTTTTCGACCAGATTCCGAGGCGCCTTGGGACGGGCTGAAGATCACCCTCACCGGCACGCTCGGCGTTTCGCGTGAGACGCGTGGTAGCGTTCATGGTATGCGTACTACCATCGATCGTGCCGGACGCATCGTCGTTCCCAAGCCCATCCGCGACCGTCTAAGCCTTGCCGGCGGCGAGGAGCTGGAGGTGGACGAGATCGACGGGCGGATCGTCATCGGCCGCACACCTCGCAACGTCGACCTCGTCGAGACCCGGCATGGTCTGCTGGCGGCGCGACCCGGAGCCGACCTCCCCGGCATCGGGCCGGCAGAGGTGCGGGAACTGCTCGAGCGAACGCGTCGGTGACTGCGCCCGACACGTCGGTCCTGGTCGCCGGCTTCGACTCCTCGCACCCCTTTCACGAGCAGGCACAAGAGGCCCTCGGCGAGGTCCGCCGACGCGGGCGCCTCATCGCACACACCATCGCGGAGACGTTCGCGGTGCTGACCGCGGCGGGCCCCTACGGGCTGCCGGGCGCCACGGTCCTCGCCTACCTCGATCGCTTCCTGGATCGGGAGCCGATCGGCCTCCGGCCAACCGCCTACATCCGGGCCTTGACCGACTTCGCCGACGTCGATCTGCTCGGAGGAGCCGTCTACGACGCCCTGATCGCCGTCGCCGCTCGCAACGAGGGAGCAACGCTGGTCAGCCTCGATCGCCGCGCGGCCTCGACGTATGGCCGGTGCCGCGCGCCGTTCGAGCTGCTGGCGCCCTGACGGGCGCCGGCAGGCTTACGCCGCGGCGCCCGCCGGCTCCTCGATGCGGCGCGGAAGCAGCGTCTCGCGCGCGATCACCAGGCGCTGGATCTGGGAGGTCCCCTCGTAGAGCTGCATGATCTTCGCGTCGCGCATGAGCTTCTCGACCGGGTACTCCTTGATGAAGCCGTAGCCGCCGTAGACCTGGACGGCGTCGGTGGTCACCTCCATCGCGGTGTCGGCCGCGAAGCGCTTGGCGTGCGAGCTCGTGAGCGTGTTGCGCATGCCCTGGTCGAGCTCGACCGCGCCCTTCCAGGTCAGTAGCCGCGCGGCGGCGATCTTGGTCGCCATGTCGGCGATCATGAACTGGATCGCCTGGTGCATGGCGATCGGAACGCCGAACTGGACGCGCTCCTTGGAGTACGCCGTGGCGAACTCGAAGGCGGCCTGCGCGATCCCTACCGCCATCGCCGCGACGCCGGGGCGCGTGCGGTCGAGGGTCATCATCGCGAGCTTGAAGCCCTTGTTCTCCTCGCCGATCAGGTTCTCGGCCGGGACCTCGACGTCGTTGAAGGTGATGGTCGCGGTATTGGAGGCCCGCTGGCCCATCTTGTCCTCCTTCTTGTCCACCACGACGCCCCAGTCCTTCTCGACGACGAAGGCGGATATCCCGCGGTGGCCGGCCTCCTTGTCGGTCTTGGCGTAGACCGTGAACCAGTCGGCATAGCCGCCGTTGGTGATGAAGCACTTCGAGCCGTTGATGACGTACTTGTCACCCTTCTTGACCGCTGTCGTGCGCATGCCGGACACGTCTGAGCCCGCGTCGGGCTCGGTGAGGCAGAACGAGGCGAGCTTGGGCGCCTCGGTGAGCATTCCCAGGTACTTCCTCTTGATCTCCTCGGAGGCACCCACGGCCAGCGGCGCGGCGGCGAGGCCGTTGCAGGAGAGCGACGTGCCGATGCCCGAGCATCCCCAGCCGAGCTCCTCCTCGATGATGGTGCCCTCCAGGTAGCCCAGGCCGGGACCGCCGTACTCCTCGGGGACGTGGGTGTTCATCAGCCCGGTCTCCCAGGCCTTCTCGATGACCCCCTGGGGCCAGGTCCCGTCTTTGTCGTACTCCCAGGCGACGGGGCGCATCTCCTTCTCGGCGAAGGTGTGCGCGAGCTCGCGGATGTCCTTCTGCTCATCGGTCAGCGTGAAATCGACCATGTTCCATGGCTCCTTGGAAAGCGTGTGCGGGGGCGAGGGAGGGCGGCCCGACCAAAGTAGATTGACTGGTCAGTCAACCGGCGATTGTAGGAGGTCGACACCGCGGGCGGCAACCCTCCGGCCGGCCTGCGCGAGGAGGTCCGCGCGCTCGTGGTCGCCCGCAACGAGCGCCGCGTGCGCCGGGGCGAGAAGCCACTCGACGTCGAGGCCGAGGTCGCGCGCCGGCTCGACGACTTGGCGCAGTGACGTCGGGTGCGAGTCGGCCCGCCCTGGGATAGGGTCCGACCATGGCCGACGCCCGCCGCTTCGAGCTCGACGAGCTCATCATCCGACCCGGGACCTACTTCAACCCGCAGACCGAGGTGCTCATCGTCGTCGACGACTCCCCCGAGATGGACTCCGAGATCTTCAACATGGAGGAGTTCGAGGGTGCCGAGTGGGTCCTGGTCTCCGACGAGACGCCCGTGGACGAGCCCGCGCGCGACGAGCTCCTCCAGCGCTTCCAGGTCCACTACCACCCCGGAGGGGCCAACTCGATCACCGACGACGGCGACGAGCACGAGGACGAGCTCGAAGAAGACGATCAGGAGGTCGGCCGGGAGTAAGCTGAGTCAGCTTAGGACTCCTGCACCTCTCCGGACGCGCGGCGCTCGCGCTCCGCGCGGGTCTCGTCGATGTCCGGGTCGCGGCGGTCGGCGATCAGCGAGGCGGCAGCACCCACCGCGAAGGCCACCACGACCATCGCGAGGCTGGGCAGCGGGCCGATCTTCACGATGTCCTCGATCAGCAGCTTGACCGCGACGAGCGCGAGCACGACCGCGATCGTCTCGTCGAGGAAGCGAAAGCGGGCGATGAGCCCCTCGACCAGCACGAAGAGCGCGCGCAGCCCCAGCAGCGCGAAGGCATTGGCGGTCCAGATGATCAGCGAGTCGCGCGTGATCGCAAAGGCGGCGGGGATCGAGTCGACGGCGAAGGCGATGTCCGCGAAGACGATCGCCACGAGGCAGAGGAAGAGGGGCGTGACGTGGCGCTTGCCCTCCTCGCGGACGAACCAGTCGCCGTCCCGGAAGCCCGAGGTCACCGGGAAGAACCGCCGGACGAGGCGCACGAACAGGTTGCGGTCGGGATTGACGTTCTCGTCCACTCCGCGCAGCACCCGGTAGGCGAGGACCAGCAGCGCCACGCCGAGCAGGTAGATCACGACGTGGAACTGCTCGATGAGCGCGACGCCGCCGAGGATGGCCAGGCCGCGGAGCGCCAAGGCGGCCACGATCCCCCAGAAGAGCTGGCCCGCGCGCTGCTCGACGGGGACCCCGAAGTAGGAGAAGAGCAGCAGGAAGACGAAGAGGTTGTCGAGCGAGAGCGAGCGCTCGATGAGGTACACCGTCGTGTAGTTGATCGCCGCTTCGGTGCCGTCGGTGGCCAGCAGGGGGAGCGCGATCGCCAGCGAGAGCGCGAGCCACCCGATGCTCCAGATCAGGCCCTCGCGAAAGCTCGGGTCCCGCCCGCGGGCGAAGAACCGCAGGTCGACCACGAGCAGGACGACGATCACGACCATCACCCCGCCCAGGGCGAGGGGCCCGGTGAAGGCGAGTGGGGGCGCCATCAGGCGTAGAAGAAGGCCACGCCCAAGACGGCGTACACCGCCAGGAGCTGGAGACCCTCGTACCAGTGCGACTCGCCCTCGCTGGTCACGTGGATGGCGATGAGGACGGCGAAGAAGATCCCGGCGAGCTCGAAGCCGTTGAAGACGAGCGACAGCGGGAACGGGCCGACGAAGAAGGACAGGAGCACGAGCGCCGGGGCGACGAACAGCGCGATCTGGGCGCTCGAGCCGATGGCGATGTTCACCGCGAGGTCCATCTTGTTCTTGGCGGCGACGTAGACCGCGACCCAGTGCTCGGCCGCGTTGCCGACGATCGCGACGACTATGACCCCGATGAAGAACTCGCTCAGGCCGACCTTCTCGGCGGTCTCGGAGATGGAGCCGACGAGGATCTCGGACATGACGCCGACGGCGATGCCCGCCCCGGCCAGGGCGAGCACCGCCTTGCGGATGCTCCACGGCTCGCCTTCGTGCTCCTCGGAGCCCTTGGGGTTGAAGAGGTCGCGGTGGCTCTTGAGCGAGAACCACAGGCCGGCGGCGTAGGAGACCAGGAGGATGACCGCCACCGCGAAGGAGAGATGCTCGACCTCGGTACCGTAGTTGCGCGACTCCGCGGCGGGTGACGGCAGGCCGCCGCCCACCACGAGCTCGTAGATGGCGGGCATGGCCAGGGCGACGATCGCGAGCAGGAGCATCGAGGATTGCGCTCCGGCCGCGGTGCGGTCGAACGTCTGTCGCTCGCGACCGAGCCCGCCGATCAGCATCGCGGCGCCCATGACCAGCAGGACATTGCCCAGGATGGAGCCGATCAGCGACGCCTTGACGACTTCTTGGAGGCCCTCGTTGAGCGCGAAGAAGGCGATGATGAGCTCGGGCGCGTTGCCGAAGGTGACGTTGAGCAGCCCGCCGATGCCCGGGCCCGACCGGGCGGCGAGCTCCTCGGTCGCGCGCCCCATCAGCGCGGCCGTAGGGATCACGCCGGCGGCCGCCGCGAAGAAGATCACCGGCGCGGCCGCGTGGACGACCTCGAGCGCGATCGCCACCGGGATGGCCGGCACCAGGAGATAGGGCCAGCCCTGGCCGCTGAGCAGGAAGCGGCGGAGGTTCGGCCGCTTCGAGGCGGAGGCGCTCACGGACGACGAAGGATAGGACCGGCGGCCGGCGGCCGAATCTCGCTCAGGTCAGGGCTTGAGGAGCTCGGCGCACTTCTGCGCCTTGGGCACGTCGCCGGCGGCCTTGGAGAGGCAGTCGAGGTACTTCTTCGCGCGAGGGTCGGGCTTGGCGGGGCTGCCCGGAGCGCCCGAGCCCGATCCGCCCGACCCGCCGCCCCCAAGGCCGCCGAGCTGGCCGAGCAGGCCCTCCACCATCTTCTCCAGCTCGCCGAAGGGCCTCGCCCTTGCCGGCTCGACGATCTTCTGCGCCTCGTTGAGGGCCGTGAGCGTCAGCGTGAAGTCCAGCGTGCCGCTCGAGACGCCGCCCGGGCCGGTCTTGCCCTTGGGCGCCTCGATGTCCAGCTTGAGCGCGAGCCTCCGCAGGATCTTGTCGTCCTTGCCCGACCACACGTCGAAGCGTGCGTCCTTGACCGCGTCCTCGAACTGCTTCTTCTGGTCGTCGGTGAAGCCCTGCGTGGGAAGCTGCCGAGCCTGACCGCCCTTGCGGGCCTCCGCGAGGACCTTGTTGACGTCGTCGACCAGCTTTCCCACGTCGACCCCGGCGGTCACGTGCTTGGTCTCGACCCCGCCGATCTGCTCGTCGTCCTCGACCTTGGAGTCCTTCAGCCACTTCAGCGGATCGATCCCGAGCGCCCCGAGGCTGGTGCGGTCCTCGTCCTTTCCCGCCTCGGACTGAGACTGCCGGAAGCCCGTCTTGAACTGCTCGAAGAGCTTTGGCGACACCGCGTAGGTGTCCTCGTCGACCTTCACGAAGCCCTTGTCCCCGGTCGAGATCGCGCCGACCGACCGCTGATCGCCCCCGGCCCCGACGGTCGCGTCGAGGTCGAACTTCGGAATCTCCTTGGCGCCCTGGCTCTGGAACGGACCGGCGAGCTCGAGCGTGACCGGCCCCTGGGAGGGCGAACCGCCGCCCTTGCCGGTAAAGGTCAAGTCCAACTCGACGTTGCCGCTCTTGACGCTCTTGGACCCGCTGAAGGTGTCCTTGAGGACGCCGTCGGCGTCGTCGCCCCCGATGCCGCATCCAGCGACACCCAGCGCGGCGAGCCCCAGGGCGAGCGCCGCCGCGAGAAGCGCAACGAAACGGGGGGCGGTGCGGCGCATGCTGGGAGATTCCTTTCGAGGCTGGGGCTGCCCGGGGCGGCGAGAGTACCATCGGGCGGGTGCGTTTCACGCTGCTCGCCCTGGCGGCCCTCATGCTTGCATTCGTCGTCACGGCCCAGGCTGCCGCGGCGCCCGTGCTCGTCGTCGACGGGCCGAGGGCGACGATCCGCGAGGACCCCTACCTGCCCGGCCCGGCCGGGCTCGGCGCCGCTCCCGAGCGGGTCGCCGGCGCGGCCTCCGCCGGCCGGCTCGCGGTGACCCTCGGCGCGCCCCCTTCGGCTATCCCCATGGCGGGCGCCGCGGAAGCCTCCGGCACGCCCGCCTCGAACGGTCGCGCCGCCCGCTTCGCCGCGGCGAAGCCAAAGAAGCGTACGTTCAAGGGCGAGCTTCGCAAGTACCTCAGCGCCCGCCGGATCGACCAGCCGACCTACGACGGAGCGCGGCGCGCCTACGATCGCGCCCGGCGGGCGCTTCGGGCACTGAGCGGGCTGCGCGCTCGCGAGCTGGGAGCGACGCTCTCCACGCTGGACTGGATGGTCGCAGACCGTCGGCTCTCCCCCACCCGCGTTCCCGCCCTCACCCTCACCCTGGTCCGCAACCGCGAGCTGTGGGCCAAGGCGCAGACCCTCCCCGCCCCGCGGGGCCGCGTCGAGTTCGCGGGGTCGGAGATCGTGTTCGAGTACTACGCCGGCCAGGGGCTCAACATCCAGCCCCTGGGCACCTTCGGCAAGGCCAACGGACTGTGGACCGCCGGCGACCAGAACGAGCGGCTGCGCCGCCTCTTCGACGAGATGGTCCCGCTGATGGTCCGTCGCGGGAAGGCGCTCGCCTGGGAGTACTACTTCTTCTTCGGAGGTGGACGGCCGCCATGGGTCAGCGGCATGGCCCAGGCCACCGGCCTGCAGGCGCTCAGCCGGGCGATCACCCGCCTCGGGGAGAATCGCTGGCGCGCCGTCGTCCCTCCGGCCCTCACGCTCTTCGAGCTCCCCTCCCCCACCGGCGTGCGCGTTCGGACACCGGCCGGCAACCACTACCTCCAGTACAGCTTCTCGCCCGGCACCCGGATCATCAACGCGTTCCTCCAGAGCGTGATCGGGCTCTACGAGGCGGGCGAGCAGCTCGCCGACCCGCGCGCGCGACGGCTCGCCGAGCTCGGCGACGCCCAGGCGCGGGCCGAGCTGCCCCTCTATGACACCGGCGCGTGGGGGCTGTACTCGATGGGCGGCGCCGAAGCGGATCTCGATTACTTCCGGCTCGCCCGGAGCTTCCTCAAGCGCCTGTGCGACCGCATCCGCGCGACGGAGTACTGCAACACCTACCGGGCCTGGAGCGACGACCTCCGCAATCCGCCCGAGACCCGCCTGATCACGACCAGGGCGACCGCGAAGCGCGCCGCTCCGCTGCGCTTCCGCCTCGACAAGGTCTCCCACGTCGGCGTGGCCGTCGACGACCCGGCCGGCAGGGACGTCTTCTTCGTGGAGGGCGACTTCGCCCGCGGGACGCGCTTCGTCACCTGGACGCCGCCGTCCGCGGGCCTACACGAGGTCCGTATCGAAGCGACGGACCTCGCCGGCAACAAGAAGGAGACCAGCGCGACCGTCGACGTGGCGCCCGCGCCACCCAAGGAGGACGAGTAGCGCCTGAAGCTCCCCGCGCAGCGCCTAGGATGGCCGGATGGCGCCGCGGATCATCCTCTACACGGGCAAGGGCGGGGTGGGCAAGACGTCGGTCGCCGCCTGCACGGCGCGCCGGTGCGCCGCGACCGGTCTGCGCACCCTGGTGCTCTCGACCGATCCGGCTCACAGCCTCTCCGACGCCCTGGAGCACGAGCTCGGCTCCGAGCCGACGCGGATCGGCGGTGAGCTCTGGGGCCAGGAGGTCCAGGCGCAGCGCGAGATGGAGCGCAACTGGTCGGCGGTGCAGGCGTGGCTGAGCGAGATGCTGATCGACCAGGGAGCCAACCGGATCGTCGCCGAGGAGCTCACCGTGCCCCCGGGCCTCGACGAGCTCTTCTCCCTGCTCCAGATCAAGTGCCACGACGATGAGGGCGAGTGGGACGTCGTGGTCGTCGACTGCGCGCCCACGGGCGAGACGCTGCGGCTGCTCTCCTTCCCCGACGTCGCGCGGTGGTGGCTGGACAAGGTCTTCCCCCACGAGCGCCAGCTCCTCGCTGCGGCCCGGCCGCTCGCGCGCTCGCTGCTGGACATCTCACTGCCCGGCGAGGCGGTGTTCGCCGACGTCCAGCGCCTCGTGGGCAACCTCATCGCCATGAACGACATCCTCCGCGACTCGACGCGCGTGACCGTGCGCCTGGTCATGAACCCCGACAAGATGGTCATCGGGGAAGCGATGCGCACGTTCACCTACCTCAACCTCTACGGCTACCTGACCGACGCGGTCGTCGTCAACCGCGTGTTCCCCGACGCCGTCGAGGGGACCTACTTCGACCTGTGGCGCCGCCGCCAGCAGGAGCACCTGGAGCTGGTCGAGTCGGCCTTCGCCCCCGTCCCCGTGCTGCGCGCGCCCTACTTCGAGCAGGAGGTCGCCGGCGACGTGATGCTCGACCGTCTCGGCGACGCCCTCTTCGACGGCGAGGCGGCCGAGGCGGTGCTCCACGATGCGATCGCGCACCAGCTCACCGTCGAGGAGGGCGGCGCGACGCTTCGCCTCGCGCTGCCCTTCGCCCAGCGCGGCGAGCTCTCGCTCAAGAAGATCGGGCTCGAGCTCGTCGTCGGGGTCGGCGGCGACCGGCGGACGATCATGCTGCCGACGGCGATGGCCGATCAGCGGCCCGCGAACGCCTCGTTTCACGACGGCACGCTGGAGGTGAGCTTCGTTGGACCAGGCTCCGCTTGAACGAGAGCCCCCTCTCGATGCTCTGCGCGACCGTATCCGCGAGACGGCCGAGGCCGCCCAGCGCCTGGCCGGCGAGGCGCGCGCGGCCGCGGGGTCGCCGCCTCCGCGCGGGTACGAGGTACCGCGGCGCGAGGGCGGGCCCCGCCCGCAGCGTCCGGCGGACTCCCTGCGCTCCGCCGATCTCGCCGACATCGCCCTGCTGGCCGAGCAGACGGGCGTGCTCCTCGTGGAGGTCGTCCGTGGGCTCGTCCCGGCCGAGCTTCGGGGTCAGTTCTCCGATGCGCTGCGCGAGCTGCTCGTCGCCCTCAGGGCGCTGCTCGACTGGTACCTCGAGCGCCTCTCGGGAGAGGGGGAGGAGCCGGCGCCCGTCGAGGACATCCCGATCTCCTGACCGCCCCGCCCGGCCCTACCATGGCGGGATGAGCGCGGTCAATCGGGTCGCGGCCGCGTGGCGGGCGATGGGGGGCGAGCAGCGGCTCGCCGCGGGGGCCGCCCTCGGGCTCTTCGTCTCGATGTTCCTCCCGTGGTATGAGAAGAGCTACTTCGAGCGCCTGCCCGGGGCGAGCGGCCTAGCGGGGGTGAGCGACGGCCTGTCGGCCTTCGGGGCCTTCTCGTTCGTCGAGGCGGCGGTGCTGCTCGTCGCCGCGGCCGTCCTCGTCCTCTGCTTCACGCGCGCGGAGGGCAAGGCGTTCCATCTTCCCGGCGGCGACGGGACGGTCATTCTCGCGGCGGGCGCCTGGGCGGGCCTGCTTCTCTTATGGCGGCTGTTCGACAAGCCCGACGCCTCGGCGCCGGGCGGCGCCGCCGTGACCGTGGGAATCCAGTGGGGGATCTTCTTCGCGCTGGCGGCTGCCGGCCTGGTCGCCTACGCCGGCGTCCGCGTCCGCGCGGCGCACCGGCCCGAGCCTCCACTGCCGGGCGAGGCGCGCAAGCAGACCCGGCCCACCGAGCCGCTCGTCCGCGATGAGCGCCCGGCCTCGGGGCCCGCACCCGCTCCGGCCGGCGTCGCGCCGGATGCGGCCGGTCGGCCCCCGGCACCTCCGCCGGCGGCCCCTCCTCACTCGGCCCCTGCCTCCAGCCCCCGGGCCCCCTCCCCGGCTCCGCCGCCGCCCGGCGAGGCGCCGACGGTCGCCATGCCGGGCCGCCGGCTCGGTCCGACGCCCAAGCCCGAGGACCCGCCCGAGGCGCCGACGCTCTTCTGAGGCGCACCGACACCGCGCGGAGAGCTGGCGCTACCCCGTCTAGGTCGCCGCGCGGCATCGGTATGGCGTGCGCGGCCGGTGCGGTCGCTTGCGACGACAAGCCTCCGCCGCGGATGTAGAGCGCCCTGCGACCGGCGAGAAGTCACGGTCGTCGAGCCAGCACTCTGAGCTCGGCGCGCGCGGGAAGCTTGGGCCGTAGCCGCCGGACCCGGTTGAGCCGCAGGCGGCCGGCGCCGGTTGAGCTGACCGAGAACCCTTCGGGGGCGCGAAGTCGCGGCCCAGGGATCCACGCCGGGCCCGGACGCCGGCTTGCCGTGGCGACGGTCCTCGGGGCCGCGTGCTCGATCGGCGTCGTCTGCCAAGCCGCGAACGCCGCCCCGCGCCTGTCGAACGCGAGCCCGGCCACCGAAGGATCGTCCTGACCCGTTGGGAGATCCGCCTGCCTGGTCCACCGTGCAGACGCGTTCGCTCCCTGAGCCAGGAGAAGCATCGCTGCGATGACGGCCAGGCCGATGGTCCTCGCCATGAATGGAGTCTGTCACGCGGTGCCGGAGCCACCGGACCGCGCCATGATGCACTGGTGAGCACAGGCACCACCGGACCGGCCTTCAGGCCGATGTCGACCGTGAGCATGGAGCGCCAGCAACAGCAGCGGCGCAGCCGGGCGCTGCCCGCGCTGCTGGTCATCCTCCTGGTCGTCGTCTTCGGTGGCACCGCGATCTTCCTGTCGCGCTACCGGCCCCTCGAGCTGGGCTCGACCTTCGCGGTGGGCCGCTTCGCGAAGGTTGATCGCGGCGGCCGCCTGCCGAGCGGACCAGTGCGTCTGCGCTTCGTGGAAGGCAAGGGGACGAGCTTCGGCCTCTCGCTGCGCAACGGGGGGAGGCTCACGATCAAGATCGAGGACGTCAAGATCGTGGGCGGAGGATCGATCGTGCGCCAGACCAAGGTGCGACTCCCCCTCACCGAGGACAGCCGCTCGGTCGTTCCCGACGAGACGCGGAGATTTCGCACCGTCGGCCTCGACCCCGGCGAAGAGCAGTTCATCGTCGTCGTGCTGCGGTTCGGCAAGCGCTGCCCTGCCGACACAGTCGGGCTCGTCGACGGGCTGAAGCTCGACTATTCCGTGTTCGAGCTGCCCAAGGAGATGCGAGTCGGGCTGCGCGAGCCGCTCGAGATCCCCTGCCCGGCGTCCTCGAGCTAGGAGCCGGCGGCAGCCGGCTCGATCGGAAAACCGGGTGGTCGGGGGGTCTCCAGCAGGCCTCCACGATCTGATCGATGGCGGCCTGCATCCATTCCCTTTCCTGCGCAGCGCTGCTCTCTTCCATGTACACCAGGCCAGGATGGACGCCTTCGTGCTCGGCGAGCTTGAGGAAGTCACCCGCGTTGTTGGTCACGAAGACCCAGCCCTCGCTGTTGACGACCGGCGCCAGGTTCCAGTCCTTGGTACTGAGCTTGCCGCGGTCGCGAACCGATGTCGCGAGGTAGCCGGCGTCGTTGCAGGTCGTGGTCAACGAGGGCGAGAGGTCCTCGTCGATCCACAGCTTCACGGACGCGGACGCTTCGGGCGAGGCGGCCGGCCGCGGCGCGGATGCGCGCGCGCGTAGATCGCTGCGGCCTTGAACGCCTCAGGCTCGATATAGGGGTAATCCTCGGTGAGATCCTCAAGCGTGTCGCCACCGGCTAGCCGCGCAGCGACAGCACTCGCGGTCAGGCGTGTTCCCTTGAGTACGGGAGCACCGCCCTTACCTCTAGTCCGTGAAGGCGATCTCCACCTCGGTCGCGTCGCCTCGATCGGCACGGAGGTGCCAGAGGTAGGTGAGCCGCCGCGGCGGCTCCCACGTGAGGACCTCCCCCCAGTCCTCCTCCCTCCCCTCCGACGTAGGTTCGAAGATCCGCCCGCCCGGACGATCTCGAGGCCCGGTTCGCCGGTTACGGTGTGGCTCGCAGGCCACCACAGCGACGTCCGCGTCGTCCACGTCTCCCACGCGTGCTCGACGGGGCAGGCCACCGCGAAGGACAAGCGCAGGGGCTCCATCAGGGGACGACGTCCTGCGACGGCCCGGTGTTCTCGGCGGCGAGCCGGAACCGGACCGCCGCCTCGCCCCAGACCTGCTCGAGGTAGACGCGAACGGCCTCGACCCCCTCGTCGTGTAGCCGGTGGAGGCGCCGGGTGCCGCGCGGGTCGGCGACGACCAAGCCCGCCTTCTTGAGGAGGCGCAGGTGCCGCGAGACCGAGGGGCGGCTGATCGGGAGCTCGTCGGCGATCTGCTGGACGGAGCGCTCCCCTCCGCGCAGCAGCTCGACGATGGCACGCCGGTGGGGGTTGCCTAGAGCGTCGAAGGGGTCGCCGGTGAGACGTTGCGGAGCCATGGGCCCTCGACCGTAGCCAAAAAGCAACGGTAGAGCAAACGCTACCGAGCCGTTGTGCCCTCCGATGCCCACGACGAGCCGCCCAGCATCATCGCGACGAACGTGCGGGGCTCGTGGCCGACGCTCGGATCCGGGTCGTAGAAGAAGGTCGCCAGGTGGAGCGGCATCGGCCGCTATTTATGATGGCCTACTTCGATGGCCGCCTCTCCCGACTCTGTGGTCGAGCTCGCCGAGGGCCTGCGCTCGGTCGGCTACCTCGCGGGCGAGTCCGCCGCGCTCGTGAGCTTCCTGGCCGTCAAGCTCGGCAAGCCGGTGCTCGTGGAGGGGCCCGCCGGCGTCGGCAAGACCGAGCTGGCCAAGGCGCTCTCGCGACACCTCGGGCGCTCGCTCGTGCGACTGCAGTGCTACGAGGGGCTCGACGAGGCCAAGGCGCTCTATGAGTGGAACTACCGCAAGCAGCTCCTGCGCATCCAGACCGAGGCGTCCGGCGCCGGCTGGGAGGCCGTCCAGGACGACATCTTCTCCGAGGACTTCCTGCTCGCCCGGCCGCTTATGACCGCGATCGCCTCCCCCGAGCCCGTGGTCCTGCTCATCGACGAGGTCGACAAGACCGACCAGGAGTTTGAGGCGATGCTCCTCGAGCTGCTCTCCGAGTTCCAGATCTCGATCCCCGAGCTGGGGCGGATCGAGGCGCGCACCCAGCCCGTGGTGCTGCTGACCTCCAACAACACGCGCGAGCTCACCGAGGCGCTCAAGCGCCGCTGCCTCTACCTCTGGCTCGACTACCCGCAACTCGAGCACGAGCTCGAGATCGTGCGCCTCCACGCGCCGGAGCTGGGCGAGACGGTCGCCCGCAAGCTCGTCGAGGTCGTCCACATGGTCCGCGAGCTCGACCTCAAGAAGCCGCCCTCGATCGCGGAGTCCATCGACTGGGCGCGGGCGCTCCTGCTCCTCGGCGCAGAAGACATCGACTCAGAGACCTTCCGCCAGACGATGAGCGTCATCGTCAAGCACCGGGCCGACCTCGACGTCGTCGCCGAGCGCGTCGGCTTGCGCCTCGGTGGGCCGGCCGAGGCGATGGGCCTCTCCTCGACGTGAGGGGCCATCGCGTCGGGCCCGCCACGGCCGACCGGCGCTCTCCCGCCCGAGTGTGAGCGACATGAGCACCCCGCGCACCCCGGCCGGCTTTCCCACCCAGCTGCTCTCCTTCGGCGAGGAGCTGCGCGCGGAGAGCGTCGCGGTCGGCACATCCGAGCTGCTCGACGCGTTCGCCGCGCTCGAGCAGGTGTCGTGGGAACGGCGCGAGGACGTACGCGAGGCGCTGGCGGCGACGCTCGCGAAGTCCCCCGAGGACCGGCGCGTGTTCGAGCTCGTCTTCGAGTGCTTCTTCTTCCGGGCGGCCGAGGAGCAGGCGATCCGCAAGGAGGTGACCGAGAGCGAGGGTGAGACGCCGCCCGAAACGGCCGCCGAGATCGACCTCGAGCAGCTGCGCGAGCGCATCGCAGCCGCTGTCCGCCAGGGCGACGAGGGCGCGATGCGCGACCTGGCCCGGCTTGCCATCGCCGCCTTCGGGCGCCGGGGCGAGAGATCGGGGGTGATCGGGGTCGACGTGCAGAGAATCCGCCGCGCGCTCGCGCTGCGCTCCGAGGCCTCCTCCCGGCCCCAACCAGACGGGATCGCGCGCGGCGACACGGAGGGGCTCCCCCGCGAGGCGCTGCGCGCGTTCGAGGCCCACCTGCGCCGCGAGCTCGAGCGCGACCAGATCGAGCGGACCAGGCGCCTGCCCGCCGCCCGCCCGCTCAACGAGCTCGACCGCGCGCTGCCCAGCGGCCCCCTCCAGGACCTCGCGGCGGTCCACCGCGTCGTGGCCCAGCTCAAGCGCCGCCTGGCCACCCAGGGCCGCGAGCAGCGCGGGCGAAAGCGCCACGCGCACGTCGACTTCCGGCGCACCATGCGGGCATCGCTCCAGACGGGCGGCGTTCCCGTGGTACTCAAGTACCGCCCGCATCGCCCCCGGCGCCCGGAGATCTACGTCCTGTGCGACGTCTCGACGAGCGTGACCTCGGCCTCGGTGTTCTTCCTCTCGGTCCTGCACGCCCTCCACGACGCGTTTCGCAAGCTGCGCTCATGGGTGTTCATCGAGCGGGTCTCCGAGGTCACCGACGTCTTCGAGCGCGAGCGCTCCTTCAGCGCGGTGGCCGAGGCGATCGGCCGCGACGCCGGGGTCGCCGACGTCTCGGGCTACACCGACTACGGCCGCGTGTGGACCGAGTTCCTGGCGCAGGCAGAGGACGACCTCCACCCCCGCGCGACGGTCATCGTCCTCGGCGACGCCCGCACCAACGGTCGCGACCCCAAGGACGAGGTCTTCGCCCAGATCGCCCAGCGCGCCGGCCGCACCTACTGGCTCAACCCCGAGCCGCGCCTCTACTGGAACTACGGCGACTCGGTGATCGCCGCCTACCAGCGCCACTGCGAGGTCTTCGAGTGCTGGACGACCCGCCAACTCGAGGACTTCGTCAACACGCTCAGCCGCGCGGCGGCAGGGGCCTGACGCGCAACAACGGCGTGGCGCAGCCGTTCCACGGAGCGACCATGGCTCGCTTCCTGCGCCTCTCGACTGGATCGATCGTCGTCGCGGTGCTCGTGCTCGCGTCGCCGCCGGCCGTATCGGCCGGCGAGGTGAGCCTCGCGCCTCACCAGTTCTGCGCGGGCGCTTGCCGGTACATTACTACGAAGGGGGCACATCGCTCGAGCTCCGCGCCACTCCCGGCGAAGCCAACCTCGTGACGGTCCCCAAGACCGGAGCTACGTTCACGGTCAGGGAAGTCGGCGCTCCCCTTACGGTCGGCCAGGGTTGCAAGGCGATCGACGCCCGGGCGGCGTCGTGCTCGCCGCCGGCGGGGCTTCCGTTCATCCGAGCGATCGTCGATCTGGGAGACGGAGACGACGCGCTCTCCGTCGCCGGATCGATTGGCGGACGCTCCGGAGGCCAGGGCGGCGAGACGCGGATCACTGGCGGGCCTGGGAACGACCGCGTCTCCGCTGGGGACGGGCCTGAGACGCTTGATGGAGGCGCCGGCGCGGACGAGCTGCGCGGCGAGGGCGGCGACGACTTCTTTGTCGCGGACGAGAGCCCGCGCTCTTCCGATGTCTTCGACGGCGGGACGGGCTTCGATGCGATCGGCTACGACCGAAGCACGGTCCCCGTGCGCGTCGACCTGGGCGACCCGGCGGCCCCGTGTCGCGAAAGCGCGGGTCGAAGCGGTAGACGAGGACGTTCGGGTCAACGAGCGCTGCCACGTACGGTAAGGACCTGGCCCGCGTGACGAGCAAGCGGCAGGTGATGATCCCCAAGGCGATCGCCGACGAGTACGGCATCGGGCCCGGTGACGAGATCGAGCTCTTGCCCGCGGGCGATGCTATCCGCCTCCAGGCGCCACCGAACGCACCACCGGGCGGTGAGCGACCCTCTTGCGCAGCGAGGCGACCCCGATCGCACGTACGGCCGCCCGCTGCGCAGCCGCGTTCGCGAGCGTGTCGTTGTCGCGTCCCGGCGCCGCGAGCACAGGCTCGGGGCCGACGTCGCGAGGGGGCTCGAGGCGACCGTCGGGGGAGCGGCGAATCCACTGCACGGCCACGACCGCCTGCTCGTCGCGGCCGCGGACGCGGGCGTAGCGCGAGAACTCGTTCACGTCGGCGTCGTCGTGGACGCCGACCAGGGTCGGCGACGTCCTCGAGGTAGTAGGCCCTGCGTCGCAGGGCGTCGGCGATACGGTGGCGCGCCTCCACCACTCGGTTCGAGCGGCGTGAGTCCAGGCCGTGACGGGGCACGAGGAAGGCCGCCACGGCCGCGGCGATCGTCGCGCAGACCAGCACGACGACGATTGCCCGCTGGAGCAGGCTCGTGCTCATCGCCCATCCTCTCGGCCGGCGGGCACCGGAAGTTGAGCCGCGGGCGCCGCCCTTGAGCTGTCAGGGATAGTTCAGAGACCTCCCTTAGAACGTGTTTGAGATGTAGGGCAGGATTTGGGTGTGGCAGGGTGGAAGCCCTCGGTTATGTCAATCAAGGGGCGGTATCCATCTGATCTGACCGACGCGCAGTGGGAGCTCGTCGAGCCGCTGCTGTCGGCTCCTCG
>JBBPZA010000001.1:0-3929 GCA_038199375.1 Solirubrobacterales bacterium | reverse complement strand
GGCAGCGCGGGCATGGAGGGATTGTCTCCCTACCCTTCAGCGCAAACGAGCAACCGGAGACCGATGAGCGACGACCTGCTGGACCAGTGGCACCGCGCCGCAGCCAACGAGCTGGAGGCGCGCGTGAAGAACCGACTGTTCTTCCTCACCATAGGGATCGACCCCTCGCAGGCGCAGGGCGGATCGACGTCGAGCCCTACGGACGTCGCCCCGGAGACCTGGGATACCGTCGCGGAGGGGGTGGAGCAGTGGCTGGAGGGCATCGACCCCGACGCCGCCGACGCAGACGACCCGCCCTCCTACGAGGCGCGCCCGGCGGAGACCTCGATCGAGCTCACCGCCACCCCAAAGAAGCCCAAGCGTCGCGGGACCGATCCGCTGGTCGTCAACCCCTATCCCTCGGTCAGCTCCTTCGGTGGCTCCTACACGACCGGTCCGCCGCCGGAGTTCGACGACGGCACCTGAAGGGGCCGCAATGAAGGTCTCAGTCGAAGAGGAGCTCGCCGAGCGTCTGGCCACCCTCGGGCAGGTGTTCGACCTGCGTCTGCTCGAAGGTCGAGGCGAGGAAGAAGGCGAGATCGCCTGCTACTACGAGCAGAGTCGCTGGGCCTACTGGATCTTTCACTCCCGCGAGGGGGCCATGCACCTGGCCCTCAGTCCCGACGGCGAGTTCCAGAAGGGCGACTATCACGGGCAGGCGCGGGAGGTCGAGCGCCTCATCGGCCCCGAGACCGAGAGGGTTCTCGAGCTCGCGGCGGGGAGGGGCTTCAACCTCCGCTACCTCGCCCAGCGCCATCCGCGCATCTCCTTCACGGGTGTCGATCTGGTCGCCTCGCACGTCGCCGCAGCGCAGGCCAGGGCCAAGGACATGCCGAACGCGAGCTTCACGGAGGGCGACTTTCACCGCCTTGCCTTCGAGGATGAAAGCTTCGACATCGTGTTCGTCGTCGAGAGCCTCTGCCACGCGACCGACCTGCAAAGCGCGCTCCGCGAGGCGCGGCGGGTGCTGCGCCCGGGTGGGGTCTTCGTCGTGATCGACGGGTATCGCACGAAGAGCTTCTCGACGTCTCCCCCGATCGTCAAGCGCGCCGGAGCGGCCGCGGAGCAGGCGATGTCGGTGGGTAGGGCGTGGGTAATCGACGAGTGGCTCGCCACGGCCGTCGACGCGGGCTTCGAGGTGGTCGAAAACCGTGATTTGACGCGCCAGGTTCTGCCTACCGTGCGCCGGCTGGAGCGGATCGCCCGAGCCATCCTCGGCTTTCCGCGGATGGCGAAAACCGCCCAGCGGATCCTCCCCGAGCGCTTCCTGATGAACGGGATCGCCGTGTACCTGATGCAGCTCACGATGGTCACCGGCGCCCACACGTACCGCTTGGTCTCGCTGCGTCGAGGCTGACGGCGCCGCCGCTCCCCGTAGCGGTCTGAGCCTCGCGCGCGGCGCCGTGGGCGCTCACCTGCTTCTCATCCGCGGCCGATAAGCAGGCATGCTTCGATGGCGTGCCCTCGCTCGTGACCCGAATGCCGGTACGGCTGCGCCTGACCGCCGCCTTCGCGGGCGCCATGGCGGTGGTCCTCCTTGCCACGGGCCTGTTCGTCTACCTGAGGCTGGGCTCAGAGCTCGACGCGACGATCGACCAGGGGCTCCGGTCGCGTGCCGGCGACGTCACCGCGCTCGTGCAGGGAGCCGATCCCGACTTCGCCGCCGCGCGTCGAAGCCCGCTGACCGAGCAGGGGGAGAGCCTGGCGCAGGTCCTCGATCCCGAAGGGCGCGTGGTCGATGCCGCGCCTGTGCTGCGCTCCCAGCCGCTGCTCACGCGGACCCAGGCCCGCCGCGCCGGCCGCGCGACGCTGGTCGTGGAACGCGAGAGCGCGCCCGGCGGCGACGAGCCCGTTCGCCTGCTCGCGACGCCCGTGCGCGCCCGGGGCCGCGACCTCGTAGTGGTCGTCGGGGCGGCCGTCGACGACCGGCGGGAGGCGCTGGCCAGCCTCGGTGCACTGCTGCTGGTCGGCGGCCTCGCCGCGCTGCTCCTCGCCTCGCTGGCGGGCTACGGGGTGGCGGCGGGAGCGCTGCGTCCGGTTGAGGTGATGCGCCGGCGGGCCGGCGAGATCCAGGCGGCCGAGATGGGCGAGCGGCTCCCCGTCCCGGCGACGCGGGACGAGATCGCGCGCCTGGGGGAGACGCTCAACGGGATGCTCGACCGCCTCGAGGCGGCCTTTCAGCGCGAACGCGGCTTCGTCGCGGACGCAAGTCACGAGCTCCGTACTCCGCTCGCGATCCTCAAGACCGAGCTCGAGCTCGCGCTACGCCAGAAGCGCAGTGCCGGAGAGCTGGAAGAGACCGTGCGCTCGGCGGCGGAGGAGACCGACCGACTCTCCCAGCTCGCCGAGGATCTGCTCGTCATCGCCCGATCGGACCAGGGTTGCCTGCCCCTCCGAGCAGGATCGGTCGACGTCGGGGACCTGCTCGTCTCCGTCGCCGAGCGCTTCGCACGGCGTGCGGGAGACGCCGGGAAGGCGATCTCCGTCGATGCTCCGCCCGGATTGGCGCTCGACGGCGACGCGCTGCGCCTCGAGCAGGCGCTGGGCAACCTCGTCGACAACGCCCTGCGCCACGGTGGGCGATCGATCGAGCTCGGCGCGCTGCGCCGCGCGGCGTGTGTTGAGCTGCACGTCCGCGACGACGGCGAGGGCTTCCCGGACGCGCTGCTTCCGGTCGCCTTCGAGCGCTTCACGCGCGCCGATCCCGCGCGATCGCGTGGAGGCGGGGCCGGACTCGGCCTGGCCATCGTCGAGGCGATAGCTCTCGCCCACGAGGGGTCGACAGGGGCGGAGAACCGGCGAGAGCACGGCGCGGACGTGTGGATCGCGGTCCCCGGGGATTGATCGACCCGGCCATTGCGGCGGCTCACGCTCGTCTCATCGCTGTTCCCTATACCTGCTGACTGCGATTGTGACCTCGACACGAAAGGAAGTCAGAGCATGCGACGCAAGTACCTGATCATCGGAGCGGGCGTTCTCGCGCTCGCCGCCGGAGGCGCCGGAGTGGCCGGTGCGGTCACCGGCGGTGAGAGGTCGGACGAGGGCAGCGCGACGGGCCCCGGCGCGGACCGCGCCACCGCGGCGGCGCTGCGGATAACCGAAGGCGGCACGGCCAACGCCGTCGAGCGCGACGGCGAGAAGGGCGCGACCTGGGAGGTCGAGGTCACCCGTACCGACGGGAAGACCGTCGACGTCCGCCTCGACGAGCGCTACCGGCTCGTCGTCGTTGACGACGACGGCGAGGCGAGCGACGGCGCCGAGAAGGGCGATGCCGGCGAGAAGGGCGATGCCGGCGAGAAGGGCGATGCCGGCGAGAAGGGCGATGCCGGCGAGAAGGGCGAGGGCGCCGAGAAGGGCGAGGGCCCGGAGCAGAACGACGGCCGGTAAGCGGGGCGGCGACCCGTCTGCGGCCTGACAGGTGTGACGGCTCGGCCCCGGCCGGGCTGTCACACCGTCCCGCGGCCTCCGTCGGCCCGGAGCCGGTAGCCCGCGCCGCGAACGGTCTCCAGCGACTCGACCTCGAAGGGACGGTCGATCTTCTCGCGCAGGTAGCGGATATAGACGTCGACCACGTTGGAGCGGTTCTCGTACTCGTAGTCCCATGCGTGCTCGAGGAGCGCGAAGCGGTCGAGCACCTGGCCCGGGCGGCGCATGAAGGTCTCGAGCAATGCGAACTCCTTGGTCGAGAGCCCGATGTCGGTCGCCCCCCGCCAGACGCGGCGGGTGGCCGGGTCGAGATGGAGGTCGCCGGCGCAGAGCACCGCCGGGCGCTCCACCGGCCCGCGCCGGACGAGCGCGCGCAGCCGGGCGAGCAGCTCGGCGAACGAGAAGGGCTTGACCAGGTAGTCGTCGGCGCCGGTGTCCAGGCCGGCGACGCGATCCTCGACCGC